>CAZKZQ010000197.1:0-2906 GCA_964557235.1 uncultured Nocardioidaceae bacterium
CGGAGGCGCTGGTCCCCCGTCTCCGGGGCGCCGACCAGGTCGTCGAGCGACACCCGATAGGCCGCGGCCAGGGCGAGCAGGAGCTCCAGCGTCGGGCGGCGCTGGCCGTTCTCCAGGCGGGAGAGCGTGCTGCGGGAGATCCCGGTGGAGGAGGACACGTCCTCGAGGGTGAGCCGGCGCCAGGTGCGGATGCTCCGGAGGCGTGAGCCGACCGGAGCCTCCACCGACACCGCGCTCATCGCCAGGCCTCGCCGGGCGCAGCGACGTACGTCCTCCAGACGTAGCCCCACGGGACTGCGATCAGGACCGGCACGACCAGCAGGCAGTTGACCAGGGTCTCGGTCTTGCCGTCGTCCAGGCCTCCCGCGATGAGCAGCGGCAGGCCGACCAGGCTGAGCCAGATCAGCTTCCACAGCGACTCGAAGACCAGCATCGGCAGCATCCGGGTCGGGTAGCGCAGGCCGAGGAGCATGAGCACCGACATCCCTGCCAGGAGGGCGAGGGTCGTGCCCTCGTAGCGCGACACCTCGCGCGCGTTCGCCAGCAGCGGCCAGCGGCCGACGACGAGCCCGACGCCGATGAAGCCATAGACCGCTCGCATGAGGGCGAGCCGCCGGGGCGACAGGCTGGTGCCTGCCGCCCCGGTGGAGGTGGTCGTCGTGGTCATCACGACTCCTGCGCGGCGAGGACCGGAGCAGGGGCGGCGACCGGGGTCGAGGGCGCCGAGCCTTCGACGTGCAGCTGGGGCAGCAGGCGGTCGAGCCATGCGGGGAGCCACCAGTTCGCCTTGCCCAGCAGGGCCATCGTCGCGGGGACGAGGACCATCCGGACCAGCGTCGCGTCGATCGCGATCGCGGTGGCCAGGCCCAGGCCCAGCATCTTCAGCGACGGCACCGGGCTGGCGACGAAGCTGAGGAACACCGCGACCATGATCAGCGCGGCCGAGGTGACCACGCGGCCCGTGCCGGCCAGCCCGCGGGCGACGGACTCGGCGTTGTCGCCGACCTTCGCGTACTCCTCGCGGATGCGGGACAGCAGGAACACCTCGTAGTCCATCGACAGCCCGAACAGGATCGGGAACATGATCACGACGATGATCGAGGTGATCGGGGTCGGGCCGTCGAGCCCGAGGAGCTCGGCTCCCCAGCCCCACTGGAAGACCGCGACCAGCACGCCGTACGCCCCGCCGATCGAGAGCACGTTCATCACCGCCGCCTTGGCAGGCACTGCGATCGAGCGGAAGACGATCATCAGCAGCAGGAACGACACCCCGACGACCGAGCCGATGAACCACGGCAGGGTCCGCGAGAGCTGGGCGTTGAGGTCGTCGGTGACCGCGGTGATGCCGGTGACGTAGACGTTGCCGGGGATCACCTCGCGCACCCTCTGGATCGTCTCCGAGGTGACGCGGTCCGCAGGACCGGTCGTCGGCAGGGCGGTGACCACGGCGGTCTGCCCGTCGGAGGAGAAGACCGGCTCACCCACGGAGGCGATGCCCTCGACCGAGGCCACCGTGCCGGCCACGTCGGTCACCTCGGAGCGCGAGACCCCGTCGGTGGACAGGTCGACGACCATGGTGAGCGGCGCGTTGATGCCGGTGCCGAAGCCCTCGGCGAGCAGGTCGTAGGCCTGGCGGTGCGTCGTCTCGACCGGAGCGTCGCCGGCGGCGGGGAACGCGGTCTGCATCCAGAACGCGGGAGCCGCGATCACGACCAGCGTCGTCACGGCGCCGAGCAGGTAGGGCCACGGGCGGGCCGAGACGCGGTGGCCGAAGCGCCACCACACGGTCTCGTCGGCGGCCTTGTGCGTCCGGTGGCGCAGGCCCAGGCGGCCCTTGTCGATCTTGTCGCCCAGCAGCGTCAGCAGCGCGGGCAGCAGCGTGACCGCCGCGGCGACGGCCGCGAGGACCATCAGCGAGGTGGCGAACCCGATCGAGGTGAGGATGCCGAGGCGGGTGATCGCCAGCGCGGCCGTGGCCACGACGACCGTCCCACCGGCGAACACGACCGCCGAGCCGGAGGTGCCCATCGCCTGGTCGAGCGCGTGGGCGTTGGTCTCGCCGGCGCTGCGGTGCTCGCGATAGCGGGCCACGACGAACAGCGCGTAGTCGACCCCGACGCCGAGACCCACCAGGCCCGCGACCGAGATCGCGGAGACCGAGACCGTCGTCACCGACGCCAGCAGGGAGATCGCGCCGATGCCACCGCCGACCGCGAGGATCGACAGACCGATCGGCAGGACCGCGGACACCACCGTGCCGAACACGACCAGCAGCACCAGGAGCGCGATGAGCAGGCCGATCCCGACGTGGCTGTTGTCGTCGCCGGACGAGTTGAGGAAGACCGCGTCGCCACCGAGCTCGACACGCACACCGTCGGCGTGCAGGCCGGACACGGCGTCGGAGAGTACGGCGAAGGCGGGCTTGCCCATCTCGCGCTCGGGGACGTCGAGGGTCACCTGGGCATAGGCGACGCGCCCGTCCGGGGAGACCGTGCCGGCCGCGATCGGGTCGACCACCGTCTCGACGTGGTCCAGCTCCTCGACGTGCTCGCGCACCTCGTCGACCTCGGCCCGCCGGGAGGCGAGCGGAGCGCCGTCCTCGGACTCGAGCACGACGAGCACGGTGCCCTTCGCGGCCTCGGGGAAGCTCTCGTCGAGCAGCTCCATCGCCCGGGCGCTCTGGCTGCCCGGCGAGGAGAAGTCGTCGGCGAACGTGCCGCCGGCCGCGCCCGCCACGGCGAAGAGTCCTACGAGCACGAGGACCCAGCTCGCCAGGGTGCGCCACGGGTGCCGGGCGCTCGCGCCGGCGATGCCTCGGGTGAACCTGTCCATGGTCTTGCCTTCCGTCTGAGTGGCCCGGCCTGATGACGCGGGCGCCAGGAATGGCCGTGACGCTAGGCAGCGAC
>CAZKZQ010000197.1:3006-5179 GCA_964557235.1 uncultured Nocardioidaceae bacterium
CGGCTCCGGGTGAGCAGGCGGGCCCGCACCTGGTGCAGGCGCGGCATCACGCCGTAGATCACGATCGGCACGGCGACCGTGGCCAGCACGAACGTGCGCGGCACGGTCGCCAGGTCGCGCAGGACGTCGCCGAGCAGCAGGTTGAGCACCGTCAGGGTCGGGAAGACCGCGACCCAGATCATCAGGGCGAGCTGGTGCTTGGTGGGCGGAGGCAGGGGTGTGGGCATGACTGTTCCTTCGGGGTCGATCGGTGTGTGGTGAGTGGCTGGGCTGGTCAGCGAGCGCTGAGAGCAGCCGAGGCGCGGTCGACGTCGTCGGCGACCAGGTCTGCGTTGAGGGCGATGGCGGCGGCCGAGCCCTCGCCCGCGGCGGTGATCACCTGCGCGCGGGGGTTGACCGCGTTGCCGGCGACCCAGACGCCGGGCACGGTCGTGCGGCCGGTCGCGTCGGCGACGACCCAGCCCTGCTCGTCGAGCGTGCAGCCGAGGTCGCGGAGCAGGCGGTCCTGCGGCACGAAGCGAGGACGGACGAACACGGCGTCCCGGGCGACCGTGCGGCCGTCCACCAGCTCGACGCCCTGCACGCGGTCGTCCTCGACGACCACCCGCGCCACGGGCCCCTCGACCACCTCGACCTCGCGGGCGGCCAGGCGGGCACGGTCGACGTCGGTGACCTCGTCGGTGTGCGGGAGGAAGACCACGTCGTCGGACCACTGCTTGAGCAGCAGCGCGTGCTCCGCCGCCCCCGGCGTACCTCCGACGACGGCGAGCCGCTGGTCGCGGACCTCCCAGCCGTGGCAGTAGGGACAGTGCAGGACATCTCGCCCGAACCGCTCCCGCACGCCGGGTACGTCGGGCAGCTCGTCGCGCAGGCCCGTCGCCACGAGCAGTCGGCGCGCACGCAGGGCACGACCGCCGCTCACCGTGACGGCGAAGCCGTCCTCCAGGACGGCGACGTCCTCGACGGTCCCGCGGACCAGCTGGGCGCCGTACGCCGCGATCTCGGCGCGCCCCACCTCGAGCAGCTCGGCCGGCGGCATCCCGTCGCGGGACAGGAAGCCCTGCATGTGCGCGGCCGGGGCGTTGCGCGGGTGACCCGCGTCGACGACGGCGACCGAGCGGCGTGCCCGGGAGAGGACCAGTGCCGCCGACAGGCCGGCGGCGCCGCCGCCGACCACGACGACGTCGTGCTCGGTGAAGGTGGGGGTCTCGTTCATGGGCACGAGCCTGCTCCTGCCCAGGATCGGTCACAACTGAAGTTGCCGAAACCGGGAAGCGGGGCGGAACGCTAGCGTTGCGCGCATGACCGTCCCCCTTCTCGGGACCAAGCTCTTCCTGCCGCGGCCACGTCCCCACCTGGTCCCGCGGGAGAGGCTGGCCGAGCAGGTCGACCGGGGCCTCGACGCGCGGCTCCTGCTGGTGTCCGCCCCGGCCGGGTTCGGCAAGACCACCCTCGTCGTCGACCGCCTCACCGCGGCGTCGAAGCCGCCCCGCTCAGCCGCCGTCGCGTGGCTCTCGCTCGACCCGGGCGACGACGACCCGGCGACCTTCTGGACGTACGTCGTCTCGGCGCTGCGGACCGCCGTGCCCAACCTCGGGTCGGACGCGCTCGCCCTGCTCTCCGACCCCAACCCGCCCCCGCTCGAGGTCGTCCTCACCACCGTGCTCAACGAGCTGGGCGGTGCCGGCTCAGGGGAGGGCGAGGTGGTGCTCGTGCTCGACGACTACCACGTGGTCCGCTCCCTCGACGTGCACACGCAGCTGGCCTTCCTGCTCGAGCACGCCCCTGACCGGCTCCACCTCGTGCTGGTCACGCGGGCCGATCCGGCCCTCCCCCTGGCCCGCCTGCGCGCCAGCGGCGAGCTGGTCGAGATCCGGGCGGCGGACCTGCGGTTCAGCGAGGACGAGACTGCGGCCTACCTCACCGGCCCGATGGGGCTCACGCTCTCCGCGAGCGAGGTGTCGGCGCTCGAGGGACGCACCGAGGGCTGGATCGCCGCGCTCCAGCTCGCCGCGCTGTCGATGTCGGGGCGCGAGGACCCGGGGGCGTTCATCGCGGAGTTCGCCGGGGACGACCGCTACCTCGTCGACTACCTCGTCGAGGAGGTGCTGCAGCGCCAGCCCGCCGAGGTGCACGACTTCCTGCTGCGCACCTCGGTGCTCGACCGGCTCAA
>CAZKZQ010000197.1:5279-7781 GCA_964557235.1 uncultured Nocardioidaceae bacterium
GTCGTCGTCGACCACACCGAGCTCCCCCACCTGCCGGCCTGGGTCCTCATCCACCGGTGCGGCCTCGCGTTCGTCCGGGGAGACCTCGCCGCCGCGACGGCCCTCGCCCACCAGGCGATGGAGATCGCCACGCCCGACGACCAGCTCACCCCCGGTGCCGCCACGGCCCTGATCGGCCTCGCCGCCTGGGCCGTCGGCGACCTGGAGACCGCCCACACGTCGTACGCCGTCTGCCTGCCGCGGTTCGAGGCCGCGGGCCACGTGGGCGACGTGATGGGCTGCTCGCTCGGGCTCGCCGACATCCAGGTCGCCCAGGGCCGGCCGCGCGCCGCGCTCCGGACCCTGGAGGCGGCGGTCGCGCTGGCCGGCCGGCAGGACGGGGTCGTGCGCGGCATCGCCGACATGCACATCGCTCTCGCCGCGCTGCAGGTCGAGCTCGGCGACACCGCGACCGCCCGCGCCGGGCTCAACCTCGCTCGCGAGCTCGGCGACCACGCCGGCCTGCCGCAGAGCCCCTATCGCTGCCGCGTCGCGATGGCCCACGTCCATGAGGCCGAGGGCGACGTCGACACCGCCCTGGCCAAGCTCGACGAGGCGATCGCGCTCTACAACGGCGACTTCTCCCCCAACGCGCGACCCGTCCCCGCGCGCCGGGCCCGGGTCGCCCTGCGTCACGGCCGATCGGTCGCGGACTGGCTGGCCGCCACGGACCTCACGCTCGACACGGAGCCGTCGTACCTCCGGGAGTACGAGCTGGTCACCCTGGCGCTCGCCACCTCCCCCACTCGGCGAGACGACGCGCTTGCGCTCCTCGCGCGACTCCGCGAGGCCGCAGCCGACCGACCCGGCTCGCTGCTCGACGTCTGCGTCGCGCAGGCGCTGCTGCTCGACGCGGCCGGCGACCGGTCCGGTGCGCTGGAGGCCGTGGAGACGGCGCTCGGCATCGCGGCGCCCGAGGGCTACGTGCGCGTCTTCGTCGACGAGGGACAGCCGATGGCCCGCCTGCTCGAGGCGGTGCCCGCGGACTCGCCGGTCGCGACGTACGCCCGCTCCTTGCGCGGTCTGCCGACCCCCGTCGCGGTGCCGTCACAACGGCTCGTCGACCCGCTCAGCAGCCGCGAGCTGGAGATCCTGCGGCTGCTCGCGAGCGAGCTCACCGGCCCGCAGATGGCCCGGCACCTCGTGGTCTCGCTCAACACCGTGCGGACCCACACCAAGAACGTCTACGCCAAGCTCGGCGTCAACAGCCGGATGGCGGCCGTGCGCCGCGCCCGCGAGCTCGACCTGCTCTGAGCCGTCGGGTTCACCACCAGGTTCACCACGTCTGGTGATGCCCGCTCACCCTGTCGGTTCCTAACGTCCAGGGCATGAGCAGCACCTGCTATCGCATCCGGATCGACGGGCACCTCGACGAGAGGTGGGCCGACTGGTTCGGCGAGATGACCCTGAGCCGCGAGGCCGACGGGACGACCCTCCTGCGCGGACCGGTCGCCGACCAGTCGGCTCTGCACGGGCTGCTGCAGCTCATCCGCGACCTGGGGCTCCCGCTGCTCTCGGTCACCCCCGACCCGACTGAGGAGTCCCGGTCATGATCACCTTCGAGTCCGTCACCAAGGCGTACGGCGAGTTCACCGCCGTCGACCACGTGTCGTTCACCGCCCGACCCGGCCGCGTCACCGGCTTCCTCGGCCCCAACGGCGCCGGCAAGTCGACCACGATGCGCATCCTGGTCGGGCTCACGCGCGCCGACTCCGGCGTCGCGACCGTGGACGGCCGGAGCTATCACGACCTGGTCAACCCCGGCGTCGAGGTCGGCGTGCTTCTCGACGCCTCCGCCCAGCACGGCGGCCGCACCGGCCGCGAGACGCTCACCATCGCGCAGGAGGTGATGGGGCTCCCCCGCCGCCGCGTCGACGAGATGCTCGAGATCGTCAGCCTCACCGCAGCCGAGTCGCGACGGCGAGTGCGCGACTACTCCCTCGGCATGCGCCAGCGCCTCGGCATCGCTGCTGCCCTCATGGGCGACCCGCAGGTGCTGGTCCTCGACGAGCCGGCCAACGGGCTCGACCCGGCCGGCATCCGGTGGATGCGCCACCTGCTGCGCGAGTTCGCCGACCGCGGCGGCACCGTGCTGCTCTCCTCGCACCTGCTGCACGAGATCGAGGTGGTCGCCGACGACCTCGTCGTGATCGGCAACGGCCGCATCGTCGCCCAGGGTCCCAAGGACGAGCTGCTGCGCGCGGCAGGGACGATCGTGCGGACGGCGTACCCCGAGATCGTGCGGCCCGCCCTCGACCGCGCCGGCATCCGCTGGTCGACCACCGGCGACGACGGCCTGCTCGCCCACGCCGAGACCGGCGTCGTCGGCGAGGTCACCTTCGCCGCCGGCGCTCCCCTGCTCGAGCTCCGCCCCGCCGAGGGCGCCGGGCTGGAGGAGATGTTCCTCCGCCTCACCGCAGACACCCAGAGAGAAGGACGAGTGGCATGAGCACGATCACCCAG
>CAZKZQ010000198.1:0-2187 GCA_964557235.1 uncultured Nocardioidaceae bacterium
AGCTCGAAGCGCACACCGGCGACGTCCACGTGACCCATGGGTCCGATTGTCGCCGGTCGCGCCGGGTGCGGTCGAGCCGTTAACCGTCGCTGGAGACCGAGCCGTCCGGGTCCCCACCGGACTGCCCGGGCATCGGGACGCCGCCGACCGTGCCGCCGGACCAGCCGGTGTCGAGCACCAGCTGCATGACGGCCTCGGTGAGCTTGCGGGTGTCGCCGGAGCCGAGGTCGACGCCATGGCCGTCGCAGCCGCTGAAGTGCACCCACGCCACCGGCGCACTGCGGCCGAGCACGGCCAGGACCGAGTCCTCGGGCCAGTCGTCGCAGGTGCCCGGTCCGGCGTCCGGGCCGGTGCCCTTCGGTGCTCCGGTCAGGGCCGAGCGGGCCGCCGCCGCGGCACCGGAGTCCAGGCGGACCGTGCCGGTGAGGCTCGGGCCGGCCACGCGGACGTCGTACAGGCAGGCCGAGACCGGGTCCTCCTCGACCGTCCCGGCCGCACCCAGGGCGGGGACGTCGAGCTGGACCGGGCAGCCGTTGACCCGGTCACCGGCGTCGAGCACGCGGACCGACGCCGCGACGTCGTCCGTCACGTCCGCCGAGTCGGTCGACACCGTGACGGTCCACCCGCCGCGGGTCACCTGGGCGAGCGAGGTCCCGTCGGCGTAGTCGCCGGGGTCCTGCGGCGGCGGGTCCTGGCCCGGCTCGGTCACCACCACGCCGAGCCCGCGCAGCGGCATGCACGCGACCTCGGTCTGCGCCATGCCGGGCAGCTGGACGGCCGGCTTGCCCGAACCGATGCACCACTGGTCGACCGAGCCCGGCCTCCAGTCCTGGGGCACGGCGAAGGTGAGGTCGTGGAACACGACCTGCTTCCACCCGTCGGGTCCGGTGCGCACGTCCTTGCCGGACGGGACCGTCGGCGTGGGATCAGTCGCGATGGGCGGCGTGCCGCCGTCGCGGTCGGTCAGCACCCCCGGCAGGACCACCGCCGCGAGCACGACCGCCGCGACGGACGCGCCACCGGCGACCACCGCCGTACGACGACGGCGCGCGGCCGACCGGGCTCGGGCCCCGGCGACCAGGTCGGGGGTCTCGGTGTCGACTCGGGAGGCACGGGCGTCGAGGGCAGCCTCGAGGCGCTCCTCCAGCGTGGGGTCAGTCATCGTGGTCACTCCGTCCGGAGGAGGGCAGGTCGGGCTCGAGGTGGGTGCGCAGACGCTCGAGGGCGCGGTGCACCCGCGAGCGGGCGGTGGGTTCGGCGACGTCGGTCAGGGCGGCGATCTCGGCGTAGGACAGCTGCTCGTAGAACCGCAGCACCACGGCCACCCGCTGGTCGTGCGGCAGTGCGCCGCAGGCCCGCCACACCCGCTCGTGGTCGAGGTGGGCGAGCCCGACCTCCTCGGGGTCGGGCGGGGCGTCGGTCCGGTGGACCAGCGCGACCGGGGACTCCTTGCGGCGGAACCGCCGCCAGGCGGAGGTGTGCGCGTTGAGGACCATGCGGCGGACGTAGGCGTCCGGGTCGTCGGCCTCCACGATCCGGTCCCACCGCGGCAGGGCCCGCGCGAGCGCGTCCTGGACGGCGTCCTGGGCGTCCGGCTCGCTGCCGGTGACCAGCGTCGCGAGGCGCAGGAGCGCAGGGCCGCGCTGGGCGACGTACTCCTCGAAGTCGAGTCCCACGGCCACCGTCCCCTCACGCCCCGGCGCGCCGGTCGTGTGCTCGGTCGGGATCAGCATGTCCTACAGACGCCCGGGAGCCTCGTTGCGTTGCGGTCGGGCGGTGACAAAAGTCCGAGCCCCGCGGAGAGGGGTCTCCGCGGGGCTCGGTGGGGGTGGGTTCAGCAGGGGTACGCCGAGGCGGCCTCGACCCACGCGCCCGCCAGCTGGAAGGGCAGCTCGCTGCCCGCCACGAAGTTCTCCAGACCCTTGCCGTCGGCCAGGTTCGGGTTGCTGGAGTGCGAGCCGATCGTCATGTGCTCCTCGTTGGCGTTGCTGCCGAGGTAGATCTTCACCGCGACCGGCAGGCGTGCCGCCTTGAGCGCGGCGTAGCCGGCCTTGGCCGCAGCCGGGCACGGAGCCTCGTAGCCGAGCCCGAAGCCGGCGATCTGCTCGGCGTTGATCGTCTCCCAGTTGGCGCTCTGGGGAGCGTTGAGGTTGTGCACCGGGATGAAGCAGTCGTGCGCCGAGGCGG
>CAZKZQ010000198.1:2287-7713 GCA_964557235.1 uncultured Nocardioidaceae bacterium
ACGTAGTCCAGCCCGACCTCCTCGAAGAAGTGGATGGAGTCCGGGTCGCCGCCGTGCTCGCCGCAGATGCCCAGGTGCAGGTCGGGACGCGTGCGCCGCCCGCGCTCGACCGCCTCGCGGATCAGCGCCCCGACGCCGACGCGGTCGAGGGTCTCGAACGGCGACACCCCGAAGATCCCCCGCTCGAGGTACTGGCTGAAGAACGCCGCCTCCACGTCGTCGCGGGAGAACCCCCACGTCATCTGGGTCAGGTCGTTGGTGCCGAAGGAGAAGAACTCCGCCTGCTCGGCGATCTGGTCGGCGGTGACCGCGGCTCGCGGCAGCTCGATCATCGAGCCCACCTTGTAGGGCACGTTGATGCCGGTCTCCTGCTCCACCGCTCGCGCGACCGCGTCGACGTCGGCCTTCATGTGCTCGAGCTCCTGGACCGTCGCCACGAGCGGGATCATGATCTCGGGCCGAGGGTCACCGCCCGCCCGCACACGGGCCGCAGCCGCCTCGAGGATGGCGCGGGCCTGCATGCCGAACAGCCCCGGGATGACGATGCCGAGGCGCACCCCGCGCAGCCCCAGCATCGGGTTCTCCTCGTGCATCCGCCGGACCGCGGCGAGCATGCGGACGTCGCGCTTGCTGGGCTTGCCGGCGGCCTCGGCGACGGCGACCTTCATCGACAGCTCGGTGAAGCCCGGCAGGAACTCGTGCAGGGGCGGGTCGATCAGGCGGATGGTCACGGGCAGCCCGTCCATCGCCTCGAGGATCGCCACGAAGTCGTCGCGCTGCAGCGGCATGAGGGCGTCGAGGGCCTTGTGCTGTCCCTTGGCGTCGGAGGCCAGGATCAGGTGCTCGACCAGCTCGCGACGGTCGCCGAGGAACATGTGCTCGGTGCGGCACAGCCCGATGCCCTCCGCACCGAAGCGCCGGGCACGCGTGGCGTCCGCAGGGGTGTCGGCGTTGGCGCGCACGCCGAGCCGGCGCGTGGCGTCCGCGTGCTCCATGAGCCGGGCCACCGAGGCCACCACGGAGTCGGTCTCGACCAGCTCCGACTCGCCCTCGAACCACCGCACGACCAGGGAGTCCTTGACCGGCACCTCGCCCCGGAAGACCTCGCCGGTGGTGCCGTCGATGGAGATCACGTCACCCTCGCGGACCTCCACACCGGACGACGTGCGGAACAGACCGCCGCGCACGTCCACCTCGAGGTCGTCGGCGCCGCACACGCACGTGCGGCCCATGCCACGGGCCACGACCGCGGCGTGCGAGGTCTTGCCTCCGCGCGAGGTCAGGATGCCGGCGGCGGCCACCATGCCGGACAGGTCGTCGGGGTTGGTCTCGCGCCGCACGAGGATGACCTTGTGGCCCTCCTCGGCCCACTCCACCGCGGTCGCGGAGTCGAAGGCCGCCCTGCCGACCGCTGCTCCCGGGGAGGCGTTCATCCCCTTGGCCAGCAGCTCGCTCTCGGTGGCGTGGTCGAACTGCGGGAACATCAGCTTGGCCAGCTGCTGCCCCGTCACGCGCCGCAGCGCCTCGTCGAGGTCGATCAGCCCCTGGTCGACCAGCTGCACGGCGATGCGGAAGGCCGCGGCCGCCGTGCGCTTGCCGACCCTGGTCTGCAGCATCCAGAGCTTGCCGTGCTCGATGGTGAACTCGATGTCGCAGAGGTCCTTGTAGTGCTCCTCCAGCGTCTGCATGATCCGCAGCAGCTCGTCGTACGACGCCTTGTCGAGCTTCTCCAGGTCCGCGAGCGGGACGGTGTTGCGGATGCCCGCCACGACGTCCTCGCCCTGGGCGTTCTGCAGGTAGTCGCCGTAGATGCCCTGGTCGCCGGACGCCGGGTCGCGCGTGAAGGCGACCCCGGTGCCCGAGTCGTCGCCGGTGTTGCCGAAGACCATCGAGCAGACGTTGACCGCGGTGCCGAGGTCGTGCGGGATGCGTTCCTGCCGTCGGTAGATCGCGGCGCGCTCGGTGTTCCACGAGTCGAAGACCGCGCGCGTCGCCAGGTCGAGCTGGGCGCGCGGGTCCTGCGGGAAGTCCACGTCGCTGTGCTCGGCGATGACGAACTTGAAGGTGCCGACCAGCTCCTCGAGGTCCTCGGCGGTCAGGTCGACGTCGTGGTCGACGCTGCGCACCACCTTGAGCTCGTCCAGCGCGTCCTCGAAGAGCTCACCGTCGACCCCGAGCACGGTGCGGCCGAACATCTGCAGCAGTCGCCGGTAGGAGTCCCAGGCGAAGCGGGCGTCGCCGCTCTGCCGCGCCAGACCCTGCACGGACTCGTCGTTGAGGCCGACGTTGAGGACGGTCTCCATCATCCCGGGCATCGAGAACCTCGCACCGGACCGCACCGAGACCAGCAACGGGTCCTCGGAGTCCCCGAGCCGCTTGCCCGTCGCCTGCTCGAGCGCCGCGAGGTGCTCGGCGATCTCCTCCTCGAGGCCGTCGGGCAGCTCGCCCCTCTCCCCTGCCGGCGTCGAGGCGAGGTAGGCGCGACACGCCTCGGTCGTGATGGTGAAGCCGGGTGGCACGGGCAGGCCGAGCCTGGTCATCTCGGCGAGGTTCGCGCCCTTGCCCCCGAGCAGGTCCGCCTGGTCCCGGTCACCCTCGGCGAAGTCGTAGACGTACCTGTGTGCCTGCTCCGACCTGGTCATGAGACCCATCCTGCCCCTCACTCGCGCCCGCGCACCTCGAGGACACGAAAGCCCTTGGCGCTGGCCAGACGGTTGGTGGGGAACCCCTGCTCCTCCAGCCAGCGGTGGAGGCTGTCCGCGCCCAGGTTGCGCCCGACCACGAGGACGGCCCGCCCACCGGGAGCCAGCCGCGGCAGCCAGGTCGACAGCAGCTCGTGCAGCGCCTGCTTGCCCACCCGGATCGGTGGATTGGACCAGATCTCGGCGAACCGCAGGTCGTCCGGCACCTCCTCGGGGCGTACGGCGTGCACGCGCGACCCCGCGCCGGCCGACGTGGCGTTCTCCCGGGTCAGCAGCAGCGCCCGCTCGTTGACGTCGACGGCCCACACCTCCGCCCGCGGGCGTACGACGGCCAGCGCGGTCGCGATCGCGCCGTAGCCGCAGCCGAGGTCCAGCAGCGGCCCCTCGACCTCGGCGGGCTCGGCCGACCGGAACAGCACCGAGGTGCCGAGGTCGATCCGCCCCTGGGCGAAGACCCCCGAGCCGGACACCAGCTCGAGGTCGTGCCCCCACACGTGCCCCCGCACCGGCTGCCGCGTGAAGGGCACCGACGGGTCGGCGGTGAAGTAGTGCTCGTCGCTCATGCCCGCACCTCCGTGGCCGCTCCCGGCAGCGTGCGCACCCGACGGGCCTCGGTGGCGCGGGCCGCGAGACCGTCGTCGTCGGGATAGCCGACCTCCTCCAGGCACAGGCCGTGCGGAGGCACGACCGGCACGGCGGGGTCGCGCTCCGCGGCGGCGAGCACCTCGCCCGCCCACGACGGCTCGCGCCGGCCCTCACCGACGGTGAGCAGGCACCCGGTGAGCGCCCGCACCATCGAGTGGCAGAACGCGTCGGCGCGCACCGTGAGGTCCAGGCCCGGGCCGCCCGTCCGGCGTACGCGGTCGACCCGGAGGTCCAGCAGGGTCCGCACGGTCGTGGCGCCCTCCCGGCGCTTGCAGAACGCCGCGAAGTCGTGCTCACCGAGCAGCAGCGTCGCGGCCTCCTGCATGGCGGTCTCGTCGAGGGGCCGCGGCCAGGCCAGCACGTGGCCCCGGGTGAGCGGGTCCGGGACGCCGGGGGCGTCGGTCACGCGATAGACGTAGCGCCGCCACAGGGCCGAGAACCGCGCGTCGAACCCGCCCGGCGCCTCCGCCCCGGCCCGCACGCGCACGTCGGGCGCCAGGACGCCGTTGAGCCGACGCACGAGAGCCTCGATCGGCGCGGCCGAGGAGCGACCGACCGTCGCAGCCACCGCGTCCTCGGGCACGTCGAGGTGGACCACCTGGCCGCGGGCGTGCACGCCGGTGTCGGTCCGGCCGGCACAGGTCACGGCGACCTCGGACCGGCGCAGCACCGTCCGCAGGGCGTCCTCGAGGTCCCCCTGCACGGTGCGCAGACCCGGCTGGGCGGCCCACCCGTGGAAGCCGCCGCCGTCGTAGGAGAGGTCCAGACGCACACGCACCGCGCCATCCTCCCAGCCGTCGGGGACCACCCGGGCGGGCGGTAGGTTCGACTGGTGACCCGATCTCCGCAGCACCCGGTGGTCCGGGCCACCCAGCTGCTCCTCGGCTGCCTGGTCCTCGGCGTGGGCGTGACCCTCGCGCTGGTGCCGCGCCTGGGGTCCGACGGCTACTCCACCCTCGTCAACGGGCTCTCGATCGGGCTCGACGTGTCGTTCCTCTGGATGAGCCTCGTCGTCGGGCTGGCCTTCGTCGGCCTCGGCTGGGCGCGCGGTGTGCGCCCCGGGCTCGGCACGGTCACCCAGGTGGCCGTGGTGAGCGTGGTGGTCAACATCGGTCTGCAGGTCTTCGACCAGCCCGACTCGCTGGGGGCCCGCCTGGCGCTGCTCGCCCTGGCGGTCCCGGTCCTGGCCGCGGGCATCGCGCTCTACCTCGGGGTCGGGCTGGGCGCCGGCCCGGTCGAGGCCGCAGCGCTCGGCTTCGACCCGCCCGTGCCCTTCGCGGTGTCCTACAACACCGCCCAGCTGCTCGGCGCGATCGTCGGCTGGTGGCAGGGCGCCGCGGTCGGGGTCGGAACCCTCGTCGTCATCGTCGTGCTCGGCCCCTCCGTGGCCCTCGCGGCCCGCCTGCTGCGCCAGGACCTCCACCAGCCCGGCAGCCGGTCCCCGGACGCACGAGAGCCCGTCACCCTCCCAGAGTGACGGGCTCCCGCAGCGTTCTGCGCGTGACGGATCAGGCCTTGTCGGCGTCCTCGTCGGACCCCTCGGCCTCGGCGGCCTCGGCGGCCTCGTCGTCGGACTCGACACCGGACGGGGCCGGGGCGAGCTCCTCGGTCTCGGCCGGGACCTGCTCGGCCACCGCGGACTCGGTGTCCGCGATGTCGACCTCCGCCGGCTCGGCGGACTCGGCGGCCGTGGTCTCCTCGACCACGGTCTCCTCGGCGGCGGGCTCCTCCACGGGGGCGGGAGCCGGAGCCGCGGCGGCGGCCGGGCGGGCGCTGGACTGCTTGGGCGCGTAGGGCTCGGTGACGAGCTCGATCACGGCCATCGGCGCGTTGTCGCCCTTGCGGGGGCCGATCTTGGTGATGCGGGTGTAGCCACCGGGACGGTCGGCGAAGCGCGGCGCGATCTCGGTGAAGAGCTCGTGCACGACGCCCTTGTCACGGATGGTGCGCAGCACCAGGCGACGGTTGTGCAGGTCGCCCTTCTTGGCCTTGGTGATCAGCCGCTCCGCGTGCGGGCGCAGCAGGCGCGCCTTGGCCTCGGTGGTGGTGATCCGGCCGTGCTCGAACAGCGCGGTCGCC
>CAZKZQ010000199.1:0-7614 GCA_964557235.1 uncultured Nocardioidaceae bacterium
GTGTTGACCACGACGAAGATCCCGACGACGAGGCCGAACAGGACCGAGGCCAGGCCCGAGAAGAACATCAGGGCGACCGGCGAGAAGGACTGCAGGACGTACTTCCACCACATGCGGTGCCAGAAGCCGCGCCACAGCTGGCGCAGGATGCGAGGTGCGACCTTGCTCAGCTTCATCCCCGACACCTCCTCGCCGTAGACCGCCGGGATGGGGACGTCGCGGGCAGGCACGCGGAGGATGTTGAGCTGGATGAGGATGTCGTTCTCGAACTCGTAGCGCCGTGCGATGCGGTCGAAGGGCAGCCGCTCGAGCGCCTTGCGGTGGATCGCGGTGTAGCCGTTCTGCGGGTCGAAGAGGTTCCAGTAGCCGGATGCGGCCTTGGTGAGGAACGACAGGACCACGTTGCCGAAGATGCGGTGACGAGGCATGCCCTTGAACGACCCGGGGCCGTAGAACCGGTTGGCCTTGGTGAACTGCGCCTCGCCGTCGGCGATCGGGTCGAGCAGGGCGGGCAGGAAGTCGGGGTCCATCTGGGCGTCGCCGGCCATGATCGCCACGACGTCGGCGCCGAGCTCGAGGGCGCGGGCGTGGCCGGTGAGGATGGCGCCGCCGACGCCCTGGTTCTCGGTCAGGGTCACCAGCTCGACGCGGGGGTCCGGGACCGCCCGGACCGCGTCGGAGGTGCCGTCGGGGCTGGCGTCGTCGACGATCACCACGTGGTCGACGATCTCGGGCATCGTCGTGATGACCGTGCCGATCAGTCGCTCCTCGTTGTGCGCCGGCACGACGACGGCGACCCGCATGTCGCGGTACATGTCAGACCCCTCCTGTGGACTCGGGTCGATTCAACCGCAGCCGGAGCGCCCGCTGTCGCAGGCTCGACGGCGTCAGTCGAGGCCGAGCGAGAAGGCTGCCTCGAGGTCGTGGCTGGAGTAGGTCCGGAACGCGATGTGGGTCTCGGTGGCGGTCACGCCGGGCACCTTGTTGACCTGGTCGGCGACGACCGTCGCGATGTCGTCGTGGTTGCGCACGCGCACCATGGCGATGAGGTCGATCTGACCGGTGACCGAGTAGACCTCGCTGACCCCCTCGAGGCCGGCCAGCTCGGCGGCCACCTCGGGGATGCGGGAGACCTCGGCGTTGACGAAGACGATCGCGGTGATCACAGCGTTCACCGTAGGTGATCGGCCGCGTCGGCGTGGGGACGTCGCCGGGTTCGGCTCAGTCGAAGGGTGCGAGGTCGACCGTCGCGGGGGAGTACGCCGCGGTGTGGCGTTCGGCGCCCCGCACCGGGCAGGTCCAGTCGCCGTCGACGTGCACCAGGCGCACACCGTCGGACTCCAGCCAGCGCAGCAGCGTCTCGGCCTCCTCCGCCGTCGCCGCGGGCAGGGGCCCGAAGCTCGGGAGGACGGTCTCGGCCGAGGCGGTCAGGTCGGTCACCCAGAGGGCGGCGTCGGCGCCGGGCGGGATGACGCCGGCGGCGGCGAGCCGGCCGTGCCGGATCACGTGGACCCTCCACTGGCCCTCCTCCTTGCGTGCCGCGACGATCTCGGGGCAGCGGGTGAAGGCGGTGATCCGTTGGGTGCGGGCCGCACCCTTGAGGAAGGCGGCCAGGCGGTCGCGGAACCGTGTCGCCTCCTCGTAGCGTTCCTGGGCCGACAACAGGCGCATCCGCTCGTCGAGCGGCTCGATCACGGCCGAGGGGCAGGCGCGGAGCGTGGCGCGGACGGCCTCGACGGTCGCGGAGTAGGACTGGTGGCTGACCGCCTGGTTGCACGGGGAGAGGCAGCGCCCCAGCTCGGCGAGCACGCAGGGCGACAGCGACGGCTGCTTGGCCATGCGGGTCGTGCACTGCCGCAGCGGGAACGCCTCGTGCAGCGCGTCGAGGGCCTGCTCGGCGGAGCGCTTGGTGCGGAACGGGCCGAGGTAGTCCGCGCCGTCGTCGGCGACCCGCTTGACCAGCGAGAAGCGGGGCCACGGTTCGTTGGTCAGCTTGATCCAGGTGACGCGCTCGGGGTGCCGCGAGCGCCGGTTGAACGACGGCTTGTGCAGCCCGATCAGACGGATCTCGCGCACGTGGGCCTCGAGCGGGGTCGCGCACGGGACGCCCTCGACCCGAGTGGCGAGGTTGACCATCTGGCCCATGCGGGAGCGCGTCTCCGCTGCGGTGAAGTAGCCCCGGACGCGGGTGCGCACGTGCTTGGAGGTGCCGACGTAGAGCACGCGGTCGCGCCCGTCACGGAAGAGGTAGACCCCCGGCCCGTCGTGGAGGTGCTCGGCGAGGTGACGCTTGCGGCGCTGGGCGGTGGTGACCCGCGAGGTGTAGGTGCGCAGCTCCTCCACGGTGTGCACGCCGAGGTTGCCCAGCCGACCGATCAGTCCGTGCAGCACGTCGACCGTGGCGCGGGCGTCGGCGAGCGCGCGGTGGTTGGGGGTCGTGGTCGCGCCGAAGACCACGGCCAGGGACGACAGCTTGCAGTTGGGCGTCTCGTCGCGGTGGACGACGCGGCGTGCGATCACCGCGGTGTCGACCACGTCGAACCTCGGCCACGGGAGGTGCAGCCGGGCGCTCTCGTGCTGCAGGAAGCCCATGTCGAACGGCGCGTTGTGCGCGACCATCACGCAGCCCGCGGCGAACTCGAGGAACTGGGGGAGGACCTGCTCGATCCGCGGGGAGGAGGCGACCATCGAGTCGGTGATGCCGGTCAGCACCGAGATGAACGCGGGGATCGGCTCGGCGGGGTTGACCAGCGTCTGGAACTCGCCGAGGACCTCGCCTCCGCGCACCTTGACCGCCCCGATCTCGGTGATGCGGCAGCCGGCCTTGACCGAGGCCCCGGTCGTCTCGAGGTCGACGACGCAGAAGGTGACGTCACGCAGGGGCCGGCCGAGCTCGTCGAAGGAGAGCTGGCGGTCCCAGGCGGGAGCGCCCTGGGGCGCCGGGTCCGCTGCGGTGGTCATGGCCCGAAGGTAGGTCTGCGGGCCGACAAATCCCGTGACCGACGCGGGTGGCGCCGTGCGGGCTACCGGCGCGTAGGGTGGGCGATCGGCCTCGCCCCCGATCCGAGAGTGAGACTCGATGCCTCCCATGCTTCCCGACTCGACCAGCCGCTGGCGCTGCGGCGGGTGCGGCAACCTGACCCGCTTCGACGTGGTCCGCAGTCGTCGTACGACGGAGTTCTGGCACTTCGACCTGTCCGGGGACCACACCGTCGAGGACACCGAGGTCAACACCGAGGTGGTCGAGAGCGTGACGTGCCGCTGGTGCGGTCGTGACGACGCGGTCGAGCTGGTCTCCCGCGCCGAGGCCGAGGGCGCTCGCCAGGACTCCTGAACCACGCCGCACGGAGGCCCCGCCGGTTTTGTCGGTGGCCCGCGTCAGAGTCGTCGCGCTCGACGAAAGGAGTGCGACATGGCGGTCCACATCGACTGCGACCGGTGCGTGGTGCGGGGGTTGGCGTGCCACGACTGCGTGGTCACGGCCCTGCTGGGTCCACCCCCCGAGGCGGGTTTCGACGAGGACGAGACGCGAGCCCTGGAGGTCCTCGCCGAGTCCGGTCTGGTGCCACGGTTGAGGATGGTCTCCTCGGTCGCCGAGCCTCCTCTGGAGGGCGACGCAGCGGCCGGCTGGTGACCGGCCGACGACCTCGCAGTCGTCTGGACCGCTCACCCGGCGTACGAGCGGGGTGACCAGCGACACAGCGCCACTGTGACGTGGCCGATTGGACTCGCCACGGCGACTTACCTATGTTGCTTGTCGGTCTTCTGTCCAAGTCGACGAACCCGTCGGCGCAGGGACCGCGCTTAGTCCGAGCACGCGGCGCCCATCCAGGCGCACCGTGCAGGAGCCGGGGACCCACGTCCTTGGGGTGAATCGGAGGTTCTCCTCCGTAGGGTTTCTTTGCCGCCCGAACCCGTCAGCTAACCCGGTAGGCGTCAGACAAAGGAGAACGCTGACGTGGCTCACGCCAGCCGTAATCACGCTGCCCGCGCCCTGACGGCACTCTGCCTCGGGGCCGTCGGCACCACGATCCTGACCACCGCACCCGCCTACGCCGAGCCCTCGGTCGACCAGGCCCAGTCCACGGTCGACAAGGTCAGCCACGACCGCGACACGGTCGCGCGCAAGGCCAGGACCACCGAGAAGGACCTGGTCAAGGCCCGCCACCTGCTCGCGCGCGCGCGGGCCGACCTGAGCACCTCCCGCGTTGCGCTCACCGAGCTCCAGCGGCGCGCCGAGGCCCTGCAGCCCACGCCGGTCGACGAGGACGGCACCATCGGTCGCGCCCTGACCGCCGCGGCGCAGGTCACCACCGCACCCGACCCTGCCGAGGCGCTCGACGACGTCCAGGACGAGCTCGAGGTCCCGACCGAGGCTCCGGCCACCGAGTCCCTCCAGGACCGGGTCGACGTGCTCGAGGAGCGGGTGGAGGACCAGACCAGCCGCGTGCGCACCCTGCTCGCCCGCGACCGCGCGACCGACAAGCACCTGCGCCAGGTCAAGGCCTCCCTCGCCCGCGCCTACGCCACGCTCGAGGAGGCGGAGGACGCGGAGGCGGAGAAGGCCGAGCAGGCAGTCGCCTCCAGCGGCGCCGCTGCCGCGGTGGACTACGCGATGGCACAGGTCGGCGACGCCTACGTCTACGGCGCCGCAGGACCCGACGCCTTCGACTGCAGCGGCCTCACGATGATGGCCTGGGCTGCCGGCGGGGTGTCCCTGCCGCACTCCTCAGGTGCCCAGATGGGCTCCGGCACCCCGGTCTCGGTGAGTGCCCTGCAGCCTGGCGACCTGGTGTTCTACTACAGCCCGGTCAGCCACGTCGGGATCTACGTCGGCAACGGCCAGATCGTCCACGCCGCCAACCCCGGCACGGGCGTGCAGATGACGTCGGTCGGCTCGATGCCGATCTCCGGCGCCGTCCGCCCCGGCTGATCCAGCAGGACCCGCACCACGAGTCGAGCCCCCGGCGCGTCGCCCGCGCCGGGGGCTTGCCCTTTCCCCCGACAATGGGACCCGTGCCAGCCCCCCGCCGGACGCGACGCGTCGCCCTCGCCGCTGCCGCCGTCCTCACGGCGGGAGTCGTGACCGCAGGCTGCACGCCCGAGCGCGAGGCCGACCTCGGTCGCCCTGCCGCGACCGTGGCGCCCGAGGACGCCCGCGACTCGGCCGCCACCGAGCTGGTGGACCAGCTCGAGGCCGGCCTGACCGGCGGCGGCGTGGATGCGATCCCCACCTCCGGTGACCGGGGGCGTGGGGAGCTTGAGGACGCGGCTGCCAATGTGCGCGACCTGCGCCTGCGCCGGGTCGATCTGCGTTACCTCGCGGCGTCGTCCACGTCCCTCTCCGACGCCGAGCGCGGGCGGCTCGGCGACGAGGCCTGGGTCGGGGACGTCCAGGTCGCCTGGCAGCAGCAGGGCGTCGACCGGCGGCCGGCCCTGCTCACCCTGCCCGTGGTCTTCGACGGGGCCGCGGACGACCAGGCCTTCGTCACCTTCCACCCCGCCGCGAGCGACCGAGTCCCACTGTGGCTGCTGACCCGCCTCGCGGTGGTGCGCGGCGCGCACAGCGTCGCGGTCGCCCCGGACAGGGCGTCGGCCAGGCAGCTCTCGGTGCTGGCGGAGCAGGCCGTCCGCACCGTCCGCCAGTCCGTGCCCGCCTGGCGCGACACGCTGCTCGTCCAGGAGACGCCCAGCCAGCGCGAGTTCCAGCTCGCCGCGGGCCTCCCCGCGCAACAGGCCCGTGCCGTCGCGGCCGTCACCACGACCGCCGACGGGTCGGCCGACGACCAGGCACGGGGCCAGGTGTTCGTGAACCCGCGCCTCTTCGACCCTCTCGCCACCGAGGGGCGCCAGATCGTGGTCAGCCACGAGTCCGCCCACGTCGCGCTCGGTGCGGCGACGACGCAGATGCCGCTGTGGCTGTCCGAGGGGATCGCCGACTGGGTCGCCCTGCGTCGGTCGACGCTGCCGGTGGACCGCCTCGCCAGCCAGGTGCTGGACTGGGTCCGCGACAGCGGCGGCCCGAAGGCACTGCCCACCTCCGAGGCGTTCGACGGGTCCGACCGCCGCATCGGGGCGTGGTACGAAGCCGCCTGGCTCGCGGTGAAGCGACTGGCCGACACCCACGGCGCGGCCGACCTGCTCCGGTTCTATCGCGCCGTGGCACGCGCCGGGCGGACCGACGCCGCGTTCTCGGACGTGCTCGGCACGACCGAGAAGGCCTTCGTCCGCGACTGGCGCGCCTACCTCGAGTCGCTCGCGTGAGCGCACGCCCGGGCCTCGACCGTCGTACGGCGTGGACGGTGCTCGCCCTCTCGGCCGGGCTCCTCGCGCTCGGGCTGGCGCTGCTGGTCCCGTGGGACTGGGTGCCCGGGGGGACGCTCCACCCGGTCGCAGCCACGGAGGCCTTCG
Organism: uncultured Nocardioidaceae bacterium; assembly: GCA_964557235.1. GTDB lineage: Bacteria > Actinomycetota > Actinomycetes > Propionibacteriales > Nocardioidaceae > Marmoricola_A. Next base: position 6,412 of record CAZKZQ010000199.1, read on the forward strand.
ACCCGACGCAGCTGCGGGCCGGTGAGGCGCACGCGGACTACGTCCGGGCCCGGGCACTCGCGGCCACCGGGATCTCCGCCGTGCTCGCCCTGCTGCTCGCGGTGGGCCCGCTGGCGAGGTCACTGCGGCGCCGCTGGCCCGCGCGTCGGTGGGCGCTGGGCGTTGCCGCCGCCACGGCCCTCTGGCAGGTCGTCCGCATGCTGCTGACCACGCCGCTCGCCTGGCAGATCCGCTCGCGCAACCTGGCCGACGGGCTGACCACGCAGTCGGCCGCCTCGTGGTGGAGCGACCGGCTCACCTCGAACCTGGTCGGGTGGGTGGGGCTGACCGTCGTCGTGCTCCTGCTGGTCGGGTGCGCCCGACGCTGGCCGCGCCGTTGGTTCCTTCCCGCCGGTCTCGGCGCGGCCCTCCTGGTCGTGCTGGGCTCGTTCGTCACCCCGCTCGTGGTGGAGCCGCTCTTCAACCGCTTCGACCCCATGCCCGACGGTCCGGAGCGAACCGCGTTGATCGAGCTCGCGCAGCGGCAGGGCGTCTCCGTCGGGGACGTGCTGGTGGCGGACGCCTCGCGCCGGACGACGACGCTCAACGCCTACGTCAGCGGCTTCGGCGGCTCCAAGCGGCTGGTCGTCTACGACAACCTGCTGCGCGACGTCCCGGAGGCGGAGGTCAAGGCCGTCGTCGCCCACGAGATCGCCCACGCACGGCACCACGACGTGCTCGTCGGCACGGGGCTCGGTGCGCTGGGGGCCCTCGCAGCGGTCAGCGCTCTCGCGCTCGCGGCCGATGGGCGGCGCCGTCACTGCGGGGACGCCCTCGGTCGTGCGGACGCGACCTTCGCGATCGTCGCAGCGATCACCATCGGCACCCTCCTGGTCAGCCCGTTGCAGAACGCTGCCAGTCGCGCCGTCGAGGCGCGGGCAGACCGGGACTCGCTCGCCGCGACCGACGACCCGACGGCGTTCCAGGGCCTCCAGCGTCGACTCGCGCTGCGGTCGTTGGCGGACCCGACGCCCCCGGCCCTCGTGCAGTGGTGGTTCGGCACGCACCCGACCGTGCTGCAGCGACTCGGTCTGCCGCAGTCCCTGGCCGAGGCGGAGCGTTGACGGCCTTCACCGACCTGCTGGAGCTCGGACCCGGCGACCGGGTCCTGGTCGTCACCAACGACTTCCCTCCCCGGGTCGGTGGCATCCAGACCTTCGTCCG
>CAZKZQ010000200.1:0-7612 GCA_964557235.1 uncultured Nocardioidaceae bacterium
CCCAGTCGGCGATGGCCTGACCGGTCGAGCCGGAGATCATGAAGTCGACCGCGCGACCGTCGGCGTGCTCGCCGTGCGCGTCGTAGCCGCCGTACGTCGTGAGGACCGGGAAGGCGTTGCACACGGCGCGGAACATCACGACCGCGTTGCTGGTGATGCCGCTCTCGGTGCCCGAGCCGTCGGGGCAGGGAGCGGAGGAGACGCCGGCCGCGACGCCGGTGACGACCGGCTTCTCGGTGGAGAGGTAGTCGGCGTTGACCCAGCGGGCCTGGCCGCCCACGAGGGCCTCGGCCCAGTGGCCGGAGACCTGGCCGGTGAGGGCGACCTTGGCGCCGTCCTTGACCAGGCCGAAGCGCTTGCCGCGCTCGGCGGGCTGGCCCCAGACGTTGAGGGGAGCGGTGGCCCACTTGTGGGAGGTCGCGCGCGGCTGCATCGTGACCGGGGTGAGGACCCGCGCGGACATGCTGCGGGAGACCCGCTGCTCACGCTGGGCAAGGGCGACGGGGTCGACGCCGGGGTAGGTCCCGACGGCAGCCGAGAGGGCCGCGGACGCGTCCGGCGGAGCGGCGGCGGAGGTCAGGAAGAAGGGGCTCGCGACGACCGGGAGGGTGGTCGCGGCCAGCAGGCCGGCCCGCGCGCCGAGGGTGCGCAGCGTGGTGCCGAGGCCCGGCTCGGCCGGGGTGAGGGCGGAGGTCAGGTCGGGGGCGGCAGCCGCGGTGGCGGCTCGCTTGTCGGCCTTGTGGCGCGGGGTGTGCGTCTCGCGCTGGGGGGGCATGGGTTATCACCGTGGGGGGTCGGGGTCAGTGCAACAGCCGTTCACCCTGCCACAGGACGGCGGGTCGTCCCAATCGACCACGTCACTTTGTGCGCCGTTTCACAAGCGCGCTAGACGGGTTTCCGCAGGTCAGAGGCGGTCAGAGCCAGCCGTTGTCCTGGGCGATCCGCGCCGCCTCGGCCCTCGTCGCGGCCCCGGTCTTGCCGATCGCGCCGGACAGGTGGTTGCGCACCGTGCCCTCGCTGAGCACCAGCTGACGCGCGATCGTGGCCACCGTGGCTCCCCCGAGCGCGGACCGGAGCACCTCGGTCTCACGCGGGGTGAGGGGCGAGTCGCCGACCGCCAGGGAGTCGGCCGCGAGCATCGGGTCGACCACGCGCAGCCCCTGGTGCACCCGGCGTACGGCGTCGGCGAGCTGGCGCGCAGGCGTGTCCTTGACCACGAAGCCGTCCACCCCGGCCGCCAGCGCACGACGCAGGAACCCGGGCCGTCCGAAGGTCGTCACGATGAGCACCCGCACCCCGGGCAGCTGCTGCTTGACCTCGGCTGCGGCCTCGATGCCGTCCAGCCCGGGCATCTCGACGTCGAGGACGGCGACGTCGACCGCGTGCGCGCGGCACGCCTCGAGCACCTGGTCGCCGCGTCCCACCTCGGACACGACCTCCAGGTCGGGCTCGAGGTCGAGCAGCGCCGAGATGGCGCCGCGGACGAGCGCCTGGTCGTCGGCGAGGAGGAGCCGCACGGTCATGCCCCGCTCACCTCGAGGACGAAGTCGCCTCCCTCGCGGCCGGCGCTGACGCGGGCGCCGACGGCTCGGGCGCGCTCGCGCAGGCCGCGGAGGCCGTGGCCCTCCCCGGTGTGGTCGGGGGTCAGGTCGCCGGGCGCGTCGCCGGTGTCGGCGCCGTCGTTGCGGATCACGACCCGCTCGGCGCTCAGCTCGACCGTGCAGCGCCGGGCGTCGCTGTGGCGGACCACGTTGGTGACGCCCTCGCGGATCGTCCAGGCGAACAGCTCGCGCAGGTCGCCGACGACGTCGTCGACCGACGTCGGCAGGACGGCCTCGATGCCCGCCGCGGCCAGGGCCCCGCGTGCACGGGCGATCTCACCAGGCAGCGTGATCTCGCGATAGCCGTGCACCGCCCGGCGCACGTCGGCGAGGGCGTCGCGGCTGAGCCGCTCGAGGTCGGCGATCTCGGCGGCCGCGCGCGGGTCCTGGTCCTCGAGCAGGCGACCGGCCAGCTCCGCCTTGACCGCGATCACGGTGAGGCTGTGCCCGAGGATGTCGTGCAGGTCCCGGGCGAAGCGGTTGCGCTCGGAGTCGACCAGCAGGGCCTCGTTCTCCTCCTTCATCCGCACCAGGTCGACGTTGCGGACCAGGATCTGCTTGACCGCCCACAGCAGGAAGGCCCCGATGAGGGCGAAGACCGGGAAGTCCAGGTCGGCGTCCCAGCTGGGCACAGTGAGGACCGCGACCATGCCGGCGCCGGAGACGAGCACGACGATCGGCAGCGCGAACCGCGAGGGCAGCACCATCGCCGCGGTCGTGGTGATGTAGATGATCCCGCCGAGCGCCGCCTCGCCCAGGGCGGGGTACTCCACCAGGTTGATCGCGATGAGCAGGCCCACCAGGCCGAGGCCCTGCGCCAGCGGCAGCTCGGTCTGCAGCCGCTCCTCCCGCAGCTGCTTGAGCTGCCAGAACGCATAGAGGTAGACGCCGGCGAAGGCCGCGATCGCGACCAGGCCCAGGACGTCGGACGCGGACTCGGGCGGCAGGTGCTCCGAGACGGGCTCGATGAGGAAGACCAGCCAGACGCCTGCGAGCCAGAGGCCGAACCGGCCGGCGAAGCCCTCGGCGGAGCCGTCGAAGGAGCGGAGCTGAGGACCGGCCACCGCCTCGACGTCCCGGTCCCCGGTGGTCGTCATGGGGCTGAGGGTAGTGGCTGGACCGATGGCTGGTGGCGCACGGACGGGGCCTCCCACACTCCCCCTCGAAGCAAGGGTCGGCACCCGGTCCGCCGCGCACGAGCCAGTCTCCCGGCGCCCGCGCGCGGACGACCACGACACATGTCACGGGTGCCGGCGCGACGCCGTCAGCCGCCGGAGCCGGACTCCACGTCCTCGGGCACGCCGTCGAGCTCGCAGGAGCGGTCCTCCAGCCAGCCCTCGGGCAGCACGACCCGGCGCGGGCTGCCCTGCCGACCGCGCGGCGTCCCGAGCTCGCGCACCGGGAACTCCTCGTCGGGGTCCAGGTCGGCGAGCAGCTCGTCGAGCGCGGCGAGGGAGGACACGAGCGCCAGGCGGTGGCGCAGGTCGCCCCCGGCGCGGAAGCCCTTGAGGTACCACGCCACGTGCTTGCGGAACTCCGTGCAGCCCTTCTCCTCGCCGAGGTGGTGGCTGAGCAGCTCGGCGTGGCGGCGCATCATCGCGCGCACCTCGCCCAGCCGCGGCAGGGTCGCGGTGTGGCGGCCGGCGAAGGCGTCGGCCAGGTCGCGGAACAGCCAGGGCCGCCCGAGACACCCGCGCCCGACCACGACGCCGGCCGCCCCGGTCTGGGCGACCATCGCGAGCGCGTCGCGCGCCTCCCAGATGTCGCCGTTGCCCAGCACGGGGATGTCGACGGCCTCGACCAGCTCGCCGATCGCGTCCCAGTCGGCCCGGCCGCTGTAGGCCTGCGACACCGTGCGCCCGTGCAGCGCGATCGCGGCACAGCCGGTCTCCTGGGCGACGCGACCCGCGTCCAGGAAGGTCAGGTGCTCCTCGTCGATGCCCTTGCGCGTCTTCATCGTCACCGGCACGTCGTACGGCGCCGCGGCCGCGACCGCCTCGGTGAGGATGCGGGCGAGCAGGTCGGTCTTCCACGGCAGCGCTCCCCCGCCGCCCTTGCGGGTGACCTTGGGGACGGGGCAGCCGAAGTTGAGGTCGACGTGCCGGACGTCGTACTCCTCGCAGAGGATGCGCGTGGCCCTGCCGACGTACGCCGGGTCGGTGCCGTAGAGCTGCACCGAGCGGATCTCCTCGTCGGGCGGGAAGACCAGCATCGAGCGGGTGTGCGGGTCGCCCTCGACCAGGCCGCGGCTGGTGATCATCTCGCAGACGTAGAGCCCGGCGCCCTGCTCACGGCACAGGCTGCGGTAGGCCGCGTTGGTGATGCCGGCCATGGGCGCGAGCACGACGGGGGTCTCGACGACGAGGTTGCCGAGCCGGAGCGGCGGGGCGGTGGTCGCGAGGGTCATGCCCCCATTGTCCCGGGTGCTCAGCCGAGCAGCGCCGGCTGGGTCGGCACGACGACGTCGCGCAGCCCCGGCACCTCCGCGCCGACCTTGCAGGTGCCCGCGGGCAGGCGGCACACGACGATGTGGCCCCGGGTCGGGTCCGGGCCGGTCAACGAGTAGCCCTCGATGCGCCGGCGCGTGCCGATGACGTAGAACGCGTCGTCGGGGAGCCAGCCGGCGAAGTACTGCGCCCGGTCGGGGTAGTCGACGTCGACGCGCCTGCGCGCCCTCACGTCGTGGGCCACCGTCTTGTCGGGGGCGCTGATGTCGACGGCGAACCGCTGGTCCGGGGAGTAGAGGCCGTACTGCAGGTCGATCGGCCCGCTCTCCGGCGACGGGCCGGCCCGCCGCCCGCGGTAGGCGTCGACCACGACGCTGACCTGCTCCTCGGGGAAGTCGCCTCCCTCGTTGATCTCCGGCGCCTCCTCGACCTCGCCGGACGACAGGTCGGCGCGGCGTCGGGTGCCGCTGCCCTCCGCGTCGGTCCAGTAGGCGTGCGAGCCGTCCTCGTCGAACCCGAGGAAGGTCGGGGCGAGCTCGCTGTAGCGGGCCCCGAGGTCGTCCCCTGCCTTGCCGCCCATGTGGGAGTGGTCGGTGAGCACGATCTCGCCCGTCGCCGCGTCGACCACGACGACCTCGCGGATGCGTCCTGCCGGGCGCAGCGGCCCGTTCTTGTCGATCCAGCCGGCGTAGCGGCCGTCGGACGAGGTCACCACCTCGCCCGTGGGGTCACCGGGCAGCTCGGTCCAGGCCTTGCCGTCGAAGAAGCCCCAGGTGGTGAATCCGTCCAGCGTGCCGTCGTCGGAGAGGTGGACGAAGACGCCGTGGTCGGTGACCGCGATGCCGCGGATGCGCCGCGGGAGGGTGAAGTCCTCGTCGCCGTAGTGCAGGGTCCTCAGGTGCGCCCAGGCGACCTGCTGCGGGTCGAAGCGCGGCTCCGCGGCGGGAGTCAGCACCTGCTCGCCGGCACGGCCACCGCCGGGCGGGTCCTCACCGCAGCCGGCCAGCAGCCCGGCGACCAGCGCCAGCCCGGCCAGTCCCCCCGAGAAGCGCATGCTCAGCCCTTGCCGGGCTTCTTCTTGGGCTTCTTCTTCACCACGGGCTTCTGCACCTGGCCGTGCCACTCGATCGGGTCGAAGGAGGCCAGCGGGCGATAGCTCACGCCCTCCAGGGACCCCTTGTTGGGCGAGAGGAACACCAGGCAGGTGCGGAAGCTGTCGCCGGGCGCGAAGGCGTCGGGCAGCTGGTCGGTCGGGCACTTCTTGAACGCGGAGGTGAACTTCACCGGCGGGAGCAGGGTGTTGGTGCCGCTGATCCCCCACAGCGGGACGTCCACGCCCCCCAGCTTCTCCTCGCCGGCGTTCTTGACCCCGACCCGGACGTAGAAGTAGCTGGCGTTCTTCTGCAGCGGGTCGGACATGTCGAAGCCCACGAAGTCCTTGAGCTGGCCCTGCTGCGCCGAGCTGACCGTCAGCTCGAGGACCGTGCCCTGGGTGCGGACCTTGTAGGACACCGTCGCGGTGTCGCCGAAGGCGAGCTGGCTGCCCGGCTCGGTGAGCTCGGGCCCGGTCGGGGTCTCGCTCTCGGTGGGCGTCGGCGAGGTCGAGCCCGACGCCGCGTCGCTCGGCTTGTCGGAGTCGGAGCAGCCGGCGAGGGCGAGCGCGGCGACGACCCCGAGGGCCGTGACTGCCGCGACGGGCCTGGGGGCGCGGAGGTGCGAGCGCGTGATCACCCCGACATTGTGCCGCCCCCGGGGTCTCAGGCCTCGCACCCCACCGTCGTGTCCCCCGTGTTCCCGCCTGCGGCGCAGGTGTCGGTGTCGGCCTGCCCGTCCAGGGCGTCGGCCCCGGTGCCGCCGCTGAGCGTGTCGTTGCCGTTGTGGCCGCGCAGCACGTCGTCCCCGGCCTGGCCGTAGACCGCGTCCCGGCCGACGCCGCCGTCGAGGACGTCGTTGCCGCCGTACCCGTAGATCAGGTCGTCCCCGCCGACGCCCTCCATGCGGTCGTTGCCGGCGCCGCCGAGGAGCTGGTCGGCGAACGGGGAGCCGATGACGCCCTCGACACCGGCCATCGCGTCGTAGCCGATCGCGGCGTCGCCGGCGACGGCGCCGTCGTCCCAGGCGTGCAGCTGGCCCATGTTGACCACGATGCTCGAGCGGGCGTCGGCGTAGGAGATGCGGTCGCCGCTCACGTGGGTGCCGCCGTCGACCGAGTCGTCGCCGGGGCCGCCGGTGAGCACGTCGTCGCCGGCGCCGCCGAGCAGCGTGTCGTTGCCGTTGCCGCCGTAGAGCTGGTCGTTGCCGCCCAGGCCGCTCAGCCGGTCGTTGCCACCGAGCCCGCAGAGGACCGCGCGGCTGCCGGAGGGAGCGCCGAGGGTGTCCGCGCCGGGCGTGCCGACGACGGTGCAGGCGAAGCCCTCGGAGACCACCGTGCGGGAGGCGGTCGCGTTCCAGGCGGTCGTCGGGGAGACCGACGCCGAGGCGGAGACGGTGTTGACCAGCGAGCCCGGGGCGACCGCGGCGGCGTCGAGGGAGACGACCATCGAGGCGCCGGCGGCGAGGCTGGCGATCCGGCACGTGACGGTCGCGGTGCCGGTGCAGGTCACCCCGGCACCGGGCACGACGGCCTGGGTGCGCAGCGACGACGGGAGCACGTCGGTCACCGAGACGTCGGTGACGGTCGCGCTGCCGTTGTTCTTGACGGTCGCGGTGTAGCGGAAGGTGTTGCCCACCGCGACGTTCGAGGTGGAGGTCAGCGTGACGGCCAGCGACCCGGTCGGGGTGGGGGTCGGCGTCGGGGTCGGCGCGGTGCAGGTGTCGGCCGGGGCCGCGGCCTCCCAGTCGGCGCGGGTCGGCTTGCAGCCGAACCAGAAGCGGCCGCCCGGGCTCTTGTACTCCACGCTCGAGGGCGGCACGGACGACAGCGTCGAGTCCCAGGTGTACGTCGCCACGGTGCTCGCCACGACGGCGCCGCCCTTGGACAGCGTGATGGTGACCGGGACCGGGTTCCCCTTGAGCGTGGAAGGGCTGAACAGGTTGAGCAGCGGGCCCCAGCCGCCGCTCGGGTCGACGCGGTAGCGCGCCCAGCCCTTGTCTGCCGGCACGCTGACCGTGAAGACGCCCGCGCTGCCGTCGCTGCCCACGACGTCGACGGTGTCGGTGAAGAGGAAGGACGCCGGGAGGGTCCGGGGGCGGTAGGTGACGCCGTCCACGGTCACGGTGGTCAGCTGCAGCCAGCTGCGGTTCTCCTGCACCGTCGGGTCGGCGTTGTAGGCCGCCTTGTAGTTGTCGGTCACCCCGTTGGTCACCACGACCGACGACAGCGCACCGGCGACCGGGGCCGTGAGCGACAGGCCCGCGAGGGCGAGGAGGAGGGCGGTCAGGGTGAGGACGGTGCGGCGCATGGGGAGCTCCCGGGACGTGGTGATGACGACACGTCCGACGTTAGGGAGGATCCGCCCCGGGCTCGGTCCCGCAGCCGACGCCCGTTGCGTCGGCTGCCCGACACAGCCGGCCGGGGATCGAGCCGGGGGTCGAGCCGGGCTCAGCAGCCGAGCAGGCGCTCCG
>CAZKZQ010000201.1:0-5639 GCA_964557235.1 uncultured Nocardioidaceae bacterium
CGGCGCGGGTCAGCGCTGGGACAGGAACGGCAGCAGCGCCGCGGCGAGCACGTCGTCGGCCGCGCTGTGCTCCTGCCCCTCGAGCACGGAGTACGACGCGTCGGGGAGCACCTCGGCCAGCGCCTGCGCGCCGCTGCGCATGTAGGGCTCGCTGGCCCCGCCGGCCAGGACGAGCACCGGCACCGAGACCGTCGCCCAGCGGTCGGTCGGGAGCGGCTTCCCGGAGGTCAGGTCGCCGACGAGCTCCACGTCGTACGCCGTCGTGGGGCCGACGGACTCGAACGACGACCAGACCGGCGTCTGCTTGAGCTGGGCCACGACGGCGTCGCCGGGCAGGCCGATCGCGTCGGTGAAGAACATCCGCAGGCAGCCCTCGTTGTCCCCGGCTGCCGCGGCGGCGCGCAGCCGGTCGAGCAGGTCGGCCGGGACCGGCGGCCGGGAGTCGTCGACGACCAGCGGCGGCTCGTAGACCGACGCGCGCCGGACCGGCAGCCCGGCCGCGAGCGCGTCGAGGGTCAGCACCGCCCCGGAGGAGTGGCCGTGCACCACCTCGGCCCCGACCGCCTCGACGACGGCGTGCAGGTCCTCGACCTCGCGCTGGGGGGAGTACGGCGCGGTGTCGCCGCTGTCGCCGCGCCCGCGGCGGTCCCAGGCGACGACCGCGAACCCGTCGAGGGCCTCGGCCATCGACTGCTTGGTGGCCCACACCGCGCGGTGCGAGGTCGCTCCCGACACCACGACCAGCGGCGCACCCTCCCCGACCACCTCGTAGGCGATCGACGTGCCGTCGGCGGAGGTGGTCTTCTCGGTGGTCACGCGGTGCTCCTGTCGGTGGGTGGTCAGAGACGCTCGTCGAGGTGCACGGTGACCTCGTCGCCGGCTTCCTTGCCGATCGCGGCGCGGGTGTCCTTGGCGAAGGCCAGCTTGTGCCGCCCGTCGCCGAGCGCCATGAACGACGCGCGGAACGGCTCGCCGTCGACGGTGCCGCGCACCTTGACCAGGCCGCGGGTGCCGAAGAACTCCGCGGATCCCGGCATCACGACGTAGGTCCACCCGCCCTTGGCGGGACTCTTCTCCAACGTGGCGGTGAAGGTGTGGTCGAGCGCGGTCGATGCGGTCGTCTGGGTCATGGCAGTGCCTTCCTTCCCACTCGTGCGAGCAGTACGACGTCCAGAGGTGCGGCGGGGCGGGTGGGCACGGGGAGCGCGAACCGTCGTCCGGGGCCGACGTCGCCGCAGTCGACGACCGAGTCCACGACGGTCAGCAGTCGTCCGGCGAGGTCGTCGGGCATGCGCGGGCCGCCCGTCGTGGCGGCGACGTCCCAGCCGTGCACGGCGATCTCGAGCGCGGCGGCGTCGAGCAGCAGGCCGGTCGGCAGCGGGAGCTCGCCGACGCTCACGGAGTCGGGGGCCGGTCGCGACCACGCCTCGAGCAGGAGGCAGGCCGAGAAGCGCAGCCGCTCGACCAGCGCACCGGGCAGTGCGGGCTGTCGCGGCACCGGCGGGGAGACGTGGCCCCCGGCGGCCTCGTGGAAGGCCTCGAGCGCGTCGTCCATGTGGAGCAGCAGGTCGACCAGGGTCCAGTCCCCGCACGGCGTCGGCAGGTCCGGCCGGGCGACGGCCGCCGCGGGCAGCGTGGTGCGCGTGTAGGCGACGGCGGTCCCCAGCAGGTCGGTGCGCTCCGCCAGCGTGCTCACGAGACCTGGGGGACGTGGACGTTCCCCGGGCCGGCGCGGAAGGGCCCGGCGTCGGGGCGCACGTCGGCGGGCAGGCGCTCGGGCAGGCCGAAGGTCGCGAACAGCCGCGGGTCGAAGAACGCCCCGACGTGGCTGACCCGGTCGCCGACCAGCGTGACCACCTGCAGCTGGAACGGCACGAAGTCGCCCTCGGGGGAGCGCATGTAGAGACCGAAGGCCGGCTGGCCGTTGGCGACCGTGGCGACCATCGGCATGTCGTGCGCGCCGCCGGGGCACTGGGTGTCGACGAGGTCGGCGATGTTGCGAGCGCCGGAGTACCAGTTGGAGAACGGCGGCATCTCCCACACGGCGTCCTCGGCGAGGATCGAGGCGAGGGAGTCGACGTCCTTGCGCCAGAACGCGTCGACGTAGCGCTCCAGCAGCCTGCGCTGGGCGTCGTCGAGGGCGTCGGGGGACACCGCGTCCTCGGTCGGGTGCTTGTCGGCCATCGTGGCGTGGGCGCGCTGGAGCGCGGAGTTGACCGCGGCGACGGTCATGTCGAGGGACTCGGCGGTCTCCTTGGCCGACCAGCGCAGCACGTCGCGCAGGATCAGCACCGCGCGCTGGCGGGCGGGGAGGTGCTGGAGGGCAGCGACGAAGGCGAGCCGGATCGTGTCCTTCTCGGCGACCTGCACGGCCGCGTCGGGCACCGGCTCGAGCCAGGTGATCTCGGCGTCGTGCTCGAGGGCGTCGCCGGCGACGGAGTCGGCCGTGCCGAGACCGCTGGGCAGCGGACGGCGAGGACGGTTCTCCAGGTCGGTCAGGCAGACGTTGGTGGCGATGCGGTGCAGCCAGGTGCGCACCGAGGAGCGGCCCTCGAAGCCGTGCCCGGACTTCCAGGCGCGCAGCAGCGTCTCCTGGACGAGGTCCTGGGCGTCGTGCACCGACCCGCTCATGCGGTAGCAGTGGGCGAGCAGCTCGCGCTCGTAGCGCTTGGTCAGCTCGCGGAAGTCGTCGAGCTCGGTCGTGGTCCCGGCACCCGTGTCCGTCATGCCGTCAGCGTGCCACGAGACGGCGGCGGCGGTCACGACCCGCTCCCGGCGACCGGGCCGACGACGCGGTAGCGCGTGTGCACCGCGTGCGGGGAGCAGGCGCTCTCGATCGGCTCCAGCCGGAGCCCCGGGAGACCGTCGAGCAGGCGTTCGCCGGCACCGAGCAGCGTGGGCACCTGCACCAGCTGCAGCTCGTCGAGCACGCCCGCCTCGATCGCCTGGCGCACCACCGAGCACCCGCCGGCGATCCGCACCGTGCCGTCGGGACCCGCGAGCTCGACCGCCTGCGCGTACCCCTGGTCGAAGCCGCCGGTCTCGAACAGGAAGGAGTTGCCGCCCTCGAGCTCGAGCGGCTCGCGCTCGTGGTGGGTGAGCACGACGACGGGGGAGTGGTAGGGCGGGTCCTCGCCCCACCAGCCGCGCCACTCGTGCTCCCAGCTGTCCCAGGGACCGCGGACCGGGCCGAACATGTTGCGGCCCATCAGGCACGCCCCGCTCGGGGTGTGCAGCTCCGCGACGGTCGCCTTGTCGACGGGATGGTCGCTGGCGAACATCCAGTCGTGGAACGCCTCCTCGGCGCCGATGCCCAGCGGGTGCTCCAGGCTCTGGTCGGCGCCGGCCGTGAAGCCGTCGAGCGAGATCATCTGCGTGGCGATCGTCCGGGTCATGGGAGGTCTGACTCCTGTTCGTGACGGAACTCATCGGTCCGTGGCATCCTTCTCCGATGCCCCAAAAGGTGACGTTCTGTCGGATCTGCGAGGCGCACTGCGGCCTCATCGCCACGGTCGAGGGCACCGGAGACCAGCAGCGCCTGGTCCAGCTCCGCCCCGATCCCGACCATCCCCTCTCACGAGGCTTCACCTGCCCCAAGGGCATCGCGATGACCGACGTGCAGAACGACCCCGAGCGCGTGCTGCACCCGCTGCGGCGCACCGCGTCGGGCGAGTTCGAGCAGGTCTCCTGGGACGAGGCGCTCGACGACATCGCCACCCGCCTCGCCGCGGTGTACGACGAGCACGGCGGCGACTCGGTCGGGTGGTACTTCGGCAACCCGGCCGCGTTCTCCTACTCCCACGTGCTGTGGCTGCAGGGCCTGGTGCTGGGCCTCGGCCTGAAGCACGTCTACAGCGCGGGCTCGCAGGACGTGAACAACCGCTTCGTGGCCAGCAAGCTGCTCTACGACCACGCAGCCGTCGTGCCGATCCCCGACCTCGCCCGCACCGACTTCCTGCTGATGATCGGGGCCAACCCGGTCGTCTCCCACGGCAGCCTGATCTCGGCGCCGCGGATGAAGGAGGACCTCAAGGCGATCACCGCCCGCGGCGGCCGCGTCGTGGTGGTCGACCCGCGGCGCACCGAGACCGCCGCTCTCTTCGAGCACGTGCCGGTGCGTCCCGACGGCGACGCGTGGCTGCTGCTGTCGCTGCTCCACGTCGTGTTCTCCGAGGGGCTCCAGGACGACGCGGCCATCCGCGCGCAGTCGACCGGGGTGGACGCGCTGCGCAACGCCGCGGCGGCGTACTCCCCGGAGGCGACCGCCACCCGCACCGGCCTCGAGCCTGCCGACGTTCGGCAGCTCGCGCGCGACCTGGCGACCGCTCAGAGCGCAGCGGTCTACGGCCGCACCGGCTCGTGCCTGGGCAACCACGGCACGCTGGTCGCCTACCTCATGGACGCCCTCGCGCTGGTCACCGGCAACCTCGACCGCGAGGGTGGCAACGTCTTCGGCCGCAGCCCGCTGCCGCTGGAGATGGTCGGTGAGCTCGCCGGCGTGCTGACCTATGACACCCGCCGCAGCCGGGTCGGCGGTTTCCCCGACGTCCTCGGCACGTGGCCCGCAGCCCTGATGGCCAAGGAGATCCGGCAGGAGGGACCGGGCCAGCTGCGCGCGCTGGTCGTCAGCGCGGGCAACCCGGTCCTGTCGGTGCCCAACGGTCCTGAGCTGGCCGAGGCCCTCGGTGAGCTCGACCTGCTCGTCTCGCTCGACCTCTACGTCAACGAGACCAACAAGCACGCCGACTACGTCCTCCCGACCACCACGTGGCTCGAGCGCGAGGACGTCCCGGTCGCGTCCCTGAGCTTCTTCGCGACGCCGTTCATCCAGTTCACCGAGGCCGTCGTGCCGGCGTACGGCGAGGCGCGCCCGGAGTGGCGCATCGTCGAGGACCTCTGCGACCGCATGGGGATCTCGCCGTTCGTGCCGACGCGGCTGCTGCCCGGGGTCGGCCGGCGTGCCGGGCGACTGGTCTCGGCCGCGCGGCGGCGGCTGCCCGCGCTCACCCCGGAGAGGGCGCTCGACGTCGCGCTGCGACTCGGCACCGTCCGGTTCCCCGGGGTCGGCCGACGGCTCACCCTCGCCCGCCTCAAGCGGCACCCGCACGGGCTCGTGCTCGCCGAGCACCAGGAGACCGGCCGGCTGCGCCAGGTCGTCGGACACCGCGGCGGCAAGGTGCGCCTCGACGACCCGCGCATCCTGGAGGACCTCGTGCGGCTCGGGGCGGCGAAGGGGACCGACGCGGAGTTCCCGCTCCAGCTGATCGGCCTGCGTGAACTCCGGTCCCACAACTCGTGGATGCACAACGCCCCGACCCTGATGAAGGGCAAGCGGCGCACCCACGGCATGCGCATCCACCCCAAGGACGCCGCCGACGCCGGCATCGCCGAGGGCCAGTCGTGCCGCGTGCGCTCGTCGTACGGCGAGATCGAGGTGCCCGCGATGCTCACCGACGAGGTCCGTCAGGGGACGGTCGCGATCCCCCACGGCTGGGGCCACGACGCCGGGTGGACCACGGCCAACCGGGCCGGGGGCGCCAACGTCAACCTGTTGGCGTCCACCGACCCGGAGGACCTGGAGCGGCTGGCGGGGATGGCCGTGCTCAACGGCGTGCCCGTGCGGGTCGAGCCCGCCTGAC
>CAZKZQ010000201.1:5739-7539 GCA_964557235.1 uncultured Nocardioidaceae bacterium
GGCCGCCTCGTCCTGCGGGAGGAAGAACGACTCGATCCCGCAGCGGATCTGCCAGTCGCGGTCGTTGCAGCTCAGGTAGCGACCGGACTCGGGACGCTCGCGGCTCCAGCCACTGGCGACCCAGACGTCGCCCTTCTGGCGCAGCGAGACGAACACGTCGCCCTCCTGGTCGTCCTCCATCGAGCCCATGCCGCCCTCGGCGCTCGAGGAGTCGTTGTGGCGCAGGTCGGGGTAGGACAGCGTCGCGTAGGCGCCGCGGAAGGGGTCGATCGGGTCGATCGGCTCCACCCGCAGGCGGATCTCGTCGCCGGTGACCCGGGCCGAGAGCTGCGGCCAGACCGCGACCCCGACGAGCAGGAGCTGCAGCACGAACAACAGCGGCAGGGCCAGGGCCAGACGACGACGGGTCGTCGCCGGGGTGCCGGGCGTGATGGTGGCGGTCATGACTGGCCTCCGAGGTCGGTGACGGCGTTGTCGTCGAGGGACTGGGCGAGCTGGCGGCGGCCGCGGTCGGCGAGCCACCCGGTCGCGGCGAGGATCGCGCCGATCACCACGAAGAGCACCGCGCCCTGGATGATCTGGGCGAACACCGCGAACGCCTGCACGGTCGTGAAGACGGTCAGGGCGATCAGTGCGACAGCCGTGAGGCGCCTGCTGTCACGCATGATCCCGACGACGGCGACACCGGTCGCCACGGCGAGGTAGACCCCGACGCTGAGGATCGCGTGAGCCCAGGCCTCACCGTCGACGGAGGAGGAGTCGGCTCCCGCCTCCCAGGCGACGAGCCCGACCGACACGAGCGCGATCGCGACGCCGCCGGCCGGCTCGGCCCACGCCCACGGCGGTGCGCCGGGCCGCAGCCCGAGGGTGACGGCCGCAGCGGTCGCCAGGGCGGCGAGGACGAGCAGGACGACGAGGGTGACCGGCCAGCGCGCGCCGTCGAACTCGACGAACGGGAGGGCGGCGGTGAACAGCACGCCGAGCATCGCGACCGCGCCTGCTTCACGCCACACCGCGGCGAAGGAGCGCATGGTGCCCGCCTGCGCCGGGGTGCGGTCGGCGAGCTCCTCGTGCAGCGCGGCGAGCGCGAGCCCGAGGATGCCGGCGGAGGCGATCGCGAGGATGACGGCGAAGACGTTCTCGACGTTCCACGCGGTCTGCCAGACGACGTAGACGTAGCCGGTGAGGACACCGACCACGAGCGGTCCGGCGCCGCGGACGAGGTAGGCGTGGGCGAGGGCGCCGAGGGCCCAGACCCCCACCAGCCGCGGCTCGTACGCCGGCACCTGCAGGCTCTGCGCCGCCTGGAAGACGACCGCGCCGAAGAGCAGGGCGCCGAGGATCCGGGTGCCGTGGACGACGGGCGAGGGGATCGAGCCGCCGTGGGCCCGGCGGCCGGCCAGCAGCTCGCCGCCGACGACCGCGGAGACCCAGAAGAGGCAGACGGCGCCGAAGCGGGCTCCCGGGGTCAGCTCGTCGAGGTTCGAGGCGACCAGCCAGATCACGCCGAACCCGACGAACACCGCGCCGAGCTCGAGCAGCAGCCTGGCCAGGCTGAGCTTGCGTCCCGGGTGGTAGCGCCCGAGGATCGCGGCGGCGGCGTCCGGTTCGACGAGTCCGTCGCGCTGCCAGGCGACGAGCTCCTCGCGGAGCCAGTCGAGTCGGGCGGGTGGCACCGGTTGCGTGGGCCGCGAGACCGGAGCGGCCGGCGACTGTGTGGTGGTCATGGCTCCATCGTCGTCCTGGGCGCACCCGGGCCGCATGAGTCGACGTACTCAACTCGCCGTGACCTGCAGGACA
>CAZKZQ010000202.1:0-6004 GCA_964557235.1 uncultured Nocardioidaceae bacterium
GCTCGGGACACAGATGGTGTCCGCGCGGTCCGGGGAGCTCTTCCTCGACGACCGCGGCGAGCAGCGCACGCTCCGGATCACCTGGCACCGCGAGGTCGACCTCGTCGTGCTCTCGCTGTGGCGCGAGGGGCGGTGCACCGGCACGTTCCGGCTGCGGGTGAGCGAGGTCCCCGCGCTCATCTCGGCGCTCCAGGCGGGCCTCGAGGGGGACATCCCCGCCGATCTCCCGTCCGATAGCGCCGTCTAGTCCTCACGCTAGACACCGCTAGCGAGCCCTCGCGTCCCGTCGCCCCCGGATCGCCGGCGCGACACGATCACGCTCGCTAGCGAAATCTACGGATCACGCTAGATGCCGCCATACCGTCTGATCGTGGACCCGATCAGGAACCCCTACGCGCCCGGCGCCGGCCAGCGCCCGCCCGAGCTCGCCGGCCGCGACCGCGAGCTGACGCAGTTCGACGTGACCCTGGAGCGGGTGGCCTCGGGCCGTCCCGAGCGCTCGATGGTCGTCTCCGGCCTCCGCGGCGTCGGCAAGACCGTCCTGCTCAACGCCCTGCGCGGCCAGGCGGTCAAGCGTGCGTGGGGCACCGGCAAGATCGAGGCGCGTCCCGACCAGTCGATCCGCCTGCCGATCGCCCAGGCCACCCACGCGGCGGTCCGCGAGGTCGCCCACCGGCACCGCGACCCCGAGCGCGTCGACGAGGTCGCCGGGGTGCTCAAGGCCTTCGCGCTGCGCACCGACCTCAAGGACCGCAAGGGCATCCGCTGGCAGCCGCCGACCGACGTGCCCGCCGCCCGCGGGCGCGCAGACTCCGGCGACCTCGAGCTCGACCTGGTCGAGCTGTTCAGCGACGTCGCCGAGCTCGGGCGCGACCTCGGCGTCGGCATCGGGCTGTTCGTCGACGAGATGCAGGACATCGCCACCGAGGAGCTCGCCGCGATCTGCGGGGCGGTCCACGAGATCAGCCAGCAGGGCGCCCCGCTGGTCGTCGTCGGCGCCGGCCTGCCGCACCTGCCGGTCGTGCTGTCGGCGTCGAAGTCCTACGCCGAGCGGCTGTTCCGCTACGTCTCGGTGGACCGGCTGCCCCGCGACATGGCCGACCGGGCGTGGCTGCGTCCGGCCGCCGAGGAGGGCGTCGACTACGAGCCCGAGGCGCTGGACGCGCTCTACGAGCTGACCGACGGCTACCCCTACTTCGTCCAGGCCTACGGCAAGGTCACCTGGGACGTCGCCGTCGGCAGCCCGATCCGCCCCGACGACGTCCTCGCCGCCGCGCCCGAGGCCGAGGCCGAGCTGGCCGTCGGGTTCTTCGGCTCGCGCTACGACCGGGCCACCCCGGCGGAGCGCGACTACATGCGCACGATGGCCGACCTCGGCGCCGAGCCCGACCGTGGAGCGCCCGGCGCTCCCGACCGGGTCACGACGGCGGACATCGCCAAGTCGCTCGGCCGCCGCCCGCAGTCGCTGTCGCCGGCGCGCGACGGGCTGATCAAGAAGGGCCTGATCTACTCCGCCGAGCGCGGCTCGGTCGCCTTCACGGTCCCGCACTTCGGGCAGTTCCTGCGCAACCAGCGCTAGCCGATCTCCCGCAGCGGGTCGTGGTTGTCGTCGGTGCCGACGAGGATCCGCCCGCCGGGCACGAGCATCGCGCGCAGGCTCGCGAGCGCGGCGGCGTACCCCTCGGGGTGGCGGCCGTCGAGCACGCCCACCCGGCAGGCGAACGCAACGTCGTACGCCGCCTCGCCGGGTTCGAGCCGCACCTCCTCGGCCGAGGCCAGTCGCACCCCGAGCAGTCCGGCCCCGATCTCGGCGGCGGCCTTGCGACGGGTCAGGTCCAGCCCCCGCTCGGAGCGGTCGACGACGAGCACGAACCCGTCCGGGGCGACCCGACGAGCGACCTCACGGGCCGCCGCGCCGGGCGCGCCGCCGACCTCGATCACGCGCACACCCGCGCGCAGCGGCAAGGCCTCGACGACGGCCTCCAACCGGGACGAGAGCGTCATGGGCAGAGTCTGCCGTTTCCGCGCAGCTCGGGCCGGTGATGCTGACCCACATGGCGAGGTACTCGGTGAACGACGCGGCCGTGGCGGCGGCCAGGAAGCGCATCCAGGCCAAGCAGTACGTCCTCGACAGCGACTGGGGCGACGTGCAGCCGGACGCCGAGGCGCAGAACGCCTACCTCGCCAACCACGACTGGGACGACTACGGCGCCTGGCACCTCGGGCTCACCGAGGGCGCCAACGACGGCACCAAGGCGCGGCACGCGTTCGTCTACGGCGACTTCCGTCGCGTCCACCGCTCAGCGCTGATCGCGTGCGTCTATCGCGCGTCGGAGTGGCGGCACAAGCAGGTCGAGCTCGCCGCGCACGAGCTGCTCCAGGAGCTCGACCGGGTCGCGGGGATCGAGTAGCCGGGTCGTCATGACTGGGGCAGGTCGCGCATCGACCGGATCGGGCTGAGCCAGATGATCAGCGGCGCCAGCGCGCTGAGGAACGCCAGCACGACGATCGTCGTGCGGGCGCCGTACGCCGAGGCGAGGCCGCCGGCCACGAGCCCGCCGACCGGGATCGCGCCCCACGACACGAACCGCACCGTCGCCATCACGCGCGACAGCAGCTCCGGGGGACTGGCGGTCTGGCGATAGGTGCGCGTGATCGTGCTCAGCACCACGACCCCGCCGGCGAAGACGATGTTGCCGACCGCGAACGCCACCCAGGCGACGGGACCGTGCCCCAGCGGGATGACGAAGGCGCCGACCGTCGACACGATGCCGCCCCAGAGCACCGCCCTCGCCGTGCCGATCCGACGCGCGACCGCGGTGACGACGGCCGCGCCGACGAGCGACCCGATGCCCTCGGCGGCGAGCAGGAAGCCGACGAGGGCCGCGGGCGCGTCGACCTCGCGCACGAGGTAGAGCGCGAAGACGCCGAGCTGGCCGCCACAGACGAAGTTGGTCGCGGTCGCGTCCCACATGCAGGGCGCCATGATCGGGTGGCGGGTCACGTAGCGCCAGCCGTCGGCGATCATCCGGCCCATCGGCGGCCGGTCCGGGTCGACGCGCACCTCGGTGGCCGGCAGCCGGCCGAGCAGCAGCGCCGAGGCGACGTAGGACACCGCGTCGACGAGCAGGGTCGGCACCGCCCCGAGCAGCGCGATCAGGACGCCGCCCAGGGAGGGTCCGCCGAGCTGGGTCGCGGCGAAGGTGCCGCTCATCAGCGAGTTGCGCGACTGGAGCTGCTCACGGGGCACGACCCGCGGCAGGAAGGTCGAGTTCGCGACGTCGAACAGCACCGTGGCCAGCCCGGTCAGCAGCGCGACCGCGAGCAGGTGGGTCATCGAGAGCACGCCGAGCCACCACGCGACCGGGACCGACGCCATCGCCGCGGCCCGGACGAGGTCGCAGGTCACCTGGAGCCCGCGCAGGGGGAGTCGCTCGGCGACGACCCCGGCCGGCAGGCCGACCAGCAGCCACGCGGCGTACGACGCGGCGGCGAGCAGGCCCATCTCGAAGGCGCTCGCGTCGAGGGCGAGCAGGGCCGTGAGCGGGAGCGCGACCGCGCTGACCGCGCTGCCGGTCGCGGAGGTCGCGGCTGCGCCCCAGTAGGTCCAGAACCGGCGGGTGTCGACACGCTCGATAGTGAGTTCCATAATGGAACTGACCATAGGTGGAAAGATCGCGGGACGGCAAGAGGAGGTGGGGGATGCGTCGCGAGGACCTGCGCAGCGACCACTGCGGCATCGCCCAGGCGCTCGGCGTCGTCGGCGACTGGTGGACGGTGCTCGTGCTGCGCGACGTCGCCGGCGGCATCACCCGCTTCGACGGGCTCCAGCGCTCGCTCGGCGTGAGCCGGCGTGCCCTGACCGAGCGCCTGGCCCAGCTGGTCGAGGACGGGGTGCTCCGGCGCGAGGCCTACAGCGAGCGGCCGCCGCGCTTCGACTACGTCCTCACCCCCCGCGGGGAGGGTCTGCTCCCGGTGCTGCTCGCGCTGCAGGAGTTCGGCGACCGGCACCTCCTGGGCGACGGGTCCCTGACGGCCACCGCGTTGGTCGGCTCGGCGGAGGCCGAGCGCGTGCGGTCCCTCGTCGGTCGCGCGCTGCCGGCGCTCAAGCTGCCCGACCACACCGGCGAGGTGCAGGAGGTGGCGCCGGTCGACGGGTGGCGCGTCGTCTACTGCTTCCCCGGCGCCTTCGCCGAGGCGCACCTCTATCCGCCCGGCTGGGGCGAGGTGCCCGGCACCGCCGGCTGCACGCTCGAGTCCCGCACCTACGCCGCGGCGCACGACGACTTCCTCGCCGCCGGCGTCGACGTGGTCGGCGTCAGCAGCCAGCGGGCCGACCAGCAGGCCGCGTTCGCCGGCCAGGCCCGCCTGCCGTTCCGGCTGCTGGCCGACCCCGACCTGAGGCTGGCCAGCGCAGCGCGGCTGCCGGTCTTCCGCGCCGCGGGCGGGGAGCGCTACAAGCGCCAGAGCCTGCTGCTCGACGAGCACGGCGTGGTGCGCCACGTGCAGATGCCGATCACCGACCCGGCGGGCTCGGTCGCCGAGATGCTCGAGGCCGTGCGCGCCCTCAGAAGTCCCGACGCATGACCGCGCGGCGCGTCCCGGGGCGGGCGACCTCGACGAGCCCGGCCGCGGCATAGGTGTCGACCGTGCCGACGTGCAGCTCCTCGGAGATCACGTCGGTCCGGGTGATCGGATAGGCCTCGACCGCCCGCGCTCCGCCGGCCTTCGCGTGCTCCACCGCCGCGACGGCGAGTGCCCTGCTGACCCCGCGCTTGCGGTGGCCCGCGCGCACGAACAGGCACGTGATCGCCCACACCGAGTCGTCACCGCGGTCCTCGTCGCGGCCCTCCCAGGGCACGCGGGACACCCGCACCAGCCCGTCGTACGACGACCGCGGCGCGACCGCGCACCAGCCGACGGGCACCGCGGAGTCCCCTGCGACGTCGTACGCGACGAGACCGGAGGTCGTGCCCGACCCCGGGTTGCCGCAGTCGGTCTGGTCGCGCAGCCGGGCCGCGCGCTCCTCGGCCGGGAAGCCGCCGAACGACTCACGCGGCGCGAGGCGATAGCGCTGGCACCAGCAACGCGGGCCCGGACCTCGGCTGCCGAAGACGGTCTCCAGGTCCTCCCACGTGGCCTCGTTGGCCGGCCGGACGGTGAGGCTCATCAGGTGCGGGTCAGCGCGGGCGGAAGCCCGAGCACACGACCCGGGCATAGGCGATGCGTCCGGCCTCGGCGTCGCCGCGGTAGTAGACCTGCTGCTCGACCACGTGGGTCCCGTCGGGGTTGTCGATGTCGAAGCGATAGCTGACGCGCGCGGTGTCGCCGACCGGCTCGCCCTCGTCGATGTGGTCGCCGACGATCCGGTCGGACTCCTCGAACCAGTGGCCGAAGGCGATGTCGACGACCTCGTCGGGGCTGCTCGCCTCCCACGAGCGTCCGGGGGTGAGGCCCCGGAAGTCCACGTCGTCGGCGAGCAGGCCCCGGAGGGCGGGCTCGTCCTTGTCGGCGATGGCGCGCGCGAGGCGCCGGCCCAGCGAGTCGGTCATGCCGGTCAGTGTGCTCCCGACCGGGTCAGGTCACCAGTTGCCGGCCTGGGTCAGGCAGAACGGGTGGCCGCTCGGGTCGAGCAGCACGAGCCAGCGGCCCTCGCCGGGCTGCTCCTCGGGCCGGGTCGCGCCGAGCTCGACGAGCGTGCCGGCGGTGGCCTCGAGGTCGTCGACGGCGAGGTCGAGGTGGAACTGCTTGGAGCCGTTCTCGTTGGGCCAGCCGGGGGCGGCGTAGCCCTCGACCTTGCCGAAGCCGAGCGCGTGGTCGGGGCCGGTGAGCATCGCGTAGCCGTCGCCGGAGTGGGCAACCTCCCAGCCGAGGACCTCTGACCAGAACGCCCCGTCGCGCTCGGCGTCGGCGGAGTCGAGGGTGAGCATCTTGAGGGTGGCGAGCGACATGCTGGTCCTTCCGAGTGTGGTCGTGCGGTTCCCGACCACCGTCCCCCGAGGAG
>CAZKZQ010000202.1:6104-7479 GCA_964557235.1 uncultured Nocardioidaceae bacterium
GCTGTGTCGTCGGCTGAGCCGACCTCGACCACGGCGGGGATCCTGCGGCCCGAGGAGTTCGCCCGCCACGTCGAGCTCCGCCGGTGGCCGGCCGGGTCGCTCGACCGCTGGGTGGAGAACTTCTGGGGCCTGCGCTGGTCGCTGCCGGTCGGGACGTCGTTCGTCTCCCACGTCCTCCCGCACCCCGCCTGCACGGTGAGCATCGAGCACGCGACCCATCCCCGGCCCGGCCTGGCGACCGAGGCCGTCGTCGTGACGGGGGTCGTGACGAAGCGGTTCGACACCCTCGTCGCCGGCGAGGGTGCGGTGGTCGGGGTGAAGTTCCGTCCCGGCGGTCTCGCCGCGCTGACCGGCGGGCGTGCCCGGGACTGGACCGACCGCGAGGTCGCCGTGGCCGACGTGCTCCCCACCGACGTCGCAGCCGCGCTGGGCCGGCTCCAGCCGCTCGACCTGCTCCGCGACGGGCCGGCTCCGATCGAGGAAGCCCTTGCCCCGTTGGGGATCCGGGCACCTGACGACCCGGCCTACGACCGGCTGCTGGCCGTCGTCGCCGACATGCTCGCCGACCGCGAGCTGGTCGCGGTCGCCCAGGTCGAGGAGCGGCACGGCATCTCGGGGCGCACGCTGCAGCGCTGGTTCCACCGCTACGTCGGCGTCGGTCCCAAGTGGGCGCTGGCGCGCTACCGCCTGCACGACGCGGTCACCGAGATCGACGACGGCTACGCCGGCCCGCTGGCCGACCTGGCCGTGCGCTACGGGTGGTACGACCAGTCCCACTTCGTCCGCGACTTCAGGTCGCTGACCGGCGTGACCCCGAGCGACTATGCGGAGCGGTCGCGGCAGGCGCGTCAGCCCAGCGGGAACGACCCGACCTGACGCCACGGGGCCTCGCCCGTCAAGGAGCCCGACCACATCGACATCGCGCCCACCTCCTGCGTGACGGGCAGCCGGGGGAGCACGGCCGCCTCGGCTGCCCTGAGCTGCTCGATCGGCTGGTCGTGGCCGACCGTCAGGTGGGGCACCGACTCGGCGTGCACGCCGCCGTAGGGCGGGTAGTCCGGGAAGGCGCTGACCACCGCGTCCTGCAGGGCGAGCACCGACGAGGCGGGCTCGGGGGCGAGGTAGAGCACCTGCTCGCCGAACCACGCCGTGCTCTCGAAGGACAGCGTGAACGCCGGCGTCGCCCGGGCGATCTCCCGCAGTCGACCGAGCTGGTCAGGGGTCAGCGTCGAGACCGGGGCGAAGGGGAAGACCAGGGTGACGTGGGCGGGCACGCCGAGCTGGGCGGCGGCGTCGAGGCGGCTGCGGTGGTGCCCCACCACGGGATCGACCGACGGGGCGAGCAGGACCAGAGCGGTCTGGTCGGTGTCGGGCT
>CAZKZQ010000203.1:0-3667 GCA_964557235.1 uncultured Nocardioidaceae bacterium
GAGCCTTCTTGGCTGCCGCCTTCACAGGAGCGGCCTTCTTCGCCGCAGCCTTGGCGGGAGCCTTCTTCGCCGCAGCCTTGGCCGGGGCCTTCTTGGCGGGGGCCTTCGTGGCGGGAGCCTTCTTGGCGGGCGCAGCCTTGGTGGCAGCAGCCTTCGCCGGAGCCTTCTTGGCCGAAGCCTTCGTGGCCGGCGCAGCCTTCGTGGCAGCAGCCTTCGCCGGAGCCTTCTTCGCGGGCGCCGCCTGCTTGGCAGCGGCCTTGGCGGGAGCCTTCTTCGCAGCCGCGCCGGATGCCGCGGACTTGCGTCCGGTGACCCGGCGCGCGGCAGCCGCGGTCTTGCTGGCCAGTCGGCCTGCAGTCGATCGAGCCATGCCGCTGGACTCCTCGTCCGTCGGGACCCCGGGAATCCCGGGACCTGGTCGACGACCCGGTTGCTCGAGGCCGTCAGACCGTTCGAACACCGGGTCGAAACGTGCGCCCCTCCGGCGCGCGCGTGGCGAGGATATGCCCGCTGACCTGCCCTGACAACCAGCCACGCCCGGCCCGGCCGAGCCCGTCCACGGCACGGCGCCCCACCCGGGCCACCCCGGCGGGTGGTCCAGGAGGAATCGGGTTGGGGCCTCCGAGGGCCCTCTGGCACACTTGCCGGGACCGCAAGGCGTGGACGGGACGAGTAGCTCCGAGCACAGCCGGCAGCGACCCGGGGACGGTGAGAGCCCGGGGGTGTTGTCCGGAGCGAAGATCACCCCCGAGCCGCCGGAAGAGCGTCGCTACCGACCCATGGGCCGGGAGGGACGGGTAGACCCGGCTGCGGCGCACCTCGAGTGGGTGCCACCGGTCCGTCCGGGGGCGCCAAGGAGGGTGGTACCGCGGGACCCGCAGACGGGCCTCGTCCCTTCGTCCGGACCGAGCAGGTCCGGGACCACGAAGCGACCAGGAAGATCCGCGATGAGCACCTACCGCCCGGTCCCGCCCCAGGTGGACCTCCCCGCCCTCGAGCACGAGGTCCTCGACCTCTGGGCCGCCGAGGACACCTTCGCCACCTCGATGGCGCAGCGCGAGGGCGCCGAGACCTGGACGTTCTACGAGGGTCCGCCGACCGCCAACGGCAAGCCCGGCACGCACCACGTCGAGGCCCGCGTGTTCAAGGACGTCTTCCCCCGCTACAAGACGATGCGCGGCATGCGCGTGGAGCGGAAGGCCGGCTGGGACTGCCACGGCCTGCCCGTCGAGCTCGCGGTGGAGAAGGAGCTCGGCTTCTCCGGCAAGGGCGACATCGAGGCCTACGGCATCGCCGAGTTCAACGACAGGTGCCGCGAGTCCGTGCTGCGCAACGTCGACCAGTTCGAGTCGATGACGACCCGCATGGGCTACTGGGTCGACCTGACCAACCCCTACCGCACGATGAGCCCCGACTACGTCCAGTCGGTCTGGTGGGCGCTCAAGCAGATCCACGAGACGGGGCTGCTGGTCGAGGACTACCGCGTCTCGCCGTACTGCCCCCGCTGCGGCACCGGCCTGTCCGACCACGAGCTCGCGCAGGGCTACGAGACGGTGGTCGACCCGAGCGTCTACGTGCGGTTCCCCCTGACCAGTGGCCCGTACGCCGGCCGGGCCGACCTGCTGGTCTGGACGACCACGCCCTGGACGCTGGTCTCCAACACCGCCGTCGCGGTCAACCCCGAGGTGACCTACGTGCTGGTGAGCAACGGCGAGGAGACCCTCGTCGTCGCCGAGCCGCTGCTCGAGAAGGCCCTCGGCGAGGGCTGGGAGGTCCAGGAGCGCGTCCAGGGCGCCGACATGGAGCGCTGGGAGTACGCCCGCCCGTTCGAGCTGGTCGAGTTCCCCCCGACCGCCGACGGCGGCCGCTCGCACTTCGTCGTGCTCGGCGACTACGTCACCACCGAGGACGGCACCGGCCTGGTCCACCAGTCCCCCGCCTTCGGCGAGGACGACCTCGCGGTGTGCCGCCGCTACGGCCTGCCGCTGGTCAACCCGGTCAAGGCCGACGGCCACTTCGAGGACGACGTGCCGCTGGTCGGCGGGCAGTTCTTCAAGCACGCCGACACCGCCCTGGTCGCCGACCTGCAGGAGCGCGGGCTGCTCTTCCGCCACCTGGCCTACGAGCACAGCTATCCGCACTGCTGGCGCTGCCACACCGCGCTGCTCTACTACGCCCAGCCGTCGTGGTACGTCCGCACCACCGCCCGCAAGGACGAGCTGCTCCGCGAGAACGAGGGCACCAACTGGTTCCCCGAGACGATCAAGTGGGGCCGTTACGGCGACTGGCTCAACAACAACATCGACTGGGCCCTCTCGCGACGGCGCTACTGGGGCACGCCGCTGCCGATCTGGCGCTGCGAGGACGACCACCAGGTCTGCGTCGGCTCGCTCGCCGAGCTCTCGGAGCTCACCGGCACCGACCAGTCCGGGCTCGACCCGCACCGGCCGTACGTCGACGACGTCACCTTCGACTGCCCGACGTGCGGCGCCGAGTCACGCCGCGTGCCCGACGTGATCGACGCGTGGTTCGACTCCGGCTCGATGCCGTTCGCGCAGTGGGGCTACCCCCACGTCGAGGGGTCGGTGGAGAAGTTCCAGCAGGCGTTCCCCGCCGACTTCATCTGCGAGGCGATCGACCAGACCCGCGGCTGGTTCTACACGCTGATGGCGGTCAACACGCTGGTCTTCGACCGGTCGTCGTACAAGAACGTCGTGTGCCTGGGCCACATCCTGGCCGAGGACGGCCGCAAGATGTCCAAGCACCTCGGCAACATCCTCGAGCCGATCCCGCTGATGGAGGAGCACGGCGCCGACGCGGTCCGCTGGTTCATGGCCGCCTCCGGCTCACCGTGGATGGCGCGGCGGGTCGGGCACGCGACCATCCAGGAGACCGTCCGCAAGGTGCTGCTGACCTACTGGAACGTCGTGTCGTTCCAGGCGCTCTACGCCCGCACGGCCGGGTGGGAGCCGGGCAGCCCGGTCCCCGACGTGGCCGACCGTCCGGCGCTCGACCGGTGGGCGCTCAGCGAGGCGCACCGCACCGCGCTCGGCGTCACCGCGGCGCTGGAGGAGTTCGACACCCAGCGCGTCGGGACGCTGCTCGCGGCGTACGTCGACGACCTGTCCAACTGGTACGTCCGCCGCTCCCGCCGCCGCTTCTGGGACGGCGACCCGGCCGCCCTGGCGACCCTGCACGAGTGCCTCCACGTCGTCACGCTGCTGATGGCGCCGCTGACGCCGTTCATCACCGAGCGGGTCTGGCAGGACCTGTTCCGCAGCACCTCCGACGAGCTGCCCTCCTCGGTGCACCTCGCGGCGTGGCCGTCGGTGGACGGCTCGCTGGTCGACGACGACCTGGCCCGTCAGGTCGCGCTGGTGCGCCGCCTGGTCGAGCTGGGCCGCGCGGCCCGTGCCGACGCCAAGGTCCGCACCCGCCAGCCGCTCGGACGCGCGCTGGTCCCCTCCTCGTCGTACGACGGGCTGAGCGAGCAGCTGCGCGCCGAGGTGGCCGAGGAGCTCAACGTGCTCACGCTGGAGCCGCTCGCCTCCGCGGGCGACCTGGTCGACCACAGCGCCAAGGGCAACTTCCGCGCGCTGGGCAAGCGGTTCGCCAAGCAGACGCCCCACGTGGCCAACGCGATCGCGGCCGCCGACGCCGAGGTGCT
>CAZKZQ010000203.1:3767-7443 GCA_964557235.1 uncultured Nocardioidaceae bacterium
GGTCGAGGTCGCCGAAGAGCTGCTGGCGGCGCTCGGCGGTCTCGTTGTCGAGCTGCTCGGCGCGGCTGCGGGCCTCGGCCTCGAGGCTCTCGGCCTGCGAGCGGGCGTCGCCCAGGATCTGCTCGGCCTGCTCCTGCGCCTCGGCGACCAGGGCGTCGGCGTTCTGTCCGGCGAGCTCGAGCAGGCGGGTGGCGGCCTTGGACGCGTCGGCGGTGGTGCTGACCTGGATGGTCTCGACGACCCGCTCCTGGGGCGCTGCCGGCGCTGCCGGCGCCTCGGCCGCGGGGGCCGTCACCTCGACGGCGGGCTCCGGCTCGGGCTCCGGCTCGGGGGCGGCCTCCTCCTCGACCTCGGGCTCCGGCTCGGGCTCGGCCTGGACCTCGGGCTCGGGCTCCTTCTCCGGTGCCTTGGTCTCCGGGATCGGCTGCCCGCTCTGGGCCGCCTCGAGCTTGGCGCGCAGCTCCTCGTTCTCGCTGACGAGCCGGGTGAGCTCGGCCTCGACCTCGTCGAGGAACTGGTCGACCTCGCCCATGTCGTAGCCCTCACGCAGGCGTACGGCGGTGAAGCGCTTGTTGCTCACGTCCTCGGGGGTCAGAGCCATCAGGTCCGTCCTTCGTGCTGAGTCGAGACAGGTGCGATGTCGCCTCAGGAGCGACTCGCCCACGTTAGCGGCTCGTCGACGACGGCGAGGGGGCCCCCGCGAAACCCGTGGGGCCCGGTGTCAGCGCAGGAAGATCGCGGCGTTGATGTCGCGCAGGATGAACACGCTGATCAGCACGATGATGAACGCCAGGTCGAGCTGGATCGCTCCGAGCCGCAGCGGCGGGACGTAGCGCCGGATCAGCGTGATCGGCGGGTCGGTGACGCTGTAGACGACCTCGAGGATCACCAGCAGCACGCCGCGGGGGTGCCACTCGCGGGCGAAGACCTGCACCCAGTCGAAGACGAAGCGGACGAACAGGAGGACCAGGAAGAGGAACAGGACCAGATCGATGGTCCCGCCGATGACTCGCACGTGCTCAGCCTAGGGAGGTCCGCCAACGAGGAGCTGAGAGGGTCCTCAGCTCTGGTTGAAGAAGCCGTTCTCGACGAGGGTCGCCTTCTCCTCCATGCCGACCTCCACGTTGGGCGGGCAGAGCAGGAAGACCTTGGCGGTGACGCGGTCGATGGAGCCGTGCACGGCGAAGATCAGGCCGGCGGCGAAGTCGACCAGGCGCTTGGCGTCGGAGTCGTCCATCTCGGAGAGGTTCATGATCACCGGCACGCCGGAGCGGAAGGCCTCACCGACCGCGCGGGCGTCGTTGTACGTCGTGGGGTGCAGCGTGGTGATGCGGGCGAGCTCGGTGACCTGGGGCGTCGACACCGCGGCCACGGGGGCTGCGGTCGGGCGGCGCCGCTCGGCGAGCTGGGCGACCTGGCCCTGACGGGGGTCGTGCTGGCCGTGCTGGGCGTAGCCGTTCTGCGCCGGGACGCCGCGCTGCGGCTCGCCGTCGTAGTCGTAGTCGTCGTCATAGCGCTCGGTGTCCTCGAGCAACCCGAGATAGACACCCATCTTGCGCATCGCGCCGCTCATGACCGAACCTCCGTCGACTCTGACGAGCCCTTGCCGTTGTGGTGCTGGAGACGTGGGCGGACCGGCCGCTCACGTCGGTTCGAGGCTACCCGTGGGCGGGTCTGTTTCCGAGGACCGCGGACCCGACACGCACGTGTGTCGCACCTCGCTCGACGGCCTGCTCGAGGTCGCCGCTCATGCCCGCACTGACCCACGTCGCCGCGGGGTCGACCAGGCGCACCTGCGCGGCCACCTCGGCGAGGCGGTCGAACGCAGCGGCGGGGTCCTCGCCGCGGGGCGCGACCGCCATGACGCCGCGCAGCCGCAGGCCGTCGGCCTCGCTCACCGCACGCGCGAGGTCGGGCACGTCGGCGGGGTCCGCACCGGCCCGGCCGGCCGCGTCGGGCGGGTCGAGGCTCACCTGGACGCACACGTCGAGCACGCGGTCGCGCTCGTGCGCGGCCCGGGACAGCCCGCGCAGCAGCTTGGCCCGGTCGACCGACTGCACGACGTCGGCCCAGGCCCCCACCGCGGCCGCCTTGTTGGACTGCAGGCCGCCGATGAAGTGCCAGGTCAGGTCCAGGTCGGCGCAGGCGGCGTGCTTGGCCTCGGCCTCCTGGTGGCGGTTCTCCCCCACGTGGCGCACCCCGAGGCCGGCCAGCAGCCGCACGTCGGACTCGGGGAAGTACTTCGTCACCACGACCAGCGTCACCTCGTCGGGATCGCGACCGACGGCCGCGCAGGCGGTCGCGATGCGCCGGCGTACGACCTCGAGGCCGGCGGCGACCTCCTCCTGGCGCGTCACGGCCGCCTCCAGACCAGCCCGGCCAGGCGGCCGGCGCGGGCGCCGTCGCGTCGGTAGGAGAAGAGCTCGGGGTCCTCGCGCGTGCAGCGACCGACGTCGCGCACGTCGGCCGCGTCGAGGCCCGCGGCCGCGAGCTGGGCGTGGACCGCGGCGCCGAGGTCGAGCGAGGGCGTGCCCCACGTCGTCTCGGCGTACGACGACGGGGCGCTCGCGGCGACCTCGTCGCGCATCGCGGCGGGCACCTCGTAGCAGCCGCCGCAGACGTGGGGGCCGACCCAGGCGTGCACCCGGTCGGCACCGTGCTCGCGCAGCCGCTCGACCGCGCGGCGTACGACCTCGAGGACGACGCCGTTGCGTCCGGCGTGGACGGCGCCGACCACCCCGGCCTCGGGCGCGGCGAGCAGGATCGGCACGCAGTCGGCGGCCTGGGCCGCGAGGACGACGCCCGGCTCGGCGGTGACCAGGCCGTCGGCCTCGGGGGCCTCGGCCGGCAGCGGCAGCCCGACGTCGACCACGGTGTCGCCGTGCACCTGGCGCATGAGGGCGAGCGGGGTGTCGGGCGACCCGGTCAGGGCGGCGACGGCGCGCCGGCGGTTCTCGGCGACGGCGGCGGGGTCGTCGTCGCCGCGGGAGGCCAGGTTGAGGGAGGCGAAGTCACCGGCGGAGACGCCGCCGGCCCGGTCGGTGAAGGCAACACCGACCGGGCCGAGGACGTCGTGGAACGCGAACACCTACTTGAGGAACTCCGGCACGTCGAGCTCCTCGACGCGGGTCGCCCGGACCGGAGCCGGCTGGGCCGGACGGGGGGTCTCCGCGGGGCGGCTGCTCGGCGCGGCCTGCGCCGGGCGGGCCGGCGCGGGGCGGTCGGAGGGGTCGCGGCGCAGCGAGGCGATCGCCGAGCGCGTGTCGGCCTGGGTCTGGGCCGGCAGCGGCTCGCGTCGGCCCGCGGCCTGGTGGACCACGTCGCGACGCTTCGGCATGCCACCCTCGAACCCGGCCGCGATCACGGTCACCCGGACCTCGTCACCCAGGGCGTCGTCGATGACGGCACCGAAGATGATGTTGGCGTCGGCGTGCGCGGCCTGCGAGACCAGGGCCGCCGCCTCGTTGATCTCGAACAGGCCGAGGTCGGAGCCGCCCGCGATCGAGAGCAGGACGCCCTGGGCACCCTCGATGGAGGCCTCGAGCAGCGGGCTGGAGACCGCGGACTCGGCGGCGGCGACCGCGCGGTCCTCGCCGCGGGCCGAGCCGATGCCCATGAGCGCGGAGCCGGCGTTGGACATCACGGACTTGACGTCGGCGAAGTCGAGGTTGATCAG
>CAZKZQ010000204.1:0-1170 GCA_964557235.1 uncultured Nocardioidaceae bacterium
ACCTCGAGGATCCGGTCGTCCCCCGGCTGGGGGTTCCCGCGCCCGTCGCGGTTGCTCGTGGTCACCCACAGGGTGCCCTGCGGGCTGACCGTGACGGTGCGCAGGCGGCCGTGCTCGCCGACGAACCAGCCGCGAGGGGTGCCCACCCCGTCGCCGGTCACAGGGACCTGCCACAGGCGCTCGCCCCTGAGGGCGCCGGCCCACAGCGACCCGCCCAGGAAGGCGAGACCCGACGGTGAGGCGTCGCTGGTGCTCCACGTGACGAACGGGTCGCGGTAGTCCTCGCTGCCCGGCCCGGAGCCGCGGCCCTCGTAGACCGGCCAGCCGTAGTTGCGGCCCCGGTCGATGCGGTTGAGCTCGTCCCAGGTGTTCTGCCCGAACTCGGTGGCCCACAGGTGGCCGTCGTCGTCGAAAGCCAGGCCCTGCACGTTGCGGTGGCCCATCGTCCACACCGGTGAGCCCTTGCGCGGATTGTCCGGAGCGGGCTCGCCGTCGGTGGTGATGTGCAGGATCTTGCCGCCGAGCGAGTCGCGGTCCTGGGCGAGGTCGGGCTCCCCGGTCTCGCCGGTGGAGACGAACAACGTGCCGTCGTCGGCGAAGAGCAGCCGGCCGCCGTCGTGGATGAAGCCGTTGGGGATGCCGGTCAGCACCGGCTCCACCTCGCCCATCCGCCCCTGGTCGACGGTGAACCGCACGACCCGGTTGTCGGACTCGGTGGAGACGTAGGCGAAGACCGTCCGGTCCTCGGCGTACGACGGCGACGCGGCCAGTCCGAGCAGGCCCGCCTCGCCCTGGGGAGCGGCGGCCCCGACCCGGCCGACCTCACTGACCCGGCCGCCGGGGCCGACCGACAGCAGGCGCGTGCTGTCGCGCTCGCCGACCAGCGCCGAGCCGTCGGGGAGGAACGTGACGCCCCACGGTGCCTCGAGCCCGCGCGCGACCGTGCGCACGACCCGCGGCCGGGCGGGCTTGCCGTCGGGGGACATCGTCGCCTCGGGCTCGGTGGTCTGTGCGGTGACCGTCGTGGGCTGCGGCCCGGACGGCTGCGGCCCGAGGGCGTCGGGGTCCCCGCTGTCGGAGCACGCGGCGAGCAGGGCCGCTCCCACGGTCGCGGCGAGGGTCGCGGTCAGGCGCGTCATGCCACGAGCCTAGGCACCCGCCGGTCGCGCC
>CAZKZQ010000204.1:1270-2770 GCA_964557235.1 uncultured Nocardioidaceae bacterium
CGCGCCCGCGGGTCAGGCGGCGTCGGCCTCGACGCGCTCGATCAGGTCCTGCAGCATCGAGGTGATCAGCCGCGGGCGCTCGAGGGTGAGGAAGTGGGTGCCGAACAGGTTGACGTACGTCGCCCCGGGGATCCGGTCGGCCGCCGTGCGCATGTCGCGGGTGGAGGCGAGCACGTCGAAGTGGCCGCCGACGAACGCGCAGGGCACGTCGACCTTGGACAGCGAGACGCGCAGGTGGCGGGCGGAGTGCAGGGCGAGGTGCATGTACCAGTCGATCGGGGTGGTGAGGAACTCCCGGACCGTGCGGCGCACGTGCTCGCCCTTGGCGAACGGCAGCATGAAGCCGCTGAAGCGCAGGACGGTGGTGGAGATCGGGCCCATCGGGATGCGGCGTGCGATCGGGGTGAGGACCGGCCCGCCGGCCTTCATCGCCCGGGCGGCGTTGACGGTGAACGGCTTGCGCACGAAGCGGGGCACGAGCAGCGGAGCGAGCATCGACTCGAAGGTCCCGCCAGGGACGCCGGCGACGGCGAAGATCCCGGTGACCCGGTCGGGGTGGCGCACGGCCAGCTCGAAGGCGGTGTTGACCCCGATCGACCAGCCGGCCACGACGGCGGACTCGACGCCGGCGGCGTCCATGACTGCGATGGCGTCCTCGACGAACGCGTCCACGCCGCAGCGGTCGGGGTCGGAGGGGCGGGCGCTGCGGCCGACGCCGCGGTGGTTCCACGAGATGACGCGGACCGGGCAGTCGTCGCGGAGCAGGTCGGGCCAGGAGTAGGCGTTGGTGCCGAGACCGTTGCAGAGCAGGACGACCGGGCCGTCGCCGCCGCGGTGCCACGCCTCGTTGTGCCACGCCTCGATGAGGGTGCCGTCGGCGCTGCGCACGCGGTGGAAGCGCACCGTCGACTGGTGGGGGAGGCGGGGACCCTCCTGGGTGTCGCCGAGTCGGTTCGACGACGGCGCGCCCGGGTCGGCCTTGAAGGCGTTGTCCTGCACTGGCATACCGGAAGTATCCCGAAACGGGACAGGTTCATGCCGGTTTGGTGCGAGAGATCACGCCGGGCGCCACAAGGGAGCGGCGCGGCGCCCGGCGTGTCTCCTGCGTGCCTCGGGCAGGAGTCGGGTCAGCCCTCGGCGGCCAGCGGGGCGGGGAGCGCGTCGTGACGCGCCTCCCAGCGGGCGGTGTAGCCGTCGAGGAACTCCTCGACCAGCAGGGTCTGGCGACGGCGGTCGGTCAGGTCGGTGGCGGCGAGCATGGCGTTGCGGCGCGAGCGCTGCTGGCTCTCCACCGGCCAGCGCACGGCCGTGCGCGCGGGGCGTACGACGGCGCCCGCGGCGGTGCGCGCGGTGCGGCTCAGGGGGTGGGTGATCGTGGCGACGAGGGAGGCTGTGCTCAGCTGGCTCATCGGGGGCTCCTCGGGTGGCGGCCGGCCTGCACGTGGGGGCCTGGTTCCGTGCTGGTCCGACGCCGACGAGCCTAGGAGCCTGCGGCGACAG
>CAZKZQ010000204.1:2870-7366 GCA_964557235.1 uncultured Nocardioidaceae bacterium
GCGGTCAGGCGAGGTGGTCGCGCGCCCACAGGGCCGCGCTGGTGCGGTCGAGCACGCCGATCTCGCGGAACACGCGCCCGAGGTGCGCCTTGACGGTGCGCTCGGTGATGCCCAGGGCGCGCCCGATCTGCTTGTTGGCCAGGCCCTGGGCGACCAGGCGCAGGACCTCCTCCTCGCGGGGGCTGAGCGTCGGTCCGCCACCCGGGGTGGGGAGGAGGGCACCGGCGACGCGGGGGTCGAGCGGCACGTGGCCGCGCGCGGCGGCGCGGACGGCGGTGAGGAGCTCCTCGGGCTCGCAGTCCTTGAGGACGTAGCCGATCGCCCCGGCGGCGAGGACCTCCTGCACGCGGGCGCGGTCGGTGAACGAGGTGAGCACGAGCACGCGGACGTCGGGGTGGGTGGCCGCGATCGCGCGGGTGGCGGCGACGCCGTCGACGTCGGGCATGGAGAGGTCCATGAGCACGAC
Organism: uncultured Nocardioidaceae bacterium; assembly: GCA_964557235.1. GTDB lineage: Bacteria > Actinomycetota > Actinomycetes > Propionibacteriales > Nocardioidaceae > Marmoricola_A. Next base: position 3,337 of record CAZKZQ010000204.1, read on the forward strand.
GTCGGGAGAGGTCCCGGCGACCAGGTCGACCGCCTCGCGGCCGTCGCCGGCCTCGCCGACGACGGTGAACCCGGGGGTGGACTCGAGCAGCGAGCGCAGCCCGACCCGCACGAGTCGGTGGTCGTCGACCAGCGCCACGCGCACCGCTGCTGCGTCCTCCACGTCAGCCATCCTGCCTGCGCGGGCCAGGGGACACCGTCTGGACGAGGCGCACGTGGGTGCCGCAGCCGGGGCGTGAGGAGACCTGGCAGGTGAGCCCGGGGGCGTCGGAGAGGTCGGCGAGGATCCGCAGCCCGAGGTGGCCGGGGCGGGGGTCGGCGAGCGTGGCGGCGACGTCGAAGCCGTGGCCGTCGTCGACCACGTCGACCACGACCGCGTCGCCCTCGCGCGCCAGCCGCAGCGTGACGCTGCCCGGGCCGGCGTGCTTGACCGCGTTGCGGACCGACTCCTGCGCGAGGCGGAAGAGCCGGCGCTGCTGCTCCACGTCGAGGACGTCGGCGGCACCCGGGTCGAGGTCGGTCTGCACCCGCACCTCGGTCGTGCCCGCGGTCTGCGCGAGGTCCTGGAGCGCCGGCGCCAGGCCGCCGTCGACGAGGGCGGCGGGATAGATGTCGGTGAGCAGGGAGCGCAGCGAGCGGATGCTGCTGCGCACCGAGCCGGCCGCGTCGCCGAGCGGACCCGCGAGCTCCGCGGAGCCTGCGCGCTGGGCCTGGGCCGCGGCCCCGGCGACCGCGAACGACGTCGCCGCCAGCTCCTGCACCGGCCCGTCGTGCAGGCTCGCGGCGATCCGGCGCCGCTCGGCCGCCGACGCGTCGACGGCGCGCTCGAGCAGCGCGGTGCGCTGACGCTCGTGGCGGCGTACGCGGGAGAACAGGTGCCACAGCAGGGGCAGCAGCAGCACGAGCATGCCGATCAGGCTGGCGACCATGATCGCGAGGAAGCCGTGCCACAGCTCGGTGGTGCGGGAGCCCACGGGGGCGTAGGACGTGTAGATCTCGAACAGCCCGACGCGCCCGTCCGGCAGGGCGATCGGGCGATAGACCTCGACCAGCCGTCCGTCGCCCTCGAAGGCGTTCTCCGACGCGGTGAGGTCGGAGATCGCGGCCTGGGCGCTCGAGGTGGCCAGCGCCTCGCGCTGCTCGTCGTCGAGGGAGAAGCGGCGTCCGACCAGCTGCGGCTCGTCGGCGTAGACGACCTCGCCGTCGGGCGCCCAGAGCTTCATCCGCACGACGTCCTCGTCGAGCACCTGGGCGTGCACGATCCGGTCGAAGCGGCGTACGTCGGCGGGCCGGCCCGCGACCAGGCCGGCGGTGAGCGCGGGGGTGACGACGGCGTCGGAGAGCACGCCGGCACGGGTCACCGCGTCGGAGACGGCCTCGTTCTCCGCGAGGCGGCGGGCCGCCAGCGAGGCGCCGAGGCCCACGACGAGGAGGACGACCAGCACGCCGAGGACGAGCTGGACGAGCAGGCGTCGCGGGGCGACGGCGGACCCGCCTTCGCGGGGTCCGCCGTCCCCGAGCGTGTGCCACACCGGCTCGACGTCCTGCACGAGGACATCGTCCTCCTCCGGTGCGACGGGCGCCTCAGCGGGCAAAGGTGACCTGGCCACGGCACACCTGGCTGCCGTGCGTGGCGCGTCCGACGATGACGTCGTCGCCGGCGCTGTTGGAGATGCGCCGCTCGACGCTGAACGAGCCGCTCGGAGCGACCGTCGTGCGGTTGCCGCTCCAGACGAGCGCTCCGTCGCGGCGCAGGGCGACCGCCCACACCTGGCCGTTGCGGTTGGAGTCGACCTCGAACTCCACCTCGATGCGGCCGTCGTCCTCCTTGGCCTTGAGCTTCCAGGTCGCGGAGCCGGAGCAGTCCCCGGTGCGGATCACGCGGTAGTCGTCGCCGCCGCTGGCCTGGGCGGGGACGGTGGTGAGGACGGCGATGCCGGCGATCCCGAGGGTGGCGGCGGCGCCGAGGGTGGCGAGGGTGCTGCGGGTCATGTCGACCTCCGAGTGCTGGGGGCCACCTCCCGTGGTGGCCGGTGAGGCAACTCTCGGGTCGCGACGTGGTCGCGGACCATCGGGCGTTGGTCGTAGTACCCCCACGTCAGCGGGGCGCGGCGACGCGGGTCTCCTCGCTGCGGCCGCGCACGAGGATCGGCTCGAGCTCCTCCCAGCGCGAGGCCTCGTCGGCGTCGGCGGCCTCCACGAGCGCGTGGTTGACCAGCACGAGGTGCTCGGTCTCCTTGGCGGCCGTGGTGAGCCGGGCGGCCTCGTTCACCGGGTCGCCGATGACGGTGTACTCGTAGCGCTCCGGGGTGCCGACGTTGCCCGCGACCGCGTGGCCGGTCGAGACGCCGATGCTCGCGCGGAGGTCGGGGACCTCGGCGGCGAGACGCTGCTGCATCGTGCGCGCGGCGCGCAGGCTGCGCGTGGGCAGGTCGTCGGTCTCCACGGGGGCACCCCAGACCGCGAGCGCCGCGTCGCCCTCGAACTTGTTGATGAAGCCCTCCTCGGCGTGGACGACGTCGATGACCACGGCGAAGAACCGGTTGAGCAGGTCGACCACCTCGGCGGGCGGGCAGTTCTCCGCCAACGAGGTCGAGCCGATGACGTCGACGAAGAGCACCGCGACCTCGCGCTCCTCGCCGCCCAGCTGGATGCCGCGTTCGAGCGCTGCGAGGGCGACGTCCTCCCCGACGTGACGGCCGAACAGGTCACGCAGGTGCTCGCGCTCGCGCAGGCCCTGGACCATGTGGTTGAAGCCGGCCTGGAGCAGCCCGATCTCGGTGGAGTCGTAGATCGGCACCTCGACGTCGAGATCCCCGCGGTCGATCCGGTCCACGGCCTCGCGCAGGGTCCGGATGGGCTCGCTGCTCGCCTCCGCCGCGGCGTACGACGAGAGCAGGCCGATGCCCATCGTGAGGGAGCCGACGACGACGACCGTGACGGCGAGCTGGTCGAGGGTGATGTCCTCGGGCTGCACCAGGGTGCCGATGCCGAGGAGGATGATCCCGAGCACGCTCACGCCGGTGCCGAGCCACCAGGCGAACATCGCGCGGTTGCGCACCGAGGGGACCCAGCGACGTGGTGGGATGCCGCTGCTGAGCACGCGCCGGGCCACGGGGCGCAGCGACCGCTCCGACAGCAGGTAGGTCACGCAGGACGTCGCGGAGCCGGCGAGGCTCACGATGAGACCGACGGAGACGCCGAGCGAGAGCGAGGCGCGGCTGTTGACCACGGCGAGGATCAGGGCCGCCCAGACCCACAGGAACGTCTGGAACAGGAAGATCCGGCGGGGCGCGGACAGCACGTGGCGGCGCTGCTCGTCGCCGGTCCGCGCCAGGACGTCGCCCCCCTCGCGCAGCATGATGACGACGGGGTGCAGGGTGCGCCACGCGTGGTAGGACCCGATCGCACCACCGAGCACCGCGAACGCCAGCCCGAGCACCACGCTCTGCGCACGTGCCTCGTCGACGTCGGCGGACTGGGGGAGCGGGACCACGAACAGGCAGAGGACGGCGACGACCGCGACACCGATCAGGTTGGAGACCGACAGGCCCGTTCCGAGAGCTGCCCGCACCTGCCACTCGGGACTGAGGTGGGCGAACCAGTGCGAGGCCTGGCGACGGAACGTCACCGCAGAACCGTAGCGCTGAGAAGCCGTCGGGGAGGGCGAGAGGGCTTTGTAGGCTGAGGCGCATGAGCGACCGCCCCGCCCCCGACATCAAGCCACGCTCGCGCGAGGTCACCGACGGCCTCGAGCGAGCCGCTGCCCGCGGGATGCTCCGGGCCGTAGGCATGGGCGACGAGGACTTCGCCAAGCCGCAGATCGGGGTCGCGTCCTCGTGGAACGAGATCACGCCCTGCAACCTCTCGCTGGACCGGCTGGCCAAGGCGGTCAAGAACGGCGTGCACGCGGCCGGCGGCTACCCGCTGGAGTTCGGCACGATCTCGGTCTCCGACGGCATCTCCATGGGCCACGACGGCATGCACTTCTCGCTGGTCTCCCGCGAGGTCATCGCCGACTCGGTCGAGAC
>CAZKZQ010000205.1:0-7353 GCA_964557235.1 uncultured Nocardioidaceae bacterium
GCCCTATGATCGCGACATGGTTCCCGGGGCACCACCCAGCGTGCTCATCGTCGACGACGACGCCGGCGTCCGCGCCCTGCTGCGCGCGACCTTGGAGATCAAGGGCTTCGAGATCGCCGGGGAGGCGACCGACGGCGAGGAGGCCGTCCGCCTCTACGAGAGCCTCGACCCGCCCCCTGCGGCCGTCGTGCTCGACGAGCGGATGCCGCGTTCGTCGGGAGTGGTGACCGCCGAGCAGATCCTCGCGATCCGGCCCAACCAGATCATCGTGCTCTTCTCCGCCGCGCTCACCCCGCAGGTCGTCGAGCGGGCCCTCGGGGTCGGCGTGCTCCAGTGCGTCGACAAGCTCGAGTCGGCCCGGCTGCCGCGGGTCCTCAACGTCCTGCTGGGGCTGGACTCGTCAGGGTCCTGACACGGTCCTCTGGACCGTGCGTGCGCGCTTGAAGCCGTCGGCAGGGAGGTAGGTCGCGAGGACCGTGCGTGCACCGACACCGTGCGGGGTCCAGAGGACGCGGGCGCGACCGTCGACCAGCCGGGCGCGGAAGATCCGGTCGCCGATGCTCAGGCGGACCAGGCCTCGCGGGTCGCTGCGCTCACCGAGCGCGCGCACCCGCAGCGCGACCGGGTGCCCGCGCCGGACGCGGTCGGGGACCACCAGCCGCAGGGCCACGGTCTGCGGTGCGTCGGGGAACGACCGGGCGATGTGGCGCAGTGCCTGGAAGGTCAGCTCCTCGTCCTGCTCGATGCCGTAGTCGCTGAGCTTGGCGATGACGGTGTCGGTGCGGTCGTCGACATAGACGTACTGGCCGAAGATGCCGATCGCGCTGGCGTCGTCGAGCCGGGCCGTGCCACGAGGACGGTCGGACGGGATGTGCCAGAAGTTCGTGGAGTAGGGCCACTCGCCGCCATAGAGCCGGATCGCGCGCGGGCGCAGCAGCCGCTCCTTCCACGCCCGGCTCACCGGCGAGCGCGGCGTGCCGGCGTCGAGCACGAGCTGCCCGAGCCGGGCGAAGTCGCGACCGGCGGCGTTGAGGCAGCAGAAGCCCTTGGGCGTCCCGCCGTCACGGTCGAGGTTCCACGTCGCCGGGAACTCCGCCCCGGCCCGCTCCCACAGCCGGGCGCGGAACAGCGCGACCAGGCTCTCGCCGTACGCCGCCTCGAGGACCATGCCGAGAAGCTGGCTGTTGAACGAGATGTACTCGCCCTGCGTGCCGGGCTCGAACAGCATCGACCGGTGCGTGCGCGCGAAGCTGTCCATGTCGGGCGTGACGAACAGCGGATAGGTGCCGGTCAGGCTCGTGACCGCGAGCTCCGGGTGCTCCTGCAGCGTCGTCGGGTCGTCGAGCACGGTGTAGCCCTCGGGCGACTCGATGCCGCTGGTCATGTCGAGCAGGTCGCGCACCGTCACCTTGTTGTACGACGGGTCGCCGTCGAGCGGCGAGGTCACGCGCAGCGACGGGATGACGTCGACGACCCTGGTGTCGAGACGCAGCCGGCCCTCGCGGACGGCCTGGTCGGTCAGCAGCGAGACCAGCGACTTGGCCACCGACCACGAGGCCAGCTTGGTGTCGCGGTCGATGCCGTCGGCGTACCACTCGCGGACGAGGCGGCCGCGGCGCAGCACGACGAACGCGCGGGTGTTGGTGTGGGTGAGGAACTCCTCCAGGCCCAGTGAGTCGACCGAGGTGCCGGGGAGGTCCTGCGTGCCCTCGCCCCACGGGACGCGTCGCGGGAGCGTCTCCTCGCTCCGCACCAGAGGCGTGGTGCGACGGGCCTTCGGCAGGTCGACGCGGGGGAGCACGGCGCCGATCCCCGACGGGAGGGTGCTCGGGGAGTCGGCGGCGGTCGCGGGGACCAGCGCCCCCGCGCCCAGCGCGAGGGCGAGCGCGGCGATGGCGAGCGGTCGGCGGGTCACGGGTGGTCAACGAGCCGCCGCAGGCGTCGTTATCGCCGGCGGGGCGGCTCCGCGCGCGGCACCCACGGCGAGAGCCGCCGGAACCCGGGCGCCCAGTCCCTCGAGGCGCCGTCGGTCCCGAAGACGTGGACCGAGACCCGCACCCGGCGAGGGTGGTGCAGGCACGCCGTCGCGACCCGGAACGTCACGTCCTGGTGCGGTCGCATGATGTCGGCCGTCCCACCCACCTGCTCGCACCCGGTCGAGGTCTTCGTCCTGTCGCCGAAGCCGGAGACCCGCTGCAGCGGCGGCACCTCGGCGTTGGGGCGGAAGGAGGCGTAGTACTCCGGACCGGGGTTGCGCGGCCGGGTGTCGATCCAGAAGACGTAGAGCTGCCCGGCCCGGACGTGACCGTCGTGCTCCACGCGCACCCGGAGCCAGTCGTGGCCGTGGACGATGCGGACCTTGCGGATGTCGATGGTCCGCGAGTCGTCCGGGTCGTTCACGACGCGGGTGTCGGCCACGGCCCCACCGCCGACGAGGGCGAGGGCGAGCCCGAGGACCGTGGTGGCAGCCGCGCGGGAGGCGGTGCGGGGACGTGGCGCTGCGTGGACGGGTTCGTGGGTCATGCAGCCATTGCACGGCGGTCCCGGCGGAGGGTGCAGGGTCGGGTGGCCCCACTCGAGGGGCCGGTCAGGGCCTGCCGGAGACCCGCTTCAGCTCGTAGCCGGTGGTCCTCGCCAGGGCGTGGTTGACCTTGTCGCGCCACCCGCCGGCTCCCTGCTCCGGCACGGGCTTCGGCGCCGGCCGACGCTTCCTGCGCGGCTTCTCCTCGAGAGCGGGGAGCGGGGCCACGGGCGGGAGCCCCGCGGCACGGGCGGCCGCACGGGAGCGGCACCGCATGGTGACCCGCTTGCCCTTGGCGTAGCCCTCGAGACCCGGCACCACGGGTCGGTCGCTGAAGCGGCCCGGCCAGTCGTAGAGCGACTCGACGTCGAAGTCGTAGGCACGCATCAGGAGCGCCAGCGCCGGCACCGAGGGGCGCAGCACGAGGACGCGTCCGACGGAGAAGGGGTCAGGTGCTGCGCTGCGGATGTCCTCGACGTCGCGCTCGCGGATCATCTTGAGGGTCCGGCCGCGGTCGAGGGTGACCATCGTGTCCATGATGATGTACGTCGGCTTGAGCTGGTGCAGCCGATAGAGCAGCTCCGTGTGCCGGTAGGTGTGGTAGAGGAAGCCGAAGCACAGCACCACGTCGACCTCGAACTGCTCCTTCTCGAGCACCTCGAAGATGTCGCCGCACACGAAGCGGTAGGTGTCGGGGTCCTGGTCGTAGAACTCGAAGGACGCCTGGGCCCGGTCGATCAGGCTCTGCCTCACCTCGACGCCCGTCACGTGCGCGGCGCCGGTCTTGAGCGCGGCGAAGGAGTAGCGGCCGTCGTGGCTGGCCAGGTCCAGCACCCGCGCGCCCTCGAAGATGTCCCTGTTGCTGCCGAACATCGCCTCGTAGCGCTCGTTCATCCGGTTGCGCTGCTCGTCGGCGGTGCGGTGGTCCTGGAAGGCGCGCTTGGGGTTCGGCCCCGGGGTGAGCTCGCTGAGCTCGATGAAGCGCGGGTAGTCGTCGGCGAACAAGGGTCCCCCCAGGGCTCGTGGTCGGTGTCCGCTCATCTGAACCTCTGCGGTCCCGGGTGGCAAGGGCCGGACGGCAGGACCTTTGCCGGACCGATCGGGGTCGTGGGGAACGGCAGGGTGCTGAAGTCGCCGCCGTAGTAGCCGTTGTGGCGGCGCTCGCGCTTGCTGAACGTGCCGTGCTCTTCTTCGACGATCAGGGAGAGTGCCATCGGGAGCTCCTTGCTGGTGTGCCTGCTGATGGCTCGACTCTCGTCGGCTTCGCACGCGGTCACCCCGGCACAACTGCCGGGATCCCCCGGCGCTGCCGGGTCGTGCGGCGGGGGCGCGGTCCTGCGGGGAACCCGGCCATCTGACCGGCGCGAACGGGTGCGGTGGACGGCCACGCTCGTGGCTCCGCCTCACCCCAGGAGCCCGCCATGAGCGCCACCGTCCTCACCCCGCCCGCCGGCACCCGACCCGCGTCCCGGCGTACGACGGCCGCGGTCGCGCTGCTGGTGTCCGCGCAGTTCGTCGTCATGCTCGACACCTCGATCGTCAACGTGGCGCTGCCCTCGATCCGGGCAGACCTCGGGCTGGGCGCGGGGGCCGTGGGGTGGCTGGTCAACGCCTACGTGCTCATCTTCGGCGGGCTGCTGCTGCTCCTCGGCAGGGTGGCCGACCTGGTGGGCCGGCGACGTCTGTTCGTGGTCGGGTCGGTGCTGTTCACGCTGGGCACCCTGGTGGCGGCGACCGCCTCTCACGAGTGGTCGCTGCTCGCGGGACGCGTGGTCCAGGGCGCCGGCGCGGCGGCGCTGAGCCCGTCCGCGATGGCCCTGCTGCTCGCGGCCTCGCCGGGTGCGGGGCGAGCAGGGGCGATGAGCCTGTGGGGTGCCGCGTCCGCCGTCGGCGGCGCGACCGGGGTCCTTGCCGGCGGGCTCCTCACCGGCGCGCTCGGCTGGTCGTCGGTGTTCTACGTGACCGTGCCGGTGACCCTTGCCGGTGCACTGCTGGCCGGTCGCGTCCTCGAGGAGAGCGAGGTCGGCGCGCGGCGACCCTTCGACGTCGGGGGAGCCGTGACCGTCACCGGCTCGGTCGTCCTCCTCGTGCACGCGGCGATGCGTGCGCTCGGCGCCGGCTGGACCGACATGACCGCACTGCTCGGTCTCGGTGCCGCGGCCCTCCTCCTCGCCGGCTTCGTCGCGATCGAGCGACGCGCGGAGGACCCCCTCGTCCCGCTCGGCCTCTTCCACTCCCGCACCCTGTCCACCGGGGTCGTCCTGGCCGTCACCGGAGGAGCGGCACGGGCCTCGACGTTCGTGCTCGTCGCGCTGTTCCTCCAGCAGGGACTCGCGATGGCGCCCGAGCAGGCCGGACTCGCGATGGTCCCCACCTCGCTCGCCGGGTTCGCCGCGAACCTCGCCCTGCTGCCCCGCGTGCTGCGAGCCGTCGGACCGCAGCGGAGCCTCGTCGCGGGTCTCGCCGTCCTCGCGTGCGGGCACCTGTGGCTCGCCCTCGCACCCGGCGGCTACCTGCTCGCCGTCCTCCCCGGACTGCTCCTGGTCGCGACCGGCGTCGCGCTCAGCTTCACGCCGACCACCATGGTGGTCACCGCCGCCGCCCCCAGCTCGCACGCGGGCCTGGCGTCGGGTCTCGCCGGCTCGGCGACGCAGGTCGGGTCGGCCCTCGGGACCGCCGTCCTCACCACGATCGCCCTGTCTGCAGGCGGGTTCTCGCTCGCCTTCGTGGTCGCCGCCGGCATCGCCCTGGGTACGGCGGCCCTGGGCGCCACGCTGCGTCGGTGACGGCGGCCCCGCGGCGGCTCAGGGTCGGACGAGCTCGATCTCCTCGAGCGCACCGGTGTCGTCGTCGACGTCGACCTCGGCCACCCCTGCGCCCGGCTGCAGGTCGTCGACCGAGCCGTCCTCGCCGGACCCGTGGCCGGAGCTGTCGAACTCGATCTCGGTGTCCTCGGTGACGAGGAACGTCAGCGCACCTGAGCTGACGGTCTCGACGACCAGCTGACCGGTCCCGGAGTCGAACGACGTGATCGTGCCGAGCACGTCGTCGCCGTCCTCGCTCTCGTCGCCGCAACGGTCCTCGAGCGAGTCGTCGTCGTCCTCGTTGACCTGGCCGTCGTGGTCCCAGTCCTCGCTGCCGTCGGTGACGCCGTCGTCGTCGGAGTCGCGGTCGCGGACGCGGTACCCGTGGTCGTTCTCGTCCTCGTCGGACACGTGGTCCCCGTCGTGGTCGTCGTCGTCGGACCGGCACGACTCGCGCGAGTCGTCCTCGTCCTCGTTGCGGATGCCGTCGTGGTCGGCGTCCTCGTCACCGTCGAGGCGGCCGTCGTCGTCGGTGTCGCGGTCACGCAGATGGGTGCTGCGGCGCCCGTCGTGCACCTCGTCGCCGTCGTCGGCACCGTCGTTGTCGGAGTCCTCGTCGCGCGGGTTGCCGCCGTGGCGATACTCGCCGAGGTTGAGCAGCCCGTCGTGGTCGCGGTCCCCGCGCGCGTTGGCGCGGTCGGGGTCGAGGCCGTGGCGCACCTCCCAGCGGTTGGGCATGCCGTCGCTATCGCGGTCGGGTGGCCGACGCACCCGCGGGAGCGGACAGCGCAGCGGTGGACAGGGCGAAGGCGCTCGCGGTCAGGAGCGCACCGGCCCGGCGGGCCAGGGGGGTCAGGGAAGGCACGGGACCCGTCCTCTCGTGGGGCCCCGCAGGTCGAGGCGACTGAGACTCATGGTGGGGTCGGCGCGACCGGCCCGCCATGGTTCTGGAGGGTCCCGGTGCGGTCCGATGGTCGTAGTACCAGTCCGTCGCAGCACCAGGCATAGGAGCCGCCGCTGCGTTGTTGGGACGGGCATGGACGGTGCGGCGACGGTGCTCGACTCGCTGGTGATCGGGGCGGGGCAGGCGGGCCTGTCCGCGTCGTACCACCTCACCCGGCTGGGCCTGGACCACGTCGTCCTGGACGCCGGCGAGGAGCCGGGCGGTGCCTGGCGGGAGCGCTGGGACTCGCTGACCATGGACGACGTGCACGGCGTGGCCGACCTGCCCGACGGGCCGGCTCCGGGACGCGGGCACGACCGGGCCAACGTGGTGATCCCGGCGTGGTTCGGCGACTACGAGCGCGAGCACGGACTGCCCGTGCTGCGGCCCGTCCGCGTGGACCGGGTCGAGAGCGACGGTGACCTGCTCGTGGTGCGTGCGGGTGAGCGCTCGTGGACCACCCGCACCCTGGTCAACGCGACCGGCACGTGGAGCCGACCGTTCGTGCCGGCGTACCCCGGTCAGCGGACGTTCCGCGGCGAGCAGCTGCACACCGTCGACTACCCCGGTCCCGAGCACTTCCGCGGCAAGCGGGTGCTGGTCGTCGGCGGGGGAGCGAGCGCGGTCCAGTTCCTCGGCGAGCTGAGGCCCGTCACCGAGACGGTCTGGGTGACCCGCAGCGAGCCCGTGTGGCGCGACTCGATCGAGGAGTTCGACGGCCGCGCGGCGATCGGGCTCGTCGAGGAACGCGTCCGGCGCGGCCTGCCGCCGAGCTCGGTCGTGTCCGTCACGGGCATCGGCCTGCGTCCGCAGGAGCAGGAGGCGGCGCGGCTCGGGGCCTACGAGCGGCGGCCGATGTTCGCGCGCATCGAGCCCGGCGGGGTGCGGTGGGCCGACGGCTCGTTCGAGCCGGTCGACGTGATCCTGTGGGCGACCGGCTTCCGGCCGGCCGTGAACCACCTGGCTCCGCTGGGGCTCCGCACGCCGCAGGGCGGCATCCGGCTCCTCAGGTCCAACCGGGACGTGCAGAGCGCCACCACGGCCGCGGACGACCCGCGGGTGCAGCTGGTCGGCTACGGCCCGTC
>CAZKZQ010000206.1:0-7280 GCA_964557235.1 uncultured Nocardioidaceae bacterium
GCATGAGCTCGGGGGTGTCGTCGCAGGCGTAGCCGAACATCAGGCCCTGGTCGCCCGCACCGCGCTTGTCGTCCTCGTCCTCCGAGGAGCCGACGCGGGACTCGTGGCCGTTGTCGACGCCCGCGGCGATGTCGATCGACTGGTTGCCGATGGCGACGGTCACGCCGCAGCTGTTGCCGTCGAAGCCCTTGTCGGAGGAGTCGTAGCCGATGTCGAGGATCGCGTCGCGGACCAGCTGCGCCACGGGGGCGTAGGCGGTCGTGCGGACCTCACCGGCGACGACGACCAGCCCGGTGGTCAGCAGCGTCTCGACAGCGGTGCGCAGGTTGGGGCGGTCGGAGTCGTGCTCCATGAGGTAGTCCAGGACGGTGTCGCTGATCCGGTCGGCGATCTTGTCCGGGTGGCCCTCGGTCACGGACTCGGAGGTGAAGAGGCGTCCCGTCATGGACCCGAGCGTATCTGCCGCCCGGTGGGTCACCGCGGGGTGGATTCCCAGCGAGACACCACCCGGTCCCAGATCACGTGGGACAGGGCGGACTTCGACCCGTGCGGCACCGGGGTGGCCTCGCCGTCGGAGCCGAGGACCACCGCCTCGTTGTCCGGGCTGCCGAAGACCTTGCCCTCGCTGACGTCGTTGACCACCAGCAGGTCGCACGCCTTGCGGGCGAGCTTGTCGCGGGCGTGCTCGAGCACCGTGCCGCGCTCGTCACCGGTCTCGGCGGCGAAGCCGACGACGACCTGCCCGGGGTGGCTCCGGCCACGCGAGAGCTCGGCCAGGATGTCGGGGTTCTGCACCAGCGAGATCGACGGCGCCGAGCCGTCGTCGGCCTTCTTGATCTTGTTGCCGCTGACGTGGGCGGGCCGGAAGTCGGCGGGGGCGGCGGCCATCACGACGGCGTCGGCGTGCGCGGCCGCGTCGAGCACCGCGCGGCGCAGGTCGGCCGTCGTCTCCACGCGCACGACGTGCACCCCGGCCGGGTCGGGCAGCGCGACGTTGGCCGCGACGAGCGTGACCTCGGCCCCGCGCAGCACGGCCGCGCGGGCGAGCGCGACGCCCTGCAGGCCCGAGGAGCGGTTGCCGAGGAAGCGCACCGGGTCGAGGTACTCGCGGGTGCCGCCGGCGGAGACCACGACCTTGCGGCCGGCGAGGTCGAGCAGCGGGCCCGCAGCCGACGCGGTGCGCGACCGGGCGAGCACGCCCAGCGCGGTCTCGACGATCTCCTGGGGCTCGGGCAGGCGGCCCTTGCCGGTGTCCTTGCCGGTCAGGCGACCCTCGGCCGGCTCGAGCACGACCACGCCCCGCTCGCGCAGGGTCGCGACGTTGGCCCGGGTGGCGGGGTGCTCCCACATCTCGGTGTGCATCGCCGGGGCGACGACGACCGGGCAGCGGGCGGTCAGCAGCGTGTTGGTGAGCAGGTCGTCGGCCAGGCCGTGCGCGGCCTTGGCGAGCAGGTCGGCGGTCGCCGGGGCCACCAGCACGAGGTCGGCCTCCTGGCCGAGCCGCACGTGGGGCACCTCGTGGACGGAGTGCCAGACCTCGGCGGACACGGGCTTGCCGGACAGCGCGGCCCACGTGGGAGCGCCGACGAACTCCAGCGCCGCGGCGGTCGGGACCACGGTCACGTCGTGGCCGGACTCGGTCAGGCGTCGCAGGACCTCGCACGCCTTGTACGCAGCGATGCCACCGCTCACCCCCAGGACGACCCGGGGACGGGCAGTGGCATCGGATGCATCAGACGCGTCAGGCACAGTGCTCACGTCAGGAATGGTCCCAGACGGGGACCACTCACAGATCGAAGTCGGAGGTCCCGGCCTCGGCAGGCTTGGCCGCGGGGGCGTCGACGGCGAGCTGCGGCTCGGCCTCGGGGTCGAACTCCTCGCAGGTGAGGAGGTCCTCGTTGATCTCGCGCAGCGCGATCGAGAGGGGCTTCTCCTGCACGTGGGTGTCCACGAGCGGACCGACGTACTCCAGCAGGCCCTCGCCGAGCTGGGAGTAGTAGGCGTTGATCTGGCGCGCACGCTTGGCGCTGTAGAGCACCAGCTGGTACTTCGAGTCGGTCTTGGTCAGGAGCTCGTCGATGGGCGGGTTGGTGATGCCCTCGGCGACAGGGGTGCCAGACACGTGGGTGAGCCTCACAGAGTTGTCAGGGAGTGGTGAGCAGGTGGCCGGGCCGCTCAGCGGACCTGGCCGACCAACAAGGATACCAACTCTTCGCCCGCAGCCGGAATCTCGGTGTTCACGATCGTGACGTCGAACTCCTTCTCGGCGGCCAGCTCCTCCCGGGCGGTGGCCAGACGGCGCTCCCGCTCGGCCTCGTCCTCGGTGCCGCGGCCGACGAGCCGGGAGACGAGCTCCTCCCAGGACGGGGGCGCCAGGAAGACGAACAGCGCCTCGGGCATGGTCTCGCGCACCTGGCGCGCACCCTGCAGGTCGATCTCCAGCAGCGCCGGACGCCCCGCCGCCAGGGCCTCCTCGACGGCACGCCGGGGGGTGCCGTACTTCGCGGACCCGTGGACGACTGCCCACTCGAGCATCTCGCCGTCGGCGACCATGCGGTCGAACTCCGCGTCGTCGACGAAGAAGTAGTGCTCGCCGTCGACCTCACCGGGACGGGGACGGCGGGTGGTGGCCGAGACCGAGATCCAGATCTCGGGGTGGTGCTCCCGGACGTAGGCCGCGAGGGTGCCCTTGCCGACCGCGGTCGGCCCGGCGAGCACCGTCAGGCGGCTCACGCGCCGGTTCCGCCGGCGAACTCCTCCTTGAGGGCCGCGATCTGCTTCGAGCCCAGGCCGCGCACGCGGCGGCTCTCGGAGATGCCGATGCGCTCCATCAGCTGGCGGGCGCGGACCTTGCCCAGGCCGGGCATGGCCTGGAGGAGGTCGACCACGCGCATCTTGCCGATGACCTCGTTGGTCTGGCCCTGCTCGATCACCTCGACGATGGAGGCACCCGAGTGCTTGAGCCGGTTCTTGACCTCGGCGCGCTCCTTGCGCGAGGCGGCCGCCTTGTCGAGATTGGCCTGACGCTGTTCGGGGGTGAGTCGCGGCAGGGCCACAGTTGTCCTCGCTGTCCTCGGATCGGGAGCGTCGCGTCAGGGTCGACGACTTTGGGTCAGGAACGGGTCGAAATCTAGTCATCCCGCCCCGCGTGCCGCAAACGGGGATCACCTGTCAGGACGGACCGTGGGACACCTCACGCGCTCCGGACCTGAGCTCGGCTCACACGCGGAGCTCGACGTCGCACACCTGCTGGGCGTGGTCCTCGAGGCCGCGGGAGGCGTCGACGACCCGTCCGCTGCCCAGCTCGGCGGCGACCTCGGCCAGGCGGCGGGCGTCGGCGGCGGAGACACCGGACGGGGTGCGCCCGGGGCGGTAGTCGCCGGGGTCCACCCCCGCCTCCTCCACCGCGTCCACGAGGCCCTGCCAGGCGTAGTACACGGTGTCCCACTCGTCACGGAGCTCCTGCGGGGAGGCCTTGCGCAGCCGGCCCAGGGCCGCGAGCGTCGGGGTGAGGACGTCCTTGCCCGGCTCGGCGGCCTGGTCGGCCAGGCTCGCCAGCGTCTTCTTCTCGTCCTTGAGCGTGGAGCAGTAGGCACCCTCGGGACCTCCGTCGTCCCCTCCGCACCCGGCCAGCGGGACGGTGAGGAGGGCGAGGGCGGCCAGGGAGGCGGCGAGGCGTCGCACGCTCATCCGACCAGGGCGGAGAACTGGTCGTTGGCACGACGCGCTGCCGCGCGCAGCGCCGTCACGTCGGGCCCGGCGCCGAGGATCTCGCGGCTGCTGGACGGCACCACGTGGCGTACGGCGTCGCCGAAGACCGCGCGCACCGACTCCGGAGTGCCGCCCTGGGCACCGACGCCCGGGACGAGGAGCGGGCCGTTGATGTCGAGGTCCTCGTCGGTCCGTCCGATGGTGGCTCCGACGACGGCACCGAAGGAGCCCCACGGCTCGGCTCCGGCGTTGCGGGCGGCGAGCCCGGCCAGCACCGCTCCCCCGACCGACGGCCCGGCCTCGGTGCGGGCGTGCTGGAACTGCGGGCCCTCGGGGTTGGAGGTCAGGGCGAGCACGAACACCCCGGCACCGTGGCGCTCCGCGGTGGCCAGCATGGGCTCGAGCGAGCCGAAGCCGAGGTAGGGACTGGCGGTCATGGCGTCGGCGGCCAGCGGCGAGCGCGGGTCGAGGTAGGCGTCGGCGTAGCCCTGCGCGGTCGAGCCGATGTCGCCCCGCTTGACGTCCAGGAGCACCAGGGAGCCCTGCTCGCGACAGCCCGCGACGACCCGCTCCAGCACGGCGACCCCGGCCGAGCCGTGGCGCTCGAAGAAGGCCGACTGCGGCTTGACCACCGAGACCTCCGGGCCCAGCGCCTCCACGCAGGTGAGGGCGAACCGCTCCAGCCCGGCGACGTCGTCGTCGAGCCCCCAGGCCTGCAGGAGGCTCGCGTGCGGGTCGATCCCCGCGCACACCGGGCCGCGGTCGTCCATGGCCGCTCGCAGACGGGCACCGAAGCTGGTGGTCACTGGGCTGCCTCCTTGACGTGGGTGCGGGACAGCGCGCGCTGCACCCGCGCGGGCCACCGCGGACCGCCGTAGACGAAGCCGGTGTAGGCCTGCAGGAGCGTCGCGCCCGCCTCGATCCGGGAGCGGGCCTCGGCCTCGTCGCCGATGCCGCCGACGCCCACCAGGCAGAGGTCGGGCCCGACCCGCTCGCGCAGCAGGCGCAGCACCTGCTCGGCGCGCTGGGTCAGCGGCGCCCCGCTGAGCCCGCCGGCGCCGCAGGCCTCGACCGCGGCGGGGTCGCTGCGCAGGCCCGTGCGCGCGATCGTGGTGTTGGTCGCGACGATGCCGTCCAGGCCGAGCGCGAGGGCGAGGTCGGCCACCGCGAGCACGTCGTCGTCGGAGAGGTCGGGGGCGATCTTGACCAGCAGCGGCACGCGCCGGCCCTCGCCGTCGGTGGCCTGGTCGGCCCGGCGGCGTACGGCGGCCAGGAGCGGCGCGAGCCGCTCGACGGCCTGGAGGTCGCGCAGGCCGGGGGTGTTGGGCGAGGAGACGTTGACGACGAGGTAGTCGGCGACCGGTGCCAGCAGGCCCGCGCTCTTCTCGTAGTCGGCGACCGCGTCCTCCTCGGGCACGACCTTGGTCTTGCCGATGTTGACGCCGAGCACCACGTCGCCGTCGCCCGGCTGCCGCCGCGCCGCACGCTCCCTGAGCCGGCGGGCCACGACCTCGGCGCCGTCGTTGTTGAAGCCCATGCGGTTGACGATCGCGCGGTCCGCCGGCAGCCGGAACAGCCGCTGCGGGTCGTTGCCCGGCTGGGGCTCGCCGGTGACCGTGCCGATCTCCACGTGGCCGAAGCCGAGCGCCGCCAGGGCGTCGACCCCCTGCGCGTTCTTGTCGAAGCCGGCCGCCAGCCCGAGGTGCCCCGGGAAGGTCAGGCCGAGCGCGTGCACCGGCCGCGCCTGGCGGCGTACGCGGGCGCCGTAGGCCGAGGTCACCGGCCGCGCCGCGCGGATCGCCGCGAACGCCGCGTGGTGCGCCCGCTCCGGGTCGACCCGGGTGAACGCGTGCTCGAAGAGCGCGTCGTAGGCCGTCACGCCCGGCCGCTCCGCGCGGCCCAGTCCTGCAGCGACCGCACGCCGATGTCGTGGCGGCGCAGTGCCTGGATGCCCTGGACCGCCGCGGCGAGGCCCTGGACGGTCGTGATGCACGGGACGTTGGCGACGATCGCGGCCGTGCGGATCTCGTAGCCGTCGATGCGGGCCGACCCGCTCTTGCTCGACCCGTGCGGGGTGTTGATGATCAGGTCCACCTCGCCGTCGCGGATCAGGTCGACGGTGGTCGGCTCGCCGTCCGGCCCCGGGCCCTCGAAGTGCTTGCGCACCACGCGGGCGTCGATGCCGTTGCGGCGCAGCACCTCGGCCGTGCCGCCGGTGGCGAGGATCTCGAAGCCGAGGTCGGCCAGGACCTTGATCGGGAAGATCATCGTGCGCTTGTCGCGGTTGGCCATCGACACGAAGACCCGGCCGCTCGTGGGCAGGCTGCCGTAGGCCGCCGCCTGCGACTTGGCGAACGCCGCACCGAAGTCGGCGTCGAAGCCCATCACCTCGCCGGTCGACTTCATCTCGGGCCCGAGCACCGTGTCGACCTGCTGCCCGTCGGGGGTGCGGAAGCGGTTGAACGGCATCACGGCCTCCTTGACCGCGATCGGCGCGTCACCCGGCAGCTCGCCGCCGTCGCGCTGCGGGAGCAGACCGTCGGCCCGCAGGTCGGCGATGGTCTCCCCCAGCATCACGCGCGCCGCGGCCTTGGCCAGCGTCACGCCGGTCGCCTTGGAGACGAACGGGACCGTGCGGCTGGCTCGCGGGTTGGCCTCGAGGACGTAGAGCACGTCGGAGCCCAGCGCGAACTGGATGTTGATCAGCCCGAGCACGCCGATGCCCTGGGCGATCGCCTCGGTGGCCTCGCGGATGCGGCCGATCTCGGCGGCCCCCAGGGTGATCGGCGGCAGCGCGCACGCCGAGTCGCCGGAGTGGATGCCGGCCTCCTCGATGTGCTCCATCACGCCGCCGAGGAAGAGCTCCTCGCCGTCGTAGAGCGCGTCGACGTCGATCTCGACCGCGTCGTCGATGAACCGGTCGACCAGCACGGGCCGGTCGGGGCTGATCTCGGTCGCGGCGTCGATGTAGGCCCGCAGCGCCTCGTCGGCGTAGACGATCTGCATGCCGCGCCCACCCAGGACGTAGGACGGCCTGACCAGCACGGGGTAGCCGATCTCGGCCGCGATCGCGCGCGCCTCGTCGTACGACGTCGCCATGCCGTGCTTGGGCGCGACGAGGCCGGCGTTGCCGAGCAGGCGGCCGAAGGCACCGCGCTCCTCGGCGAGGTGGATCGCGTGCGGGGACGTGCCGACGACCGGCACGCCGGCGTCCTCGAGCCCCTGCGCGAGTCCCAGCGGGGTCTGGCCGCCGAGCTGGCAGATGACGCCCGCGACCGGGCCCACGGCGAGCTCGGCGTGGTAGATCTCCAGCACGTCCTCGAGCGTGAGCGGCTCGAAGTAGAGCCGGTCGGAGGTGTCGTAGTCGGTCGACACGGTCTCGGGGTTGCAGTTGACCATGATCGTCTCGTAGCCGCCGTCGGGCAGCGACGAGCCGCCCTTGGTGTGCGAGAGCGCGAGGCTGGCGTGCACGCAGGAGTAGTCGAACTCGATGCCCTGGCCGATGCGGTTGGGGCCGCTGCCGAGGATGATCACCGCCGGGCGCTCGCGCGGCTCGACCTCGGTCTCCT
>CAZKZQ010000207.1:0-7248 GCA_964557235.1 uncultured Nocardioidaceae bacterium
AGACGTCGTTGGCCTTGGTCTCGATGATCGGCAGACCGGTCATCGAGCCCGCGCCCATGTCGTCGGAGAGCTTCGCGCAGCGCTCGAGCAGGCGCGAGTGGACGTAGAACACGTCGCCGGGGAACGCCTCGCGGCCCGGCGGGCGGCGCAGCAGCAGCGACACGGCGCGGTAGGCCTCGGCCTGCTTGGTCAGGTCGTCGAACACGATGAGGACGTGCTTGCCGTCGTACATCCAGTGCTGGCCGATGGCCGAGCCGGTGTAGGGGGCGAGGTACTTGAAGCCCGCGCTGTCGGAGGCCGGGGAGGCGACGATGGTGGTGTACTCCATCGCGCCGGCCTCCTCCAGGGCGCCGCGGACCGCGGCGATGGTGGAGCCCTTCTGGCCGATCGCGACGTAGATGCAGCGCACCTGCTTGGCCGGGTCGCCGGAGTCCCAGTTGGCCTTCTGGTTGATGATCGTGTCGATCGCGATGGTGCTCTTGCCGGTCTGGCGGTCACCGATGATCAGCTGGCGCTGGCCGCGGCCGATCGGGGTCATCGCGTCGATCGCCTTGATGCCGGTCGCGAGCGGCTCGTGCACCGACTTGCGCTGCATGACGTCGGGGGCCTGCAGCTCGAGGGCGCGACGGCCCTCGGCCTCGATCTCGCCCATGCCGTCGATCGGCGTGCCCAGCGGGTCGATCACGCGACCGAGGAACTTGTCGCCGACGGGCACGGAGAGGACCTCGCCGGTGCGGCGCACGGTCTGACCCTCCTCGATGCCCTCGAAGTCACCGAGGATGACGACACCGATCTCGCGGGTGTCGAGGTTCAGGGCCAGGCCGCGGGTGCCGTCCTCGAACTCCAGCAGCTCGTTGGCCATGCACGAGGGCAGACCCGACACGCGGGCGATGCCGTCGCCGGCCTCGGCGACCGTGCCGACCTCCTCACGGCTCGCGGTCTCGGGCTGGTAGTCAGCCACGAACCGCTGCAGAGCGTCCCGGATCTCCTCCGGACGGATCGAAAGCTCCGTCATTGTGTCTTCCTGCTCTCTTCGGTGTCTCGTCGGATGTCTGTGGTGGTGGGGCGGTCGGGTCGGGACTCAGCCGGCCAGCCGGCGGCGGGCCTCGTCCAGGCGGCTGATCACGGTGCCGTCGATGACGTCGTCACCGATCTCGACCCGGACGCCGCCCAGCACGCTGGTGTCGACCAGCACGTTGAGGTCGACCTGGCGGGAGTACTGCCGGGTGAGTGCGGCCTTGAGGCGGTCGGACTCGGTGTCGGACAGCGGACGCGCGACCCGGACGAGGGCGACCAGCCGGTCGCGCTCGGTGGCGGCGATCTTCTGGTAGGCCTCGACCGCCAGCCCCACCGTGCGGTGGGAGCCGGTGACCGCCTGCTCGGCGAGCTGGAGGGTGCCGCGTGCGACCTTGCCCTCGAGCAGGCCCCGCAGGAGCTGCTGCTTGTCCGCCACCGTGCGCGAGGAGTCGGACAGCGCGTCACGCAGGCCCGGGTTGTCGGCGACCAGGCGCTCGACGGTGAACAGCTGCTCCTCGAGCGCGTCGGCCTCCCCGTCGGCCTCGGCCCCGCGGACGACGGCCACGACGGCCAGCCGCTCGAGGGAGTCGGCCAGGTCCCGCACCGACGCCCAGCGCTGGCCGGCCGCGGAGGCGGCGACCCCGAGGGCACCGTCGCCCAGCGACCCGCTGAAGACCTGGCGGACCAGGCCCGCCTTGGCGTCGGAGGACACCGAGACGTCGGTGAGCACGCGCCGCAGGCCCGGCTCGCTGCGCAGGACGGTGGCGACGCCGAACAGGTCGCGGGCCACGTCGTAGCCGTTGGCCCCGCCGCTCAGCGTCGAGGCCAGGTCACCGGCGAGCCGGTCGTAGGCCTCGGCGGAGGTGCCCCGCAGTCCGGACGGTGAAGCCATCAGTTGGCCCCGCTGCCGTTCGTGCCGGAGGTCTCGAGGTCGGCGAGGAAGCGCTCGACGACCCGGCTCTGGCGAGCCTCGTCGTCCAGGGACTCGCCCACGATGCGCCCGGCGAGGCCGGTCGCGAGCGTGCCCACCTCGGCGCGCAGGGCGGTGATCGCCTGCTGACGCTCGGCCTCGATCTGGGCCTTGCCGTGCTCCACGATCCGCGAGGCCTCGGTCTGAGCCTGCTCGCGCATCTCGGAGACGATCTGCGCGCCCTGCTCGCGAGCCTCCTCGCGGATGCGGGCTGCCTCCTGGCGAGCCTCACCCAGCTGCTTCTCCAGCTCGGCGAGCTTCTCGTCGGCGGCGGCCTGCTTCTGCTCGGCCTGCTTGAGCCCGCCCTCGATGGCGTCCGTGCGCTCGGCGTAGGTCTTCTCGAAGTTCGGCACGATGAACTTGGAGAAGACGAACACCAGGATCGCGAAGACGACCAGGGCGAGGGCCACCTCGATCCACTCGGGGATGAGCGGGTTGTGCTCCTCCCCCTCGGCCGCGAGGCGGACGATCGATGTCGTAATCATGCGGCGGTCCTAGAGACTCGAGGTGTTGGTCAGAGCACGAACGCGAGGGCGATACCGATGATCGCGAGCGCCTCGGCGAGCGCGAAGCCCAGGATGGCGATCGACTGCAGGCGGCTCTGGGCCTCCGGCTGACGCGCCACACCGTTGATGTAGGCGGCGAAGATCAGGCCGATGCCGACGCCCGGGCCGATGGCGGCGAGGCCGTAGCCGATCATGTTCACATTGCCGTCCACTGTGATTCCTTTCGGTTGTTTCTACGTGGGTCGTGCGGGTGGTGCTGGTCTGAGGGGGTCGTGCGGGTTCTCAGTGCTCGTCTGCGAGAGCACCCGAGATGTACATGGCGTTGAGCAGGACGAAGACGTAGGCCTGCAGGAACTGGACCAGGATCTCCAGGAAGCTCACCGCGATCGCGAGCACCCAGGCCAGCGGGCCGGCGATGGCGCCGATCACGCCCTCGTTCTCGAGCAGGTAGAGGCCGCCGGTGGAGAAGAGCACCAGGAGGATGTGGCCGGCGAACATGTTGCAGAACAGACGCAGGGCCAGCGTCACCGGGCGGACCACGATGTTGGAGAAGAACTCCAGCGGGACCAGCAGCGGCAGCATGGCCGCACCGACGCCGCTGGGCACGCACTGCAGCTTGAGGTAGCCGAGCACGCCGTGCTTGCGCATCCCGATGTAGTTGTAGACCAGCCAGGACAGACCGGCGAGCGCGTAGGCCATGCCGGCGCGCGAGAACGTCGGGAACTGGATGAACGGGAGGCTGGCGAAGATGTTGTTGACCAGCACGAAGAAGAAGAGCGCGGCGAGGTAGGGCATGAACCGCAGGAAGTCGTGGCTGCCGATGATGTCGCGCGCGACGCTGTTGCGGACGAAGCCGTAGGCGCCCTCGCCGGCGAACTGGAGCTTGCCGGGGACCAGCTGGCGTCCACGGGCGGCGACCAGGAAGAACCCGCCCACGAGCACCGCGGCCAGCACCAGCTGGAGCATCGGCTTGGTGACCCCGACGCCCGCCACGGTGAACACCGGCGGCAGCTCGAAGATGCCGGGTCCGGGCGGCGTGAACGACTCTGTCGTCACCAAGGTCGCTGCGGTGAGGTGCACCGGGTCTCCTCTGTCAGTCCTGCTCGGGCTGGTCCGTCGGGCGCGTGGTCCGGGGGTGGTCGTCGTCCTCGTCCGGCGCGGTTCCGGCGTTGAGGCGGGAGATGGTCAGGAACAGACCCAGACCAGCGCCAACCAGGATGCCGACCGCGACCAGGAACGTGGTGCCCAGCCACCGATCCAGGAGCCAGCCCAGGACGCCGTACATCGCCACGCCCGAGGTGAGGTAGCCGAACGCGTGCCAGGGATCAGTGGTAGGTCTCCCTGACGACGATGGCGGACTCTGCTGACTCATCGCGTTCCGGACAATAGCAGCAGCGCAGGGGCACTTTCAGCCCGCCTCCGGGTGGCCCGGAGGAGGGGTCTCCGACGATTTCGCAGGCCCCTCCGAGGTGTGGTAGTGCGGGATCCGCTGGCTGGTCGCGGCTCGCACGAGGAGGCCGGTCCAGATCAGCGTGCCGATGATGACGGTGGTCCCGAGCCACTGCGGGTCCACCGAGTCCTCCAGCGCTCCCGACCGCTGCAGGGCGAGGTAGAGCACGGCCAGCAGGACCACCTGCATCGTGTAGGTCAGCAGCGCGACCAGCAGGGACAGCGACGGCGCGAGGGTGGCGACGACGTGCACGGCGACCAGTCCGAACAGGTTGAAGCCGACCAGCATCAGGGCTCCGACCACCACTCCCCAGGCCGCCGGAGCACCCTGCGTCAGGGCCCCCGCGACCACCCCGGCCGCGGCCAGCGGCAGGGTCGTCAGGAGGGCCGGACGGAGGCCCACGACCGGGCCCGGCGTCACTGGAGCGATCCAATCGGCCGGGCGCTCGGGAGTCGCTTGTGAAAAATCGCACAAGCGCATCGTGCGAGGTCAGGTGCCCTGTGGGGGGTCCGCTCAGGGCACATAGGGACCCGGTCGCGGAGGGGGCCCGGCGTAGTCCTCGTGGTGGGTCCACGAGGGCCGCTCGACCCGGGGCACGACGATGGTCAGGAGCACGGTCACCGCGAGCCAGCCGAGCAGTCCCCCGGCCACCAGGGCGCCGGGATAGAGGCTGAGCGCGACCCCGCCGAGGGCGATCAGCGCGGCCCACAGCCACATCACCACCACCGCCCGGCGGTGGGAGTGGCCGAACTCCAGCAGCCGGTGGTGCAGGTGCTGCTTGTCGGGGGCGAACGGCGACTGCCCACGCAGCGTCCGGCGTACGACGGCCAGCATGAGGTCGGCGAACGGCACCACCAGGATCGCCAGCGGGAGCAGCACCGGCATGAGCACGACCAGCACGCTGGAGCTCGCCCACGCGGCGTTCTGGATGTCCAGCGCGGGGAACCCCGAGGTGAGCGAGAGCGCCGAGCCGGCCAGGACCAGGCCGATGAGCATCGACCCGCTGTCGCCCATGAAGATGCGCGCCGGGTTGAAGTTGTGGGCCAGGAAGCCCGCGCACGCCCCGCACAGGACCGCGCACAGCAGCGCGGTCGGGATCGCCAGCGAGTCGCCGTTCTTGGCCGCCACGGTGTAGGAGAAGAAGAAGAACGCCAGCGCGCCGAGGCCGACGACGCCGCCGGCCAACCCGTCCAGCCCGTCGACGAAGTTCACCGCGTTGATGGTCAGCACCACCACGAAGATCGTGGCCAGGGCGCCCTGCGCCGGGTTGAGCGTCAGCACGCCGCCCTCGGCGAGCCCGAGGGAGTAGAGCTGCACCCCGTTGAGGACCATGAACCCGGCCGCGAGGACCTGCCCGCCGAGCTTGGTCAGCGCGTCGAGCTCGATCAGGTCGTCGACCACGCCGAGCGCGCACACCAGGGCGCCGGCGACGAGCACGATGCCGGCGTCGTGGAAGACCTGGTCGCCCTGGCCCGACAGGAACGGCAGCTCGCGGGCCACGAAGAACGCGGCGCCCATGCCCAGGAGCATCGCGACGCCACCGAAGTAGGGGATCGGCTCGGCGTGGACGTCACGGTCGCGGACCGCGGCGACCGCCCCGAAGCGCAGGGCCAGCTCGCGCGCCATCACCGTCGAGAGATAGGTGACGGCCAGCGCCACCAGGAAGATCAGGAGGTACTCGCGCACGGCCTCACCCGCCGGCGGCGTCGGCGTCCGGCGAGATCGAGGTCTCCATCGGCGCCACGATCTCGTTGAGCGTGGCCAGGGGCACGACGCCCCCGCGCAGCAGCCTGCCCCGCTCCCCCGTGCAGTCGACGATGGTCGAGGGGATCGGTCCCGCGGTCGGTCCGCCGTCGAGCAGCACCCGCACCGCCTCCCCCAGCATCCGCTCGGCCTCGTCGGCGTCGGTGGCGGCGGGCTCACCGGAGAGGTTGGCGCTGCTCACCGCCAGCGGGCCCGTGCGGGCCAGCAGCTCGAGCGCGGCGTCGTGGTCGGGCATGCGGACCGCGACCGTGCCGCGGGTCTCGCCGAGGTCCCACTGCAGGCTCGCCTGCTGGCGGAACACCAGCGTCAGCGGGCCCGGCCACAGCTCGTCGACCAGCGCGCGCGCCCAGTCGGGGATCCCGATCGCGAGCGCCTCGAGGGTCGTCTTGGCCGACACCAGCACCGGCGGCGGCATCTCGCGGCCACGCCCCTTGGCGTCGAGCAGGCGCTGCACGGCCGAGGGGTTGAACGCGTCGCAGCCGACGCCGTAGACGGTGTCGGTGGGGAGCACGACGAGCCGGCCGCGCTGGATCGAGCGCGCGGCCTCGTCCATGCCCGTCTCACGCTCGGCGTCCACGGACAGGTCGAAACGGAGACTCACAGGCTCATTGTGTCGCACGCACCGCGGTGACGAAGCGGGGGCGCCCCGCGAGGTCGGGCCGGTCGGCCACCTCGCGCCACCGGCCGGAGCGGCGGAACACCGCCGGGGCGGCCTCCCCTTGGGCGTCGGCGTGCTCGACCACGACGGCTCCCCCGGGTCGCAGCAGGCGCGCCGCGGTCTCCTCGACCACGCGGACCGCGTCGAGGCCGTCGTCGCCGGACCACAGCGCCAACGACGGGTCGTGGTCGCGCGCCTCCACCGCGACCGACTCCCACGCCTCCAGGGGGATGTACGGCGGGTTGCTCACCACCACGTCGACGGTCCCGTCGAGCTCGGGGAAGGCCTGCGCCATGTCGCCCTCGCGCAGGTCGACCCCGCTGCCGGCCAGGTTGCGCTCGGCCCAGGCCACGGCGCCCGGGTCGAGCTCGACCGCGTGGACCCGGGCCCCGGGGACCTCGGTGGCGACCGCGAGGGCGATCGCCCCCGACCCGGTGCACAGGTCGACGACGACCGGCTCCGGGCCGGCCTCGCGGGCCCGGTCGATGGCGAACCCGGCCACCACCTCGGTCTCGGGGCGCGGGACGAACACGCCCGCGCCGACCTGCAGCTCGACGTACCGGAAGCCGGCGGAGCCGGTGAGGTGCTGCAGCGGCTCGCGGGCGGCCCGGCGGGCGACCAGCTCCTCGAAGGCCGCGAGCTGCTCGGGTGCGGGCTCGGGCGCGGTGACCAGCGCGGCGCGGCGTACCCCCAGCACGTGGGCGAGGAGCTCGGCCGCGTCGTGGTCGGGCGAGCCGACGCCCGCGGCTCGCAGCCGCTCCGCAGCCGCGACGAGGAGCGTCCTCACGTCCCGATCGCCTCGAGCCGCGCGGCGAGGTCGGCCTCGACGCACGACTCCACGACCGGCCCGAGGTCGCCGTCGAGCACCTGGTCGAGGTTGTAG
>CAZKZQ010000208.1:0-7190 GCA_964557235.1 uncultured Nocardioidaceae bacterium
CGACGAGGTCGGCCCGGTCGCCGACGCGGAGGTGGCCGGCGTCGAGGGAGTACCACTCCGCCAGCTCGCCGGTGAGGCGGTGCACGGCCCGCTCCAGCGACATGAACGGCCGGCCCGCCTGCTCGGCGCGGTGGACCCGGCGCAGCAGCTTGAGGCCGAAGTCGTAGAACGCCATGTTGCGCAGGTGCGCCCCGGCGTCGGAGAAGCCCATCTGGACGCCGGGGTCGACGGCCAGCTTGTCGGCGTACTTCGGCCGGTGGTTGGAGATCGTGGTGCGCCAGCGCAGCTTGGTGCCGTGCTCGACGACCAGGTCGAGGAAGGCGTCGACCGGGTGCAGCGGCTCGCCGCCGGCCAGGGCGCCGCGCTCGACGCCGACCTGGCCGAAGGTCTTGCCGACCAGCGAGCCCAGGCGCGAGTCGTCGGGGCACTCGACGATCTCGGCGTCGAAGAAGTCGCGGTGCCAGACCCGCATGCCGAAGCGCTCGTCGTAGTCCTTGCGGAAGCGGCGGCGGTAGTCCTCGTCCTGGAGCAGGGCGTTGCGCTCGACCGCGTCGGCGAGGTGCAGCGCGGCCGCCCCCGAGCCGAACTCCTCGAAGATGACCAGGTCGATGCCGTCGGCGTACACCTCGAACGGCACGGGCAGGTGCTGCCAGCGGAAGTCGCCGCCCAGGCGGTTCAGGGTCCGCGCGATCGGCCCCATGATGTGGACCAGCAGCGGGTTGGCCTTGATGTCGGCCGCCGAGAGCAGCGTCGTCTTGAGCAGCGGACGGCGGACCCCGCGACCGCCGGGGGCGCCCGGCCCGACCGGCAGCGACGACAGGGTCATCGCCGCGATGCTGCGCACGGACGTGATGTCGGGGCCGCCCTGGAGCACGCGACGCCGCGCGCGCAGCACCTGGTTGAGCCGGCGGCGCTCCTTGGTGCGGGCGTACGTCGACGGGAGGGTCCGCGAGCGGGCGACCTCGCCGTCGAGCTTGTCGAACAGCAGCTGCTGGGCCGACATCCCGACGAAGCCCGCGTCGAGCGCGTCCTCGAGGAGCTCCTCCATGCGGCCGAGCTCGCCGGCGGTCGGCTTCACGTCCTCGCGGGTCGCGCGGTCCAGCCCCATCACGGCCGAGCGGATGTCGGAGTGCCCGACGAAGGCGGCGAGGTTGGGGCCGAGGGGCAGCGACTCGAGGTGGTCGACGTACTCCTTGGCGTCGCGCCAGCCGCCGCCCCCGCGTCCCTGCTGCACGGCCTCGAGGGTCTCGATCACGTGGCGGCGCGGGATCGCCTCGACCCGGCCGAACAGGTCGCCGGCGGTCGTCGGGTCCACGTGCAGCGTGGAGAGCGAGCACGAGCCCAGCAGGATCGTGGTGACCCCGTGGCGCAGCGACTCGACCAGCGCCGGCTCGCGGAGCACCTCGACGTCGTAGTGGGTGTGGATGTCGACCATGCCCGGCAGCACCCACCGGCCCTCGGCCTCGATCACGCTCGGGCAGCCGGTCGCGTCGAGCGGCTCGTCGCTGACCGCGACCACCCGGCCGTCGCGGATGCCGAGGTGCCGCACCGCGCTGGGACCGCCGGTCCCGTCGAACCAGCGACCTCCGCGGACGATCACGTCGAAGGGCTCGGCCGGAGGGGTCACGGGTGCGTCTGGCATGCGCGGCATGGTGCCACGCGCCGGCGTGGCCGGACCAGACCCGAGAGGGTCACCCTCGTCACGGCGTCGGGGTGGTCGTGGCGCCCTCCCAGGCGACGTACGACGCCACGAGGCCGGTCAGCAGGCCGTCCGCCCCGGCGTCGTGCAGCAGGGCCCAGTCGGACTCCTGGCGGGTCTTGCGGCCGAGGACGAGCAGCCCCTGGGACCGCAGGTCGGCGACCAGGTCGGGGGTCGCCAGGGAGGGCGGGAGGTTGACGCCGTCCGCCCAGGTGCGCAGCTCCTCGACCTGCGCGAGGTCGTCGGCGATCGCCTGCACGCGCAGCGCCGGGTCGATCGCGCGGAGCGCCTCGAGGGTGTCGCGGTGGAAGCCGAGCAGCACGGTGCGCCCGACCAGCCCGCGGTCCTGGATCGCCCGCACGAGGCGGGTCGAGCGCTCGGGGGTCCACGCGACCGACCGCCGCTTGACGTCGACCATGACGTGCACGCCCGTGCGCGCGACGAGGTCGAGCACCTGGCCCAGCGAGGGGATCCGCTCGCCGCCCCGGCGTCCGCGGCAGCGCTCCTGGATGCGCGCCAGCAGGCGCTGGTCGACCCGTCCGCGGCACGTCGTCGTGCGGTCGAGCGTCTGGTCGTGCATGACCAGCAGCCGGCCGTCGCGGGTGGGCTGCACGTCGAGCTCGACGGCCGTGGCGCCGTACGCCACCGCCCGGCGGAACGACGGCAGCGTGTTCTCGGTGACCCGGCGTCCCGGGAAGCCGCGGTGACCGACGACCGCGAAGCCGGAGGCGGGCTCGGCCGACGCCAGGCGCGCGGCGGTAGCCGGTGAGGGACGGTCGGCGTGGGCGGAGCGCTCCGGCCAGAACATCAGCGTCACGGCGAGGCAGAGGACGGTGCCCGCAGCTGCGAGCAAGGTCACCCGGCGGCCCATGGCCGGACGCTAGCCGCGGGTCGACGCGCGGCCCGGGAGGCGCACCGCAATCCACTGGACGGCCCGCGCGGGCCCGGCTTCACTGGCCCGATGAGCAGTGCAGCCAGCTCCGTCCCCGGCCTGCCCCCTGGCCTCGTCACCCGCCCGCTCGGCCTGGAGGACTCGGGCGCGGTCTACGAGCTGATCGCGGCGTGCGAGCGGCACGACCTCGGGTCGGTCGAGATCGAGGAGGCGGACCTGGTCGGCGACTGGCAACGCCCGAGCTTCGACATCGCCGCCTCGACGGTGGGCGTGTACGACGGCGACGCGCTCGTCGCCTACGCCGAGCTCACCAGCGACACCCGGGCCGACGCAGCCGTGCACCCGGACCACCGGCGCCGCGGCATCGGGACGGCGCTCACCGGCTGGGTGCGCGCAGCCGCCCGCGCCCGCGGGTCCGAGGTCGTCGGGAGCCCCGTGCCGCAGGGGTCCGACGGCGACCGGCTGCTGGAGAGCCTCGGGTACTTCGTCCGCTGGGAGTCGTGGATCCTCGAGATGCCCGGCAACGCCGAGATCCAGGGCCAGCCGCTCCCCGAGGGCTACTCGATCCGCACCGCCGAGACCGAGGAGGACCAGCGTGCGGCGTGGACGGTGCTCGAGGACGCCTTCCTCGAGTGGGCCGACCGCGAGCGCGACTCCTTCGAGGACTTCTCCGCCGAGGTGATGGGCCGGCCGGGCTTCGAACCGTGGCACCTGCGGCTCGCGGTCGACGGCGACGGGGTCCCGGTCGGTGCCTGCCACCTGATCGTCTACCGCGGCGAGGGCGAGCCGCAGGGCTACGTGCAGAGCCTCGGGGTGCGCCGGGACCAGCGCCACCGGGGCATCGCCCGCGCGCTGCTCGCCGACGCCTTCGCCAACGCCCGCGAGGTCGGCGCACGCGGCTCGGAGCTCAACACCGACACCCGCACCGGCGCCCTCGGGCTCTACGAGAAGGTGGGCATGCGGGTCCGCCAGACCTGGCTGCACCGGGGCTACGACCTGACCGGACCGGAGCCGGTGGAGCGCCGGCAGACGTAACCCCGGTTTAGGTTCGCGCGTTGAGGGGCAGACACAGCACCCTCTTCACGCCCTGGAGACCCCTCGTGCGTACCTTCCGCAGCACTCCCCGCTCGACCCGGCGCAGGGCCGTCACGGCCACCGCCGTCGTCGCCGCCGCCACCGGCCTCAGCCTGCTCAACGGACCCGTCGTCGCCCAGGCCGGCACCGTGGCCGACACCGTGGCCGGCTCCGACGTCTTCCGGCCCCAGCTGGTCACGGTCGACACCCCGAGCCGGCAGGAGAAGGAGCGGCTCCAGTCGCTCGGGCTGGACCTGACCGAGCACGCCGGCCACGACTACGTCGAGGTCCTGCTGCACACCCCGGCCGACCTCGCGCGCCTCACCGCGGCGAAGTTCACCTACGACGTGCGCATCCCCGACCTGGTCGCGCGCGGCGTCCAGATCGCCCGGATCAACAAGGCCTACGCAGCGTCGGTGACGCGCTCGCCGATGCCGTCCGGCCGCACGGGCTACCGCACGCTGGAGGACTACAACAGCGACATGGCCGCGCTGGTGAAGGCACGTCCCGGGATCGCCAAGAGCATCACGATGCCGCTGAAGAGCGTCGAGGGCCGCACCATCAAGGGCATCGAGATCGGCCGCAACGTGCGCTCCGCCCCCGACGGCCGCCCCACCTTCGTCCTGCTCGGCGTGCACCACGCCCGTGAGTGGCCCTCAGGCGAGCTCGCGATGGAGTTCGCGACCGACCTGGTCAAGAGCTACGGCCGCAGCGACCGCATCACGCGCCTGCTCGCCAAGGCCCGCGTCGTCGTCGTGCCCGTGGTCAACGTCGACGGCTTCCGGCTGTCGCGCACCGACGGCGAGTACGTCGACCTGCGCGACCTCAATGAGTACGACCCGCTCGAGGGCTCGGCCAGCATCCTGGCCACGCCCGGTCAGGCCTACAAGCGCAAGAACTGCCGCATCGTGGACGGACAGGACACCCCGGAGGGGGCCTGCCAGGCCACGCTCAACAGCAACGGTGGCTTCGGCTTCGGCGTCGACCTCAACCGCAACTACGGCGGCTTCTGGGGCGGCCCGGGTGCAGCCGAGACCGAGCCCGACCCGGCCGAGACCGAGGTCGGCGTGCTCGACCCGACCTACCGCGGAGCCTCGGCGTTCTCCGAGCCCGAGACCCGTGCGGTGCAGAAGCTGATCTCCTCGCGCCAGGTCACGATGATGATCTCGAACCACACGTTCTCGAACCTCGTGCTCCGCCCCAACGGCGTGAACCCCAACACGATCGGCCACGACGGCAAGCCCGTCGGCGACGCCCCCGACGAGGCGGCGCTGAAGAAGGTCGGCGCCAGGATGACGGCCGCGAACGGCTACGCCAACATCCACGGCTGGCAGCTCTACGACACGACCGGCACCACCGAGGACTGGTCCTACAACGCCACCGGCGGCTTCGGCTACACCTTCGAGATCGGCGCCAACGAGTTCCACCCGCCCTACCCCGAGGTGATCGACGAGTACCGCGGCAAGGGCAAGTACGCCGGCAAGGGCAACCGCGAGGCCTACCTCGTCGCGCTCGAGCACGCGGTCGACACCGACTACAGCGGCGTGCTGACCGGCAAGGCCCCGAAGGGCGCGGTCATCCGCCTCAAGAAGACCTTCGACTCCCCGACCTGGGAGAGCTCGTTCAAGGACCGGCTCGACTCGTTCGTCCGCGTCGGTGGCACCCGCGGCTTCCGGTGGATCGTGAACCCCTCGACCCGCCCGGTCGTGCAGTCGCGCACCTACCGCCAGCTCGCGGCGTCGCCGTACCGCTCGCAGACGTTCGAGGGCACCACCCCGGCGCCCGCGGCCTCGGCCGACCACGTGTTCAAGATCGCCGAGCCGGCCGACGTCTTCCGCATCTCGCTGGACTGGCCGACCCCGGACGACCTGGACCTCGAGGTCTACTACAAGAAGGCCGACGGCTCCCTGACCGAGGTCGCCTCCTCCGGCAACACGGTGGGCGACAAGGAGGAGACCGAGGTCGTCGAGGCCAAGGCCGGCACCTACGTCCTGCGGGTGGTCAACTACTCCTCGGTCTCGCCGACCTACACGCTCAAGGCGTCGCTGTTCGAGACCGTCACGAAGCGCACGGCCGGCAAGCGCGAGGCCTACGTGATGACGTGCGAGAAGAACGGCCGGGTCCTCCAGCAGGAGCGGGTCTTCATTGCCCGTGGCCAGGTCAAGGCCCTCGACCTCGCGGAGTGCCGCCGCAAGTGGTGAGCCGGGCGCAGCGGGTGACGGGCTAGCCCGACTGCTCGATCGGGCCGAGCCACGGCTCGAGACCGTCCCACACCTCGTCCCACGCCGTGCCGCGGGCGCTCAGCTCACGGTCGGTGAGCAGGCACCGGGCGAAGGCCTCGGCGACCTCCTCCCGGTCGTCGTCGAGGCCGAGCACGGTGAGGCGGGTGAGTGGTGTCTCGGTGCCCCAGGGCCGGCTGGCACCCACGCTGGCCTGGCCCCCGGCGCCGTCCCAGACACACACCGTGCCGGGACGGGTCGGCAGCCAGAAGCAGCCGCGGGAGCGTCGCCGGCCGCCGCCGAGTGCGGCGATCTCGTCGTGGAGACGGAGCGGGTGGAACGGCCGTCCGGAGCGGAGGTCGAGCCGCCAGACGGCACTGCTCGGCAACGGCGGGAGGGCGCCCCGTCTCACCTCGGCCACCCAGGCCTCGGCCTCGGCGTGGCGATGGACGCCCAGCGCGAGCGACCGCGCGTCCAGCAGCGACGGGCCGGTGACCACCGGGACGTCCGGCCGCGCGAGGGCGGCGACCAGGTCCAGCCCTTCCCGCTCGGGCTCCGCGTCGAGGCAGACCACGTCGGCGTACTCCACCATCGCGGCGGCGACCTCAGCGACACCGCGCCGGTCGTCCTCGGAGCTCGCCAGGCCACGCTCGTCGAGGAGGTCCCCGCCCAGGAGGTCCGTGACCAGCGTGCTCCCGGCGAGCGCGGCCACCACTCCGGCCACGGCGACGTGGGGGGCCCGCCGAGGGTCCCACGCGAGCACCCTGCACACCTGGCAGGGCTCGGCGCCGACGGGCAGGCAGGCCACCACGCACCCCCACGTCCCGGCGGAGGCGAGGCGTTCGAGGGTGGGGACGACGTCCTCGCGGATCGCGCAGGTCACGCAGGTGTGGGCGAGGTGGATCTCTTCACGCTCCAGCACGCCGGTCACGTCGCTCACGACGCGGATCAGCACCTGCCGCCGCGCGTCGATCGTGTGGCGGACCGTGACCGCGGAGGGCAGGCCGAGCTGGAGCGACAGGCAGGTGGCGAGCATCGCGTGCTCGTCGACGCCGGCGACGAGCAGCACCGGCGCCTGGGGTCGGCCCAGGTGCCGGGCACCGGGACGGCCGGGTCGTGGAACCATGGAGACCTCCTCGTTTGAGAATGATTCTCATTCCTATCACGGGACGAGCTCGTGGCGTGCGGGCCCCCGGCTACTCTCACCCGCATGACGATCCTCGACGACGCGCGGGCGGGCATGGACCCCGACGTCCGCCCCCAGGACGACCTCTTCGGCCACGTGAACGGCCGGTGGATGGCCGAG
>CAZKZQ010000209.1:0-7171 GCA_964557235.1 uncultured Nocardioidaceae bacterium
TGTAGGACCGGCCGTTGTCGTTGACCACGATCACCAGGCGGCGGTGCTCGGCGGCGCCGACCGCGGCGATGTTGTTGAGCGCCTCCCAGGCCATGCCGCCGGTGAGCGCGCCGTCGCCGATGACGGCGACCACGTGGCGGTCGAGGCCCTGGACGGAGTAGGCCTTGGCGAGGCCGTCGGCGTAGGACAGCGCGGTCGAGGCGTGGGAGTTCTCGACCAGGTCGTGCTCGGACTCGCGCTGGGAGGGGTAGCCCGAGAGGCCGCCCTCGGTGCGCAGGGTGTCGAACTGCTTGGCGCGACCGGTGAGCATCTTGTGGACGTAGGCCTGGTGACCGGTGTCCCAGACGACCTTGTCGTGCGGGGAGTCGAAGACGCGGTGCAGCGCGATGGTCAGCTCCACCACGCCGAGGTTGGGGCCGAGGTGGCCGCCACGCGGGGAGCAGGTGCTGACGAGGCGGTCGCGGATCTCGGCTGCGAGGTCGCTCAGCTCCTGCGGCGAGAGCGCGCGCAGGTCACCAGGACCGGTCAGCGAGTCGAGCAGCGGCATCCCCCGAGTCTACGGGGGAGGCTGTCCGAAGCCCGCCTCGCGGGCCTTGATGATCGCCTCCGCGCGATCGCCCGCGTGGAGCTTGGCGTAGATCGAGGAGACCGCGTTGCGGACGGTCTTGTTGGAGACGTAGAGCTGGCGTGCGATGGCGTCGTTGGACCTGCCCGCGGCCAGGAGGTCGAGCACCTCGCGCTCGCGGTCGGTGAGCTCGGGGAAGGCCCGCTCGTGCGTGCGCGCCGCGGAGGGAGCGACGAACAGCGCGGCGACGCGTCCGGCCAGCCGGGCACCGAACACCATGCCGCCGGCGTGGGCGGCCCGGATCGCGGACTGCACCTCGTCGGCGCCGGACCCCTTGAGCAGGTAGCCCGACGCCCCGGCGCGGATCGCCGACAGGACGGTGTCGTCGTCCTCGTTCATGGTGAGCATCACCACACGCGGGGCGCGCCCGCCCGACTGCGCGGCGGCGATCCGCCGGGTCGCCTCGATGCCGTCGAGCTCGGGCATCTGGATGTCCATCACCACGACGTCGGGCGAGGAACGGGCGACCTCCTCGACGGCGGCGAGGCCGTCGCCGGCCGTGCCGACCACCTCGAGGCCGTCGAGCGCGCCGAGCAGGGCGACCAGCCCGTCGCGGACGATCTGGTGGTCGTCGGCCACGACGACGCGGATCGGGGCGGTCTCGGTGCTCACACGGGCTCCTCGTGGTGGGGGTGGTTGCGCAGCGGCAGCCACGCTCGGACGCGCGTGCCGCCCTCGGGCGGACAGGTGACCTCGGTGCGGCCGCCGAGCTCGGCGGCGCGCTCGCGCAGCGACAGCAGGCCGACGCCGGCCTCGACGTCGGTGGGCACGCCGCGACCGTCGTCGCGCACCTCGACCAGCAGGTGCCCGTCGGTGACCTGCAGGTGCACGCAGGCACGGTCGGCCCCGGCGTGACGGACGACGTTGGTCAGGGCCTCGGCCGCGATGCGATAGGCCGCGACCTCGGCGGCCGCGGGCAGGACCGGCAGGTGGTCGGCCTCGAGGGTCGTCTCGACGGGCAGGCTCTCCGCCAGCTGGCCGAGCGCGCCCACCAGCCCGCGGTCGTCGAGGGCGGGCGGGCGCAGGTCGTGCACGAGCCGGCGCACGTCGGCGACGACGTCCTGCACGTGCGTCGCGGTCGCCGCGAGCCGCTCCTTGGCCTGCTCGGGGTCGCGGTCGACCAGCAGCCGTGCCGACTCGACCTGGAAGACGACGCCGGACATGGCCGGCCCGAGCCCGTCGTGCAGGTCGCGGCGGATGCGCCGGCGCTCCTCCTCGCGGGCCACGACCAGCCGCTCGCGCGACTCCTGGAGCTCGTCGGCCAGGCGGCTCGTGCGGGCCGCGGTCGCCGCCTGGCGGACCAGGTCGGCCAGCAGCTGCTCGTCGCGGCCCGACAGGCGCGAGCGCACCCCCCGCGAGGGGAGCACGAGCCGGCCGACCTCGTCGCCGCGATAGCTGATCGGGAGGGAGCGCACCTGCCGCGGGCGCTCGCCGTACGCCGCGACGAGGCGCTCGCCCGAGCCGCGGTCGACCTCGACGGAGACGTAGCCCACGCCGAAGGCCCCAGCCACGGCGCGGGCGACGGCGGCG
The DNA here is from genome assembly GCA_964557235.1 of uncultured Nocardioidaceae bacterium. Classification (GTDB taxonomy): domain Bacteria; phylum Actinomycetota; class Actinomycetes; order Propionibacteriales; family Nocardioidaceae; genus Marmoricola_A. The sequence goes on from CAZKZQ010000209.1 coordinate 2,156, forward strand.
AGCTGCTCGGACCCCTCGTCGGCGGTCTCCAGCGCGCTCGCCAGCCCCGCCACCACGTCGTACGGCGCCGCGCGCTCGCCGAGCGCCCAGCGGCGGACGGTCACGGCGAGGCGCTGGCGCAGGGGGCCGTAGAGCGTGACCGCGACGAGCAGCGCGACGACGACGACCTGGCGCTGGTCGAGCCGCTCCCCCAGCAGAGCGGTGAGGCCGGCGAGGACGCCGAGGTCGACGGCGACGAGCAGGACGGCCAGGCCGCCGTAGAGCATGGTGCGGGCGAGGAGGTCGCCGATCGGCACCAGGTCGGGGCGCACGACGCCGACCGTCATCGCGACGCAGGGCAGCGCGACGACGAAGAACGCGAAGAGGGACTCCCCCTGGCCCAGCTGCAGCAGGCTGTCGAGCCCGATCAGCAGCACCATCGCGACGACGGCCCAGACCAGCCAGCGCAGGCGGTCGCGCTCGACGGGGTCGGACCGGCGGTAGCGCGCCACCACCGAGGCGTTGGCGACGAGGACGGACGCAGCCATGCCGGCGAGAGCGACGGGCCTCAAGGGGCCCGACCAGGACGACGGCAGGCCAGGCGTCCACGCCTGGGGGTCGACCCCCGCGGGGAGGTCGGCCACGACCGGGGCCCCGGTGGTCGTGATGAGGAGGAAGACGGCGGCGCCCAGGACGCCCAGGCCGAGGGCGACCGCACAGACGCGGCCCCACCAGCCGGGCAGGAGCCGGCCGGTCGGGAAGATCATCAGCAGCACCGCGACGGTGACCGGCAGGAACGAGCCGAAGCGGTTGAGGAACCACAGCGAGAAGTCGACGAGACCGGTGCTCCCGATCACCCGGTCGGACCGCACGGCGTAGCGGATCCAGCCCTGGGCGAGCGCGTCGACGGACCAGAAGACCCCGAACCAGCCGAGCATCCAGCCCCACAGCTGGCGGGGGTCGCGCCACAGCACCCAGGTGGCGAGGCTCGACATGACGAGCCCGAGCAGGCCGTAGCCCCACGCGAGGCCGGGGGCCATCTCGGCACCCGGCCCGGTCGTCGGCGCGACCACGTCGAGCACGACCGTCGCGACGAAGACGACGAGCCCGACCACAGGGGCGGCGAGCACCGCGCGGTGCGTCGGGGTCGGTGGCCTCACCGCGTCATTGTGCATACGCCGCTGCCGGTCCGGCCCTGTGCGGGCCGGACCGGCGTGCGTGTCGTGCTGGGTCATGCGCGGGTGGCGCGGTGCTGCTTGTCGCCGAGCAGGAACCCGAGCGAGGTGGCGAGCAGCCAGAGGACGCCGGGGAGGATGGCCATGTACTCCGCCGGGCCGACGCCGGCGAAGACCGTCAGGCCGCCCAGGACGAGGCCGACGCGGCCGATCCAGCGCGGGGCGCCGCCCTGTCGTGCCACGGAGAAGATCGCCAGCCCGGCGAGGCCCGCCAGCGTCCAGAGCCACGGGATGGTGCCGGTCCAGTGGTTGAACATCGCGGCGGAGGACTCCGAGAACGGACGCTCGCCGGTGGCCAGCGGGGTCATGAACTCGGTGTCGAGGCCGGCGCCCATGATCGACACGACGGCGGTGCCGGCCAGCCCGACGAAGGCGATCATCGGTGCGAGGGAGTCGGGCGCGACCTGGCGCAGGCGGCGGTGCAGGCCGGCCGCGAAGACCAGCATGAGCACCGCACCGAACGTCAGCGCGTGGTGCATCACGAACATCGCGACGACGTCGCCCTTGAGGTCGGCGATGATGCCCACGTCGTTCTGGACGATGTCGGGGTTGTAGACCGCGTCGACCATCGAGCTCGACACGGTGGTGACGGCGCCGAGCACGGCGGCGCCGACGCCGGCGAGCGCCCACAGCGGGCGGCGGGTGGGACGCGCCGACTCCTCGGCGGCGGAGGTCAGGTCGGAGCGGACGGGGTTGCGGGTGGTGACCGTGGTCGTCATGGCAGTGCCTTCTCTGGGTCTCGTCCCCGGGCTGTCCGGGGCGCCGGGCTTCGGCGATGACCTGACGATGTCCGGCCGGGTGTCCCGCGGCCCAGGGACAGCGGGGCAAGGGATGTCCCGAGCCCGTCGGCCCCCCTCAGAGACGCGCCACGAACCTCCGACCCCGCAGGGCCTCCTCGAGCAGACCGACCGCGCGACGCTGCGCGACCAGGCGGGCCTCCTCCGCCTGCCACACGGTCACGGCCGCCTCGACGGTGTCGGGGTCGGCGACGTCTCGCAGCACCCCGCGCGCCTCGCTCAGGCCCCGGCGTACGGCGGCCTGCCCGGCCTCGACGTGCAGCGCGACGAAGCGCGCGAGGACGATGACGTGCCGGCGCAGGACGGGGTATCCGCGGAACTCGGGCGGCGCCTGGTCGAGCAGCCACGCCGACGCGGTCTCCTCCCACCCGGGCACGCCGGGAGGTCGGACGAGGGCGGGCCAGCCGGGCGGGACGTAGGGGCGCTCCATGCCTCCAGGCTACGCCATCTTCGAACACCTGTTCGACTGCCTGACCCGCTAGCGTGACGCCGTGCCCGACTCCCCCACGACCGTCGAGGACCTCGCCACCCTGCTCGAGGTGCCGCCCGGCGACGTCGCCTTCCTGGACAAGCTCGCGCCCGCCGACCTCGACCGGCTCCACCGGGTCGTCCAAGGCTCGCTGGAGCGCGAGGGCGAGGCGATCGACGAGGCCCTGCAGGCGACGATGCGCTTCCTCCCCCGTCCCCTGCGCGGCCGCGCCAAGAAGATGCTGTTCCCCGGGGAGTGAGGCGACGGTGACCGACCTGCTGCAGCACGTGGAGATGGTGAAGCTCGCCCACGACCTCGGCGTCGACCTCGCCGAGGTGGAGTTCCTCCACGCCCTCTCCGACGCCGACCTCGCCGACCTCCGGCGCGCCGTCAACCACGCGCTCTTCGCGCCCCACGAGGTGCGCTTCGCGCGCATGGCCGGCATGGGCAAGCTCGTCCCCACCACCCTCGCCGCCAAGGGCGCGCAGTTCGCGCTCGGGCCCCTCATCGCCGCCCGCGTCGCGGCCGTCACCGACCCCGACCTCGCGGTCAAGCTGGTCAACCACCTCAGCGTCGGCTTCCTCGCCAAGATGACGCCGTACATCAACCCGGCCAAGGTCGCCGACATCGTCGCCAGGCTGCCCGAGGACGTGGTGGTCGCGACCGGCGAGAGGCTGGTGGCCAGCAAGGAGTACATCCCGCTCGGCCGCTTCGTCGCCCACGTGCCGCTGGAGACCGCGCTGACCGTGGTGCGGGCCGCTCCCCCGCTCGACCTGCTGCAGGTCGCGATCTTCACCGACGACCGCGAGGAGCTCGACCGCATCATCGCCGCCGTCGAGACCGACGTGCTCGTCGCCGTGCTCCGCGAGGCCACGGCGGCCGGCGACATCGACGACGCGCTGACCCTGCTCGCGTCGCTGTCGGTCGACTCCCGGCTGCGCGTCGTGCGGGTGGCGGCAGGGCTCGACGCCGACGTCCGCGACGCGCTCGTCGCCGCAGTCGCCCGCAACGACGTGTGGGACGCGCTGCGGCCCGTCCTCGACCACCTCGAGGAGGACGAGGTGCTCCACCTCCTCGACGTGCCGGCCCTGTCGGACCCCGGCGCCTTCGCCGGGCTCGAGCGGTCGGCGGTCGGCGTCGACGGCGTCGACCACCTGCTCGCCGAGCTGCGCGGGCGACGCGGTCTCGACTGAGCTCGACCACCGACTACACCAGCAGAGTCTCCAGCCCAGGGGCGAGCTCGCGGACCCGTTTGAGCGCGTGGCGCGTCTGCGACTTCACGGTGCCGAGGGCTACTCCCATCGCCGCGGCGGTCTCGACCTCGGTGAGGTCCTCGTAGTAGCGCAGCACCAGCACCGTGCGCTGCTTGGGCGTGAGCCGTGCCAGCGCCTGCTCCAGCGCGATCCGGGTCGTGACGTCGGCATCCTCGGCTGTGCGCTCCGGCACCGCGTCGGTGAGCTGCTCGGGCCGCCGGCTGCGACGCCGCCAGCGCGAGACGTTGTCGTGGAACATCACGCGCTTGACGTAGGGCTCCGGGTGGTCGGCGATCCGCGGCCACACCGCCACCACCTTGACCAGCGCGCGCTGCACGAGGTCCTCCGCGTCGTGGTGGTTGCCCGTGAGGAGGTACGCCGTCCGGCTGAGCGCGGGGAGCCGCGCCGCGACGTACTCCTCGAACCCCTCGGGGGCGGCGCTCACGCGGACACCTCCCGGAAGCGGCGCCGACGCCACCACACGAGCCCGAGACCAGCCGCGGCGGCGAGCCCGACGGCCACGACCCCGCTCACGGCCCGCGGGTCCCTGATGTCCGGCGGCCGCACCCCGGGCACCGTGGGCACGTCGAGCAGGTCCTCGGCGACCTGGGGCAGCGCACCCGTCCAGCCCGGCTGGAAGCGCACCACCTCGGAGGACCCGCTGCGGGACATCCGGGTCAGCGTCGGCAGCTCGGAGGGTCGGTAGGTCAGCGCCACGACCGAGCCGTCGTCCCCGACCGCGAGCGGCTCCACCTGGCCGGCGCCACGGACGGGCACGAACGCCGGTCCGTCTGCCTCACCCGAGGCGAGCAGCTGGCGCGTGACGCGCAGCTGGACCCGGGTGTCCCCGGAGACCTCCACGGCGTCGTCCGCGCGATCCACCCCCTCGAAGCGCACCGTGGCCAGGGTCGCGACCCGTCCGCCCGGCTCGACGGCGGCTGCCGCCTCGCCGGAGTCCGAGGAGTCCCCGACCCGCCCCAGCCGAGTGAGCGCGCCGGTGCGAGGGTCGAGGCTCTCCAGCCGGCGCCCGCTCTGCAGCAGCAGGTCGTCGCCCGAGCGGCCCACCACCTCGGAGGCGAGGGCGCCGGTGACCTCGCGGACCTCGCCGGTCGCGACGTCCCAGGCGTCGGCCCTGCGGGTCTCGCAGGACTGGCTGGCCTCGTCCACCTGGCTCACGCGACAGACGTCCACCAGGAGTGTGCGCGAGTCCGCGGACCAGGCCATGGCGCCCTGCCCCACGCCCTTCGGGGCGTCCCTGGGCACGTGCCTGACCGTGCGGCCGG
>CAZKZQ010000210.1:0-7153 GCA_964557235.1 uncultured Nocardioidaceae bacterium
CTGGTCGCCAACCTGCCCTACAACGTCTCGGTCCCGGTGCTGCTGCACCTGCTCGAGCTGGTCCCGACGCTCGAGCGCGTGCTCGTCATGGTGCAGTCCGAGGTCGCCGACCGGCTCGCGGCCCCGCCGGGCTCGCGCACCTACGGCGTCCCGTCGGCCAAGGCCGCGTGGTACGCCGACGTACGCCGGGCCGGGGCCGTCGGGCGCAACGTCTTCTGGCCCGCGCCCAACGTCGACTCCGGGCTGGTCGCGATGACCCGGCGCGAGCCGCCGGTCACCAGCGTCGGCCGCGCCGCGGTGTTCAAGGTCGTCGACGCGGCGTTCGCCCAGCGGCGCAAGGTGCTGCGCGGTGCGCTGACCACGATCGCCCCTCGGCCCGCCGTCGAGCGCGCCCTCGAGGAGGCCGGCATCGACCCGCTCGCCCGCGGCGAGGCCCTCGCCATCACCGACTTCGCCCGCATCGCCGACGCGCTGGGGAGTGCGGCATGAGCAACGAGGTGCGGGTCAGCGCGCCCGCCAAGATCAACCTCCACCTCGGGGTCGGCGCCGTCCGCCCCGACGGCTTCCACCCGCTGGTGACCGTGTTCCAGGCGGTCGGGCTCTATGACGAGCTCACGTTCCGGCCGGCCGAGGAGTCCTCGCTCACGGTCTCCGGCGAGGGCGTCGACGTGGTCGCGGTCCCGACCGGTCCGTCCAACCTCGTGCTCCGTGCGGTCGACGCGCTCGCAGCCCACCACGGGCGCGAGGACCTGGCCGTCAGCTGCCACCTGCGCAAGCGCATCCCGGTGGCCGGCGGCCTCGCGGGCGGCAGCACCAACGCGGCTGCGGCGCTGGTCGGCGTGGACTCGCTCTACGAGCTGCGCACCCCGCGCCAGGAGCTGCACGACCTGGCGGCACAGCTCGGCAGCGACGTGCCGTTCTGCCTGCACGGCGGCACCGCGCTCGGCACCGGGCGCGGCGAGGAGCTCGCCCCGCTGATGTCGCGCGGCGACTACTGGTGGGTCCTGCTCCCCGACGACGCCGGCCTCTCCACGCCCGCCGTCTACTCCGCCTTCGACCTGCTCGGCCACCACGAGCCCGACCCGGGCCAGCCCATGGAGCTGCTCTCGGCGCTGCGCGTGGGCGACGTCGCCAGGGTCGGCGAGCTGCTGCACAACGACCTCGCGGAGGCGGCGTACTCCCTGCGCCCCGACCTCGCCGACGTCGTCGCGGCCGGCGAGGAGTGCGGTGCCTTCGGCGGCCTGGTCTCCGGGTCCGGCCCCACCGTGGCGTTCCTGTGCGGCGACGCCGAGCACGCGGCGTACGTCGACGGGCAGCTGCAGGACGTCCTCGGCACCGCCCCCGGCATCGTCGTCAAGGCCCCGGCCCACGGCGCGCGGGTCGTCGGCGCGCGCGTCGGCGGGATCTACCAGTGAGCGGGCACGACGAGTGAGCCAGCCGGCCAACCTGGTCAACCTCGAGCGCGTCTCGAAGTCCTACGGCATCCGCATGCTCCTCGACGAGGTCAGCCTCGGCGTGGGCGCGGGGCAGCGCATCGGCGTCGTGGGGCGCAACGGCGACGGCAAGAGCACGCTGCTCGACCTCCTCGCCGGGGTCGCTGAGCCCGACGACGGCCGGGTCTCGCGCTCGCGCACGCTGCGCCTGGGCCACCTCGTCCAGGGCGACCCGCTCGTCCCGCACGAGACCGTCCGCGACGTCGTCCTGCAGGGCCGGGCCGAGCACGAGTGGGCCGCCGACCGCACCACCCGCGAGGTGGTCGAGGTGCTGCTGGCCGGCATCGACCTCGACCGGCTCGTCGACGGGCTGTCCGGCGGCGAGCGCCGGCGCTGCTCGCTCGCGCGGCTGCTGCTCGGCGAGCACGACCTGGTGCTGCTCGACGAGCCCACCAACCACCTCGACGTCGAAGCGGTCGACTGGCTGGCGCGTCACCTCGTCGGACGCGAGATGGCACTCGTGGTCATCACCCACGACCGCTGGTTCCTCGACGCGGTGTGCGAGCAGACCTGGGAGGTGCACGACGGGGCCGTCGACGTCTACGACGGCGGCTATGCCGCGTTCGTGCTCGCCAAGGCCGAGCGGCAGCGCCAGGCGGCCGCCAGCGAGTCCCGTCGGCTCAACCTCGTGCGCAAGGAGCTGGCCTGGCTGCGGCGCGGTGCCCCGGCCCGCACGTCCAAGCCCAAGTTCCGCATCGACGCCGCCAACACGCTCATCGAGGACGTGCCGCCTCCGCGCGACCGCCTCGAGCTCCAGCGCTTCGCGGCCCAGCGGCTCGGCAAGGACGTCGTCGAGCTCGAGGACGCCGACCTCGTGCGCGGCGACCGCACGCTGCTGTCCCACGTCACCTGGCGGCTGGGCCCGGGGGACCGGGTCGGCCTCGTGGGCGTCAACGGCGCGGGCAAGACCTCGGTGCTGCGCCTGCTCTCCGGCGACCTCCAGCCCGCCAAGGGCCGCGTGCGCACCGGACGCACGGTCGCGCTGGCCCACCTGACCCAGCAGGTCGAGCCCGGGGAGCCGGGCGCCGACGACCTGCGGGTGCTCGACTCCGTCGAGCGGATCCGCCGGGTCACCCGCACCCGCGACGGGGAGATCACCGCCAGCTCGATGCTCGAGCGCTTCGGCTTCACCGGCGAGCGGCTCACCACCCGCGTCTCCGACCTCTCCGGCGGCGAACGACGCCGCCTCCAGCTCCTGCGGCTGCTGCTCGGCGAGCCCAACGTGCTGCTGCTCGACGAGCCCACCAACGACCTCGACATCGAGACCCTCAACGTCCTCGAGGACTTCCTCGACGGCTGGCCCGGCACGCTCGTCGTCGTCTCCCACGACCGCTACTTCCTCGAGCGCGTCTGCGACACCGTCCACGGGTTGTACGGCGACGGGTCGATCCGGCTGCTCCCGCGCGGCGTCGACGAGTACCTCGAGCACCGGCGGGCCGCGCTCGCGCTGCCCGACGCGCCGGCCGGGCAGGCAGCGCAGGCTGGGCAGGCAGCGCAGACGTCGGGGCAGACGTCCGGGGCCGGCGTACCCGATGCCGCGGCGCAGCGCGAGGCCCGCAAGACGATGGCGCGCCTGGAGCGCCAGGTCGAGCGGCTCCAGGCCGAGGAGGCCCGGCTGCACGCCTCCCTGGCCGAGCACGCCTCGGACTACGAGCGCCTCGCCGACCTCGACCGCGACCTGCGTGACGTGGTCGCCCGCCGCGAGGCCCTCGAGGAGGAGTGGCTCGAGGCCGCGGAGAGGGAGTAGCTACTGCTCCGCAGCGAGCGCGAGCTGGCGCAGCAGGGTGGCCAGGCGGCTGCGCTCGGTGGCGCCCAACGCGCCCATCAGCTGCTCCTCGCGCTCGAGCAGCCCGGCCAGGGCGCCGTCGACGGTGTCGCGGCCCGCGTCGGTGAGCCGCACCAGCACCCCGCGCCGGTCCTCGGGGTCGGGGAGCCGGGTGACCAGGCCGCGGGCGGCGAGCCGGTCGACGCGGTTGGTCATCGTGCCGCTGGTCACGAGCGTCTCGCGCACCAGCCGCCCCGGCGAGAGCTCGTACGGCGCCCCCGCGCGGCGGAGCGCGGCCAGCACGTCGAACTCCCACGGCTCGACCCCGTGGGCGGCGAAGGTGCTGCGCCGCAGCAGGTCGAGGTGGTGGCCCAGGCGCGTCACGCGGCTGAGGACCTCCATCGGGGAGAGGTCGAGGTCGGGGCGCTCGCGTCGCCAGGCCTCGACCAACCGGTCGACCTGGTCGGCGTGCTCGGGCCCGGACATGGGCCCAGCCTAGCCCTCGGCGAGCTCCGTCAAGATTCTTGACGTCGAAAGACCTGGGGACGACCGATCTAGGGTCGTCCCATGCAGCTCGGCATCCACTACGCGAACTTCACCCACCCCGACTGGCAGACCCGCCTGGCCGACCGTCTCGACGAGACCGCCCGCGTCGCCGACCAGGGCGGCGTCTCGATCCTCAGCGTCATGGACCACTTCTTCCAGATGGAGATGCTCGGTGGTCCGCCGGAGCCGATGCTCGAGGGCTACACCACCCTCGGCCACCTCTCCGGGATCACCGAGCGGGTCCGGCTCACCCTGCTCGTCACCGGCGTGACCTACCGCCACCCCGGCCTGCTGGCCAAGCAGGTCACCACCCTCGACGTCCTCTCGCGCGGCCGCGCGGTGCTGGGCATCGGCGCCGCCTGGTACGAGCGCGAGCACCTCGGCCTCGGCGTACCGTTCCCGCCGCTGGCCGAGCGCTTCGAGCGGCTCGAGGAGACCCTGCAGGTCTGCCGCCAGATGTGGAGCGACGACGACGGCGCCTTCGAGGGCCGGCACTACCGGCTCGCCGAGACCGTCTGCGTGCCGCCTCCGGTCCAGCAGCCCGGCCCGCGGATCCTCATCGGCGGGAGCGGCGAGCGCAAGACGCTGCGCCTCGTCGCGAAGTACGCCGGCGCGTGCAACCTCTTCGGCGGCGACCCCGAGGCGATCGCCCACAAGCTCGACGTCCTGCGCGGGCACTGCGAGACCGAGGGCACCGACTACGACGCGATCGAGAAGACCGTGCTCGTCAGCCCCGACGAGCGCGGCTGGGAGAGCATCGTGAGCCAGGCCGAGGCCCTGGCCCCGCTGGGGGTGCAGACGGTCATCACCATGCCCGGCGGGCCCGACCCGGTCGCCGAGACCACAGCCCTGGTCGAGGAGGTCGTGCCCCGCCTGGCCGACCTGGGCTGACCGTTCGGCCCCTTCCCACGCACCCCTGCGGCAGGGGAGCATTCCGCCGTGATCAAGCTCGAGCTCGCCTTCGGCCTCTTCGTCATGGCGCTCTGGGTGTTCTCGGTGATCGACGTGATCATCAGCGACGAGGGAGCCATCCGCTACCTCCCCAAGGTGCCGTGGCTGCTGCTGGTCCTGTTCTTCCCCCTCGCCGGGTCCGTCGCGTGGCTCGTGGCCGGACGCCCCGTCACCCAGGCCCGCCCCCGGGCCTTCGAGCGGGACGTGCCGGCCTACCCGGAGTACGACCGGCCCGGCCGCATGGCCGCGAGCAGCCCCGACGAGGACGACGCGTTCCTGCGCAAGGTGCGCGAGCGCGCCGAGGAGCAGCGCAAGGCCTACGAGGCGCGCAAGGCCGAGGAGCGCCGCCGCGAGGCCGGCGAGGAGTCCTGAGCCCCGGAGGTCCCACGTTAGGCTGACGCCCGCCATCCCCGGTTGGTCTGTCGGCAGGGCCCGCCGCACTTTGAATGCGGACAAAGCGACGTAGGTTCGACTCCTACCCGGGGAGCGACGGTCCCGACGTCCGACCCCACTCTGGAGCAGCCTCGTGAGCGCAAGCGCCGTCATCGTCCTCGCCGCCGGCAGCGGCACCCGCATGAAGTCCAAGACGATGAAGGTGCTGCACCCGATCTGCGGGCGCTCGATGGTGGGCCACGTGCTCACCGCGGCGACCGCGGTCGAGGCGCGCCGGCTCGTGGCGGTCGTCGGCCACGGTCGTGAGCAGGTCGGTCCCCACGTGCTCGAGCACGTCCCCGACGCCGTGCTCGCGGTGCAGGAGACCCAGGACGGCACCGGCCACGCCGTGCGCATGGGCGTCGAGGCGCTGCTGGCCGAGGACCCCGAGGGGACCAGCGGCACGGTCGTGGTCATGACCGGCGACACCCCGCTGCTCGAGGGCTCCACGCTGGCCGCACTGGTCGCCGACCACGAGGCGGCGGGCCGGGCGATCACGATCCTCACCGGCGAGGTGGCCGACCCCTTCGGCTACGGCCGCGTGGTGCGCGACGAGGCCGGCGAGGTCGCCGCGATCGTGGAGGAGAAGGACGCCAGCGAGGAGCAGCGCGCGGTGCGCGAGATCAACTCCGGCATCTACGCCTTCGACGGCCGGTTCCTCGCCGATGCGCTCGGGCGCATCACCAACGACAACGCCAAGGGGGAGTACTACCTCACCGACGTCGTCGCGATCGCTCGCGGCGACGGGGCGGCGGTCGGCGCCCACGTGACCGACGACGTGATGCAGACCGAGGGCGCCAACGACCGCGCCCAGCTCGCCACGCTGGCCGCCCACCTCAACCGGCGCACGCTCGAGCACTGGATGCGCGAGGGCGTCACGGTCGTCGACCCGACCAGCACCTGGATCGACGTCACCGTGACGCTGGAGCGCGACGTGACCGTCCTCCCGGGCGTGCAGCTCCTCGGCGCGACCACGGTCGCCGAGGACGCCGTCGTCGGGCCCGACTCGACGCTCAAGGACTGCGAGATCGGCCGGGGCGCCAAGGTCGTGCGCACCCACGGCGAGCTCGCCGTCGTCGGCGCGGGTGCCGACGTCGGGCCGTTCTCCTACCTCCGTCCCGGCACGGACCTGGGCGCGGGCGGCAAGATCGGCGCGTTCGTCGAGACCAAGAACGCCCGCATCGGGGACGGCGCCAAGGTGCCGCACCTGTCCTACGTCGGTGACGCCGAGATCGGCGAGTCCACCAACATCGGGGCGGGCACGATCGTCGCCAACTACGACGGCGTGGCCAAGCACCGCACCACCGTCGGCAAGCACGCCCGCACCGGCAGCAACAACACCTTCGTCGCGCCGGTGACGATCGGCGACGGCGCGGTGACCGGCGGCGGCACGGTCGTCCGCACCGACGTGCCCCCGGGCGCGCTGGCGGTCAACGACGTGCAGCAGCGGGTGATCGAGGGCTGGGTCGCCCGACGGCGTCCGGGCTCCCCGGCCGCCGAGGCGGCCGAGGCGGCCGCGTCGCACGGGGCAGCCGGGGCAGCCGGGACGGCGGGGGCTGGGGAGGTCCAGACCGGCGGGGGACGTGACCAGCCCGACACGTCCCAGGAGGCGACCCGGGACGACGGATCCGACCCCGCTGGGTGAGAATCGACGCGGCGACACGTCCAGCACCACCCCGGCCGACCGAGGAGCCTCACGCGTGACCAGCATCAAGCGCACCACCGAGAAGAACTTGATGGTCTTCACGGGTCGGGCCCACCCCGACCTCGCCGAGGAGGTGGCGTCGCTGCTGGGCATCACGCTCGTGCCGACGACGGCCTACGAGTTCGCCAACAGCGAGATCTACGTCCGCTTCCAGGAGTCCGTGCGCGGCTCCGACGCCTTCGTGATCCAGAGCCACACCGCTCCGGTCAACGAGTGGATCATGGAGCACCTGATCATGGTCGACGCGCTCAAGCGCGCCTC
>CAZKZQ010000211.1:0-7124 GCA_964557235.1 uncultured Nocardioidaceae bacterium
ACGACGTCCATGGCCTCCTCGGTGGTGACCCGCAGCCCGCCCTTGAACTCCGAGGTGATGCCGAGCCTGTCGAGCATGCCGGAGATCTGCGGACCGCCGCCGTGCACGACGACGGGGTTGAAGCCGGCGTAGCGCAGGAACACGATGTCCTGCGCGAACGCGCGCTTGAGGGCGTCGTCGGTCATCGCGTTGCCGCCGTACTTCACCACGATCGTCTTGCCGTGGTACTTCATCAGCCACGGCAGGGCGCCCGCGAGCACACCGGCCTTCTCCTGGGCGACCTGCCACTGCTTGGCGTGGTCGGAGTCGTTCATGGTCATCCTGCCGATCAGCTGCTGTAGGCGGAGTTCTCGTGGACGTAGGCGTGGGTCAGGTCGTTGGTCCACACCGTGGCACGGGCGTCGCCGGCCTTGAGGTCGATCGTCACGTCGACGTGCCGCGGCGTGAGGTCGACCGCGTCGGGCGACTCGTGCGGCACCGACGAGCGGCACACCCACACGCCGTTCATCGCGACGTCGAGGTCCGCCGGGTCGAAGGCGGCCCGCGTCGTGCCGATGCTGGCCAGCACGCGGCCCCAGTTGGGGTCGTTGCCGAAGACGGCGGCCTTGAACAGGTTGCTCCGAGCCACCGAGCGGCCCACCTCCACCGCGTCGTCCTCGGTGGCCGCGTTGAGCACCGTCACCGCGATCTCGTGGTCGGCGCCCTCGGCGTCCGCGAGCAGCTGCATGGCGAGGTCGGTGCAGGCCCGGGTCAGCGCCTCGGCGAAGTCCTCGGCCGTCGGGGTCACGCCCGAGGCGCCGCTGGCCATCAGGGTCACGGTGTCGTTGGTCGACATGCACCCGTCGGAGTCGAGCCGGTCGAAGGAGACCCTCGTCGCCGCCCTCAGGGCGGTGTCGGCCACGTCGGCGGGGACGATCGCGTCGGTGGTGAGGACGACGAGCATGGTGGCGAGCTGGGGCGCGAGCATGCCCGCGCCCTTGGCCATGCCGCCGATCGACCAGCCGGCACCCTCGACCACGACCTGCTTGCTCACGCTGTCGGTGGTCATGATCGCCTCGGCGGCGAGCGGGCCCCCGTCCGCCGCCAGCGACGCGGCGGCCGCGTCCACCCCCGCGAGCACCTGCTCGCGCGGGTTGGCCAGGCCGATCAGGCCGGTCGAGCAGACGACCACGTCGATCGCACCGATGCCGAGGTGGCCGGCGACCTGCTCGGCGACAGCGTGCGTGGTCTGGAAGCCCTCGGGGCCGGTGTAGCAGTTGGCGCCACCGGAGTTGAGCACGACGGCGCGCACGATGCCGTCCTGCACGACGCGCTCGCTCCACAGCACCGGGTTGGCCTTGCAGCGGTTGCTGGTGAAGACGCTCGCCGAGTCGTGGTGCGGTCCGTCGTTGACGACGAGCGCGACGTCGCGCGCGCCGGTGGACTTCAGTCCGGCGGCGACTCCGGCGGCCCGGAACCCGCGGGGGTGGGTGATGCTCATGGGAGGGGGACTTCCTTCAGCGGGACGTGGCTGGGACTGCGGGGACGACGGTGTGCCCTCGTCGTCGCCACTCCTCCGCGGCGCGGTCCGCATCGGCGTCGGGCACCAGGATCCAGTCGGTGTCGAAGGTCGAGACCACGAACACGCTCACCTCGGCCTCCGCGAGCGGCGCCAGCAGGCCGGCCAGCACGCCGGTGAGGGCGAAGTCGAGCGGGCCCTCCACCTGGAAGGCGATGAACGGTCCCTGCTGCTTGGCCTTGGCGGGCACGGACGCCGCGCCGCACACGATGCTGGTCTCCCTGGCGGTCGCCGTGACCGACAGCAGGGTCGCGCTCCCGGCCCAGTCAGGCAGCTCGGCGCCCGGTCCCAGCCGGACCACCGCGACCCGCTCGGGGTAGCGAGCGAGGGTGTGGGTCGTCGGCCCGCTCACGGGGCCACCCCCACGGTCGAGAGGCCGGTCGTCTCGGGCAGCCCGAGGGCGAGGTTCATGCACTGCACGGCTGCGCCGGCCGTGCCCTTGGCGAGGTTGTCGACCGCGCCGACCGCCACCAGGCGGCCCGCGGCCTCGTCGACCGTCACCTGCAGGTGCACCGCGTTGGAGCCGAGCACGGCCTGGGTCTGCGGCCACATGCCCTCGGGCAGGAGGTGCACGAACGGCTCGTCGTCGTAGGCCTTCTGGTACGCCGCCCGCGCAGTGGCCGCGTCGACGGTCGTCGGTGCGGAGCAGGTCGCCAGGATGCCGCGACTCATCGGGACGAGCAGCGGGGTGAAGCTGACCCGGACGTCCCGGCCCCCCACGGCGGAGAGGTTCTGCACGATCTCGGGCGTGTGCCGGTGGACTCCCCCGACGCCGTAGGCGCTGACGCTGCCCATGACCTCGCTGCCGAGGAGGTTCGTCCTCGCCGCCTTGCCGGCACCGCTGGTGCCCGACGCCGCGACCACGACGAGGTCGGAGGCGTCGACCAGGCCGTGCTGGACCGCCGGGGCGAGCGCGAGCGAGGAGACCGTCGGGTAGCAGCCGGGGACGGCGATCCTGCGGGCCCCGCTCAGCGCCTCGCGGTTGTCGCCGAGCTCGGGGAGGCCGTAGGGCCAGGACCCGGCGTGCGCGCCGCCGTAGAACTGCTCCCACGCGGAGGGGTCGGTCAGCCGGAAGTCGGCGCCGCAGTCGACCACCACGGTCTCGGGGCCCAGCGCCTCGGCGATCGCCGCGGACTGGCCGTGCGGCAGGGCGAGGAAGACGACGTCGTGGCCCGCGAGCACGTCCGGCTCGGTCGGCTCCAGCACGCGGTCGGCCAGCGGGAGCAGGTGCGGCTGCACGGTGCCCAGGGCCTGGCCGGCGTTGCTGGCGGCGGTGAGCGCTCCGATCTCCACGTCGGGGTGCCCGAGGAGGATCCGGAGGAGCTCGCCGCCGGCGTAGCCACTGGCGCCGGCGACCGCGACGGTGGTCGTCATGTGCATGACTATACATCCGACCGCAACAGTATTCTCAGTGGGGCCTGACGGCGGACGTGGGTAGCGTGCCGATCATGCCCCACCCCCTCCCCGGCCTGAACCTCGGCCACGAGACCTACCTGCACCACCTCGACGAGGAGTCGCAACGGTTCCGCGACGTGCTCGCCGCCTGCGACCTCGACGCCCCGGTCCCCTCCTGCCCGGACTGGTCCGCCCGCGACCTCCTGGACCACCTCACCGGGGTGCAGTGGCACTGGGGCACCGTCGTCCGTGAGCGGATCACCGAGGACGGCGAGCTCGAGCCGCCGCCGTTCCCCCAGGAGCGCGAGGCCCTCCTCGCGGCGTACGACGACGCCGGCACGGCCCTCAGGGCGGCCCTGCGGGACACCGACCCGGCCACCGAGGTGTGGATGTGGTCCGAGGACAAGCGGGTCGGCTTCATCGCCCGCCGCCAGGCGCTCGAGGCCGCCGTGCACCGCATGGACGCCGAGCTCGCCGCGGGCCTGCCGGTCACGCCGGTCGAACCCGCGCTCGCCGCCGACGGCGTGCTCGAGGTGCTCGACGTGATGTACGGCGGGTGCCCGCTCTGGGGCTCCTTCGACCCCACCGGACCGAGCGTCGTGGTGCGCTGCACCGACACCGGCGACGAGGTCCCCGTCGTCCTCGGCCGGTTCACCGGCACCTCGCCCGACGGCACGTCGTACGACGAGACGGACCTGTCGGTGCGCAGCGCGACGCTCGAGACCGAGGCCTCGGCGGTCGTGAGCGGCACGGCCGACGACCTCCTGGGCTGGCTGTGGCACCGCCGCGGGCGCGAGCGGATCGAGCTCACGGGCGACGACACGACGATCGCCGAGCTCCTCGGGTTGCTGGACTCCTCGATCAACTGAGGGAGGCTGGGCTCGTGGACACCCTCGACGCCGTGCGCGAGCAGAGCCTGACCCGACCCGACGGCAGGGTCGTCGCCTGGACCGAGTGCGGCGTGCCCGACGGCCAGCCCCTCCTCCGGGTGCCGGGAACCCCGGGGAGCCGCTGGTCGATCCGGGCCGACCGCACGCCCTGGACCGAGCGCGGCCTCCGCGTGCTGACCACCGAGCGTCCCGGCTACGGCGCGTCGACCCGGCTGCCGGGACGCGGGTTCGCCGAGCACGCCGACGACCTGGCCGCGGTGCTCGACCACGCCGGCATCGACCGCGCCCACGTGATCGGCGGGAGCGGCTCGACCCCCCACCTGCTGGCCTTCTGCGCGCGCCACCCCGACCGTGTCCGCGCGGCCACGAACCTCGTCGGCATGGCGCCCGTGGAGCCGGACGAGATCGACCGGATGATCGGGCTCAACGCGACGGCCTACCCCCTCGGCGCCGCAGGCGACCGCGCCGGGCTCGAGGAGCTGCTCGGCCCCGTGCGCGAGGCGATGCTGGCCGATCCCCTGGCGGCCTTCCGCCAGGTGATGGAGACCGCTCCCCAGGCCGACAAGGACGTGATGGCCGACCCGTCGTGGCAGGAGGCCTTCGCCCGCGCGCTGCGGGAGTCGCTCGGCCAGGGCCTCGACGGCTGGGTCGACGAGTGCCTGGCGCTCGACGGGGACTGGGCGGACGTGGACGTCGAGGGCGTGCGGACCTCGGTCACGTGGTTCCACGCCGCCGGCGACCGCAACTGCCCGATCACCGCGGCCCGGCGCCTGGTCGACCGGCTGCCGGACGCCCGCTTCGTCGAGTGGCCCGCCGACGTCGGACACTTCCACGGCTTCCACCACGAGGGCGAGATCCTCGACGAGCTCCTGGCCCGGGGCTGACGTGGCGCTGTCGCTCTCCACGGTGCGCCGCCACCCGTCGGGCGTCCTCCTGGCCGTCCAGCTCGCGGGGCTGGTCGTCTATCCCTTCCTCGGCGACCAGACCGCCGGGCGCGTGGTGCTCCAGCTCTTCGGACTGGGCGTGCTGGTCCTCGCGGTCTGGGCGGTGCGCAGCACCCCGGCGCTGACCTGGGTGTCGGTGCTGCTCGGCGTCCCGGTCGTGGTGCTCACCGTGCTCGAGCTGGTCTGGCGCGACAGCGAGCCGATCGCGCTCGGGTCCGCGGTGCTCCACGCGGCGTTCTACGGCTACACGGCCTATGCCCTCATCCGCTACATGTTCACCGACGAGCACATCACCCGCGACGAGCTCGTCGCCACCGGCGCGACGTTCACGGTGGTCGCGTGGGCCTGGGCCTATGCGTACGTCGCGGTGCAGCTGGTGTGGCCGGGCTCGTTCGTCGCGGCGGTCGACTCCGCGGAGCCGCGCACCTGGGTGGAGCTGCTGTTCCTCTCGGTGACGACGCTCAGCAGCACGGGACTGTCCGACATCGTGCCCGTGCTGCCTCACGCCCGCTCGGTGGTGATGCTCGAGCAGATCGCCGGGATGCTCTACCTCGCGATCGTGGTCGCGCGGGTCACCGCCCTGACCGTCGCCGGGCGGCGCCCCGTCGACTGAGGCGCACGGTCAGCGCAGGACCGCGCCGTGCCGCTCCTCGGCGAGCGCCACCGCGGAGGCACGCACGGCAGCGACCTCCTCGTCGGTGAGCGTCCGGTCCGGGGCGCGCAGCCGCAGCGCGAAGGCCAGGGACCGGCGACCGGGACCGACCTGCTCGCCGGTGTAGACGTCGAACAGCCGGACCGACTCCAGCAGCTCGCCGGCGCCCTCCACGAGGGTCTGGCGCAGCGCCTCGGCCGGCACGTCCTCGCCCACCACGAACGCCAGGTCGATCTTGGCGACGGGGAAGGTGGAGAACCGCGGCGACCGCACGGGCGTCGCGTGCTGCAGGAGCCGGTCGAGGTCGACCTCGGCGGCGGCCGCACGCGGCGGGAGCCCGAAGGCCTGGCAGACCCGGGGGTGCAGCTCGCCGGCGTGACCGATCGACTCCTCGCCGATGAGGACCTCGGCGCACCGGCCCGGGTGCCACGGCGCGAGCGCGGCGGGGCGCACCTGCACGTCGACGCCCAGCGCGTCGGCGACGTCGCGCACGGCCTGGACGGCGTCGCTCCAGGTGGCCTGACGGCCCGGACCCCACCAGCCGGCGCGCTCGCGCTCGCCGCAGACGAGGAGGGCGAGGTGCAGCGGCTGGTCGGGCAGCGCCTTCTGCAGGTCGTCCCACTCCCCCGGCGTCGGGCGACGGTCCACCGGCAGGATCGGCGCGGGCTGCGAGCCCCGCGGCCGCGTCACGGTCGCGGTCTCGAAGAGCGCGACGTCGGGCTGCCCCCGGCCGGCGTTGCGGGCACCGGTCTCGAGCAGACCGGGCAGCAGGGTCGTGGTCATCAACGGCTGCTCCGCGCTCAGCGGGTTGGCCAGCCGCAGCGACTCGCGGCGCGGGTCGTCGGCAGGGAGCCGCAGCGCGTCGTACGCCGCGGTGCCGACGAACGGGAAGCTCACCACCTCGACGTAGCCGGCGCCCGCGAGGGTGCGACCGACCTTGCGGCGCAGCAGCTGGGAGCTGGTCAGCCCGCGGCCGCCGGGGGCCGCCGGCAGCACCGACGGGATGTCCTCGTAGCCGACGATGCGCGCGACCTCCTCGACGAGGTCGAACGGGTCGGTCAGGTCGGGACGCCACGGCGGCACCACCGCGTGCAGACGGTCGCCGTCCTCGGTCACCTCGCAGCCCACGGCGCGCAGGTGCGCGACCGTGGTCGAGGGCTCGATCGGCATGCCCGTGATGCGCGCGGGCAGGTCGAGGTCGATCGTGATGGTGGGCGGGACGGGCGGGGTGCCGACGACCGTCACGCCGGGGTCGACGGTGCCGCCGCCGTGCGCGGCGAGCAGCTCGACCACCCGGTCGGCCGCGGCCTCGCAGATGGTCGGGTCGACACCGCGCTCGTTGCGCTTGCCGGCCTCGGAGGTCAGCTTGTGCCGCCGGCCCGTGCGGAACATCGACACCGGGTCCCAGTGGGCCGCCTCGACCAGGACACGGGTCGTGGTCGCCGAGATCTCGGTGGACTCACCGCCCATCACCCCGCCGAGACCGATGATGCCGGAGTCGTCGGTGACGACGAGGTCCTCCGCCGACAGGGCACGGTCGACGCCGTCGAGCGTCGTCAGGCGCTCACCGTCGCGGGCCCGGCGTACGCCGAGGGCGCCCTGCACCTTGTCGCGGTCGTAGCCGTGGATCGGACGGCCGGTCTCGAGCATGACGTAGTTGGTGACGTCGACGGCCAGCGAGATCG
>CAZKZQ010000212.1:0-7067 GCA_964557235.1 uncultured Nocardioidaceae bacterium
GGCCATCGCGTGCTGGAGCAGCAGCTCGGTGCGGGTGTCGACCGAGGAGGTCGCCTCGTCGAGGATCAGCAGCGCCGGGTCCGCGAGGAAGGCCCGCGCGATCGTCAGCAGCTGCTTCTCGCCGGCGGAGAGGTTGGAGCCCTCCTCGTCGATCATCGTGTCGTAGCCGTCGGGCAGCGAGTGCACGAAGCGGTCCACGAACGTCGCCCGCGCGGCCTCGAGGATGTCCTCCTCGGTGGCGCCGGGCCGGCCGTAGGCGATGTTGTCGCGGATCGTGCCGCCGAACAGCCATGTGTCCTGCAGGACCATGCCGATGCGGCTGCGCAGCTCCGAGCGCGGCAGGGTCGCGACGTCGACACCGTCGAGCGTGATGCGGCCGGACTGCACCTCGTAGAACCGCATGACCAGGTTGACCAGCGTCGTCTTGCCGGCGCCGGTCGGACCGACGATCGCGACCGTCTCCCCCGGCCTCGCGACCAGCGACAGGTCGTCGATCAGCGGCCGTTCGGGGTCGTAGGAGAAGTCCACGTGCTCGAAGCGCACCTCGCCGCGACCGCCCGCGGGCAGGGTCGCCGCGTCGGCGCGGTCGGGCATCTGCTCGTCGGCGTCGAGCAGCTCGAAGACCCGCTCGGCCGAGGCGACCCCCGACTGCAGCAGGTTGGCCATCGACGCGATCTGGGTCAGCGGCTGGCCGAACTGGCGGGTGTACTGGATGAACGCCTGCGCGTCGCCGAGGCTGATCGAGCCGTTGGCCACCTTGAGCCCGCCGATCACCGCGACCACGACGTAGTTGAGGTTGCCGACGAACATCAGGATCGGCATCACCAGGCCGCTGACGAACTGCGCGCGGAACGAGGCGTCGTACAGCTGGGAGTTGTGCTCGTCGAAGTCGCGCAGCACCTCGTCGCGACGCCCGAAGACCTTGACCAGCGCGTGCCCGGAGAACGACTCCTCGATGTGCGCGTTGAGCCGGCCGGTCGTGCGCCACTGGCTGATGAACTGGTCCTTCGAACGCTTCATCACCTGCGACGTCGCGAAGATCGACACCGGCACCGAGACCAACGCCACGAGTGCGAGCACGGGCGAGATCCAGAACATCATCGACAGCACCGCGACGAGCATGAGCAGCGAGCTGAGCAGCTGGCTCATCGTCTGCTGGAGGCTCTGCGCCAGGTTGTCGATGTCGTTGGTGACGCGGCTGAGCAGCTCGCCGCGCGGCTGGCGGTCGAAGTACTCCAGGGGCAGCCGGTGCACCTTGTCCTCGATGTCGCTGCGCAGGCGGTAGATCGTGCGCTGCACGACCTCGTTGATCAGGTAGCCCTGCGCGAACGAGACGAACGCGTAGCCGACGTAGAGCAGCGTGACGAGGAGCAGCACGTTGCGCACCCCGTCGAAGTCGACGCCCTGGCCCGGCACGAGGTGCTGCATGCCGGCGATCAGGTCGGCCTGGCGGTCCTTGCCGTCTGCGCGCAGCTGCTCCACGACCTGGCTCTGCGAGGCTCCCGCGGGCAGGTCGCGGCCGACCACGCCCTCGAAGATCAGGTCGGTCGCGCGACCGAGGATCTTGGGGCCGAGGGCGTTGAGGGTGGCGGCCGCGGCGGCGAGCACGACGACCAGCAGCGCCAGCCCGCGCTCGGGCCGCATGAGGCCGAGGACCCGACGAGCGGACGGCTTGAAGTCGTGCGCCTTCTGGCCGACCATCCCGCCACCCGGGCGGCCCGGCATCGGACCACCGACGGCGCGCTCGGTGACCTTGAGCGTCTTCTTGTCACCCTGAGGAGAAGTGTCGGTCGTCATGCGTCCACCGCCTTCGCTTCGCTCGGCGGCGGAGCCACGCATGACCCGTTGGTTCGCTCGCTGCACTCGCTCACGCCGCCTCCTCCGCGCTCGCCTGGGACGCGACGATCTCCTGGTAGGTCTCGCAGCTGTCGAGCAGCTCGGCGTGACGGCCGCGGCCGACCACCTCGCCGTCGTCGAGCACGACGATCTCGTCGGCCTCGCGGATGCTGGACACCCGCTGCGCGACGATGACGACCGTGGCGTCGGCCGCGAGCGGCCGGAGCGCCGCCCTCAGCCGGGCCTCGGTGCCGACGTCGAGCGCGGAGAAGCAGTCGTCGAAGAGGTAGATCGAGGGTCGGCCGACCAGCGCCCGCGCGATCGCGAGGCGCTGCCGCTGCCCGCCGGACACGTTGGTGCCGCCCTGCGCGATCGCGGCGTCGAGGCCGCCCATCCGCTCCACGAAGTCGTCGGCCTGGGCGACGCGCAGAGCCTCCCACACCTCCTCGTCGGTGGCGTCGGGCTTGCCGTGGCGGACGTTGCTGCCGACCGTGCCGGAGAACAGGAACGCCTTCTGGGGGACGAGGCCGATCGTGCGCCAGAGCACCTCGGGCGCGAGGCGGCGTACGTCGACACCGTCGACCCGGACCTCGCCTGCGGTGGCGTCGAAGAGACGCGGCACGAGGTTGACCAGCGTCGACTTGCCCGCACCGGTCGAGCCGATCACGGCGACCGTGCGGCCCGGGGTGGCCGTGAGCGAGACGTCGCGGAGCACGGGGACCTCGGCACCGGGGTAGGCGAAGGACACGCGGTCGAGCTCGAGCACGCCCTCGCCGGCCACCGCCAGCGGGTCGCCGGGCATCTCGCGCACGCTCGACTCGGTCTCCAGCACCTCGGTGATCCGGTCGGCGCACACCGCCGAGCGCGGCACCATCATGAGCATGAAGGTCGCCATCATCACCGACATGAGGATCTGCGCCAGGTAGGACAGGAACGCGGTCAGCTGGCCGACCTGGGTGGAGCCGTCGTCCACCCGGTGACCGCCGAACCACAGGACCGCCACCATCGACAGGTTGAGGATCGTGAAGACCGTCGGGAACATCGCCGCGAACCAACGGCCGGCGCGCATGGAGACGTCGGTGAGGTCCTGGTTGTCGCGGGCGAACCGCGCGCGCTCGTAGGGCTCGCGGACGAACGCCCGCACGACGCGGATGCCGGTGATCTGCTCGCGCAGCACACGGTTGACCTGGTCGATGCGCTCCTGCATGAGCCGGAACGACGGCACCATCTTGGAGGCGATGAAGCCCAGCGCGACGATCAGCGTCGGCAGCAGCACCGCGACGATCCACGCGAGGCCGAAGTCCTCGCGCATCGCCATGAAGACGCCGCCGACCAGCATGATCGGGGCCGAGACGAACATGTTGAGGCCCATCACCACGAGCATCTGGACCTGCTGCACGTCGTTGGTGGTGCGGGTGATCAGCGAGGGTGCACCGAAGTGCTCGACCTCGCGCGTCGAGAACGACTCGACGCGGGTGAACAGCGCCGAGCGGAGGTCGCGGCCGACGCCCATGCCGGTGCGGGCGCCGTACCAGACGGCCGTCGCGGCGGCCACGATCGAGGCCAGCGAGATCACCAGCATCCAGCCGCCGGTGCGGACGATGTAGCCGGTGTCGCCGGTGACGACGCCCTTGTCGATGATGTCGGCGTTGAGGCTCGGCAGGTAGAGCATGCCGACGACGTTGACCAGCTGCAGGGCGATGATCGCCCAGACGGCGGGGCGGTAGGGCGCGAGGAAGTCGCGCGCGAGGCGGACGAGGTTCACGAGGTCTCCCGAGTCGTGGTCGCGGCGGCGGAGGAGGGCGTGAGGAGCACGCCGTGCAGGACGGTGTCGACGATGTCGTCGGCGGTGAGCGGCTCGCCCCCCGACAGCTCGGGGTGGGAGCCGGAGAAGGTGAGCATCCAGAGCAGCCGGCCGGTCTGGTGCGGACTGACCCGCAGCTGCTGGGCGTCGTCGAAGAACAGCCGGTCGATCGCGCCGTCCGCGGCGGTGCGCCAGCCGCGGATCTGCTCCTCGGTCGGCCCGCAGCGCCCGGAGCCGTCGCCGCTGCCCTGGTGCTTGCGCAGGTGCATCGCGGGCGGGCCCATCCAGCCCATCGCGCGCATGATGCCCCCCACGCGGCGGAAGCGGTCCTGGTAGAGCTCGGTCAGGGCGAGCATCCGCTCGCGCAGCGTCAGGTCGAGGGGGATCCGGCGGATCGCCTCGACCAGCGGGGCCGGGTCGAGGGCGCTGAGGGCCGCCGCCTCGACCAGCTCGTCCTTGGACTCGAAGGCGCGGAAGATCGTGCCCTCCGCGACCCCGGCAGCGTCGGCGATCTGGCGACTGGTGACGGCGCGCCCGTGCTCCATCACGAGAGGGAGCGCCGCCGCGACGAGTGCACGGCGACGCTCCTCGGGCGGGAGCGGGGTGGCGCGGGGAGTCATGCAGCCATGCTAAGTGAGTGAGCACTCACTCACAACCGCATTTCCTCGCTGGCCGAGGCCCTCGCTGGTCGAGGTACGAGCGGAGCGAGCCCCGAGACCTCAGGCGTCCACCGCGCCCAGCGACCGTCGTACGGCGTCCGCGTCGAGCCCGGTCAGGGCCGCCCGCAGCGCGGGGTCGGGGCTGTCGAGCAGGGCGAGCAGCACCCGCTCGACGTCGACGCGGCCCGGTCCGCGGCGGCCGCGGCCACCGGGACCGCGCTCCCCGCGCTCGGGGCGGCCGTCGAAGCGGCCCTCGAGCCGCTCCTCGACGCGCTCCATGGCCAGCGAGCGCATCGTGTCGCGCATGACGTCCTTGAGCGAGTCACGGAAGGGCCGGCCGAACGGACCGCCGCCCCCGCGGGGACCGCGACGCCCACGGCCGTGACCGTGGCGGTGCGGGCCGCCGGCAGGACCTCGTCCGCGACCACGCCCCCGCCCGCGACGGTCGGGTCGGCCGCCCCAGTCCTCGGCGAGGTCGTCGCCGAAGGTGGAGCGGACCGCCTCGCGCACGCGGTCGAGGTCGATGCCGAGCGCACGGAGGGCCTCACGGTCCTCGGCGTAGGCCTGGGCGGGGTCGGAGTCGGGCGACTCACCGGACGGCTCGTCGGAGGCGGGCGCCTCGGCGAGCTCGGGGTGGTCGCGGTGGAAGGTGACGACCGCCTCGCGGCACCCCTCGAAGGAGAGGCCGTGCGCGAGCAGCAGGTCCGCGGTGGAGCTGCGACGGTCGGAGAGGAGACCGAGCAGCAGGTGCTCCGGTCCCATGGTCGAGTGGCCCAGGTCGCGGGCCTCCTCGGACGCTTGCATCAGGGCGATGCGGGTCGTGTTGTCGAGTCGGGAAAACATGGGTGCCTCCTGAAGGCAGGTCGGGGCCCGCGGGGACCCCGCGCCTGGTGCGGCGGAGCCCGGTCAGTCGCGGGCGTGCTTCTGGTGGACGGCCTGACGGCTGACCTGCAGCACGTCGGCGATCGCCTGCCAGCTCATGCCCCGGGCCCGCGCGTTGCGGACCTGGATGTCCTCGAGCTGGTCGGCGAGTGCCCGGAGGGCGCGAACCGCGGCCAGACCCGTCTCCGGATCCTTGTCGGCGGCGGCGTCGGAGAGTCCTCGGGCGTCGTCCATGCGTCAAGTAAACCTGACAGTTCAGTGTTCTGTCAAGTTTTCCTGACAACCCGACGTCAGGGGGCCAGCCGGTACCGCTCCCAGGACCCGTCCTCGCGCCGCTCGAACACGACCCGGTCGTGCAGCCGGCCCTTGCGGCCCTGCCAGAACTCGACGTACGACGCCGCGACGCGATAGCCGCCCCAGTGCGGCGGCCGCGGGACGTCGCGGCCGTCGTACTCCTGCTCGAGGGCGGCGAGCCGCGCCTCCAGCGCCGCGCGCGACTCGACCCGCTGCGACTGCGGCGAGGCGATCGCGCCGAGCTGGGAGGGGCGGGGGCGCGAGGCGAAGTAGTCCTCGCTCTCCCCCGCCTCGACCACCGTCGCCGTGCCCTCGATGCGCACCTGGCGCTGCAGCGGGTGCCACGGGAAGAGCAGCGAGCACTCGGGGTGGGCGGCCAGCTCCTCCCCCTTGCGCGACTGCTGGTTGGTGAAGAACACCAGCCCACGCTCGTCGAAGCTCTTGCACAGCACCATCCGTGACGACGGCCGGCCGTCGTCGCCGACGGTGCTCACGACCATCGCGGTGGGGTCGTAGAGGTCGGCCTCGATCGCCTCGTCCATCCAGCGGCGCAGCAGCGCGAAGGGGTCGTCGCCGGCGTCCTCCTCCGACAACCCGGCCAGGGAGTAGTCCTCCCGCAGCCCCCTCAGGTCGGCGGATCGGTGGGTGCCTGCGGTCGGCACGTCGTCGGGGTGCAGGGTGGAGGCAGGGTCGGACTGAGCCATGGCTCGAATCTAGCCTCGTCCCACACCTCGGCCCCCTGGGTGCGACGCCCTGACACCGGGCTCGACACGTGGGGCAGAATGCCGAGCGACACGCAAACTGCTCAGGAGGCGGAATGACCGAGGTACACCACGGGCTCGAGGGCGTCGTCGCGTTCGAGACCCAGATCGCCGAGCCCGACAAGGAGGGCTCCGCGCTCCGCTACCGCGGTGTCGACATCGAGGAGATCGTCGGCCGCATCCCGTTCGAGAAGGTCTGGGGCCTCCTCATCGACGGGAAGTTCGAGCCCGGCCTGCCGCCCGCCGAGCCCTACACCCTGCCGATCCACACCGGCGACGTCCGCGCCGACGTGCAGGCGTCGGTCGCGATGCTCGCGCCGATGCTGGGCATGGGCCAGACCTACGACATCTCCGACGAGCAGGCTCGCACCGACCTCGCCCGCGTCGCGGTCATGGTCCTGTCCTACGCCGCCCAGGCCGCTCGTGGCCTCGGCAAGCCGATCGTCCCCCAGGCCGAGATCGACAAGGGCTCGACGCTCGCCGAGAAGTTCCTGATCCGCTGGAAGGGCGAGGCGGACCCCAAGCACGTCAAGGCGATCGACGCCTACTGGAGCAGCGCGGCCGAGCACGGCATGAACGCCTCCACCTTCACCGCCCGCGTGATCACCTCCACCGGCGCCGACGTCGCGGCCGCGTTCTCCGGTGCGATCGGTGCGATGAGCGGCCCGCTGCACGGCGGCGCCCCGTCCCGAGTGCTGGGCATGATCGAGGACGTCGAGAAGTCCGGCGACGCCGACGCCTACGTCAAGAACCTGCTCGACTCCGGCGAGCGCCTCATGGGCTTCGGTCACCGCGTCTATCGCGCCGAGGACCCGCGGGCCCGCGTGCTCC
>CAZKZQ010000213.1:0-5387 GCA_964557235.1 uncultured Nocardioidaceae bacterium
GTCGACGAGTGGCCCTACGAGCTGGAGGACCTCGACCGCGAGAACCACATCTACGACTTCGGGCTGCGCCACCACCGGCCGGTGTCGTGGGAGGCCCGCGAGCTCGTGCAGGACGCGGTCGCCGCGGTCTGGTACGCCCGCAACGAGGCCGACGGGTTCAACGCGCTGGTCCTCGACGCCGAGCTGACCTGGCGCCAGGCGACCGTGCTCCGCGCCTACGCGAAGTACATGCGGCAGGGCGGCACGCCGTTCGCGCAGGACTACATCGAGGGGGCGCTGCTCAACAACGCCTCGATCACGCGCACCCTGGTCGAGCTGTTCGAGGCGCGCTTCGACCCGGCGTACGACGGCGACCGCGACGTCACGTGCAAGGAGCTGGAGGACAAGGTCGAGCGCGCCCTGGAGGACGTCGCGAGCCTGGACCAGGACCGGATCCTGCGGTCCTACCTGACCGTCATCAAGGCGACCCTGCGCACGAACTTCTACCAGCACGACGAGGACGGCGGGCCCAAGCCCTACATCTCGTTCAAGCTCGAGCCGAGCGCGATCCCCGACCTCCCGGAGCCTCGGCCGCGGTTCGAGATCTTCGTCTACTCGCCGCGGGTCGAGGGCGTGCACCTGCGGTTCGGCCCGGTGGCCCGCGGTGGCCTGCGCTGGAGCGACCGGCGCGACGACTTCCGCACCGAGGTGCTGGGCCTGGTCAAGGCGCAGATGGTGAAGAACTCCGTGATCGTGCCGGTCGGTTCCAAGGGCGGCTTCTTCCCCAAGCAGCTGCCCGACCCGACCAAGGACCGCGAGGCCTGGCTGGAGGAGGGCAAGGCCTGCTACCGCATGTTCATCTCCGGCCTGCTCGACCTGACCGACAACCTGGTGGAGGGCGACGCGGTCCCGCCGCCGGACGTGGTGCGCCACGACGGGGACGACACCTACCTCGTGGTCGCGGCCGACAAGGGCACGGCGACCTTCTCCGACATCGCCAACGAGATCTCGATGTCCTACGACTACTGGCTGGGTGACGCGTTCGCCTCCGGTGGCTCGGTCGGCTACGACCACAAGGTCATGGGCATCACCGCGCGCGGTGCCTGGGAGTCGGTCAAGCGCCACTTCCGCGAGATGGGCGTCGACTGCCAGAGCGAGGACTTCACCTGCGTCGGCATCGGCGACATGAGTGGCGACGTGTTCGGCAACGGCATGTTGCTCTCGCGCCACACCAAGCTGGTGGCGGCGTTCGACCACCGCGACATCTTCCTCGACCCGGACCCGGACCCGGAGAAGTCGTTCGTCGAGCGGCAGCGGCTCTTCGACCTGCCGCGCTCGAGCTGGCAGGACTACGACGCGTCGCTGATCTCGGCCGGCGGTGGGGTGTGGTCGCGCGCCAGCAAGTCGATCCCGGTGGGCGACGAGGTCAAGCAGGCGCTGGGCATCACCTCCGAGGCCACGTCGATGACCCCGCAGGAGCTGATGCGGGCGATCCTGCTCGCCGAGGTCGACCTGCTGTGGAACGGCGGCATCGGCACCTACGTCAAGGCGTCGACCGAGACCCACGCCGACGCCGGCGACAAGGCCAACGACGCGATCCGGGTCAACGGTGCGCAGCTGCGCTGCCGCTGCGTCGGCGAGGGCGGCAACCTCGGCCTCACCCAGCTCGGGCGCATCGAGTACGCCCGTGAGGGGCGCGAGGGCGACGGCGGCCGGATCAACACCGACTTCATCGACAACTCGGCCGGTGTGGACACCTCCGACCACGAGGTCAACATCAAGATCCTGCTCGACCGGGTGGTCCGCGACGGCGACCTCACCCAGAAGCAGCGCAACGACCTGCTCGCGTCGATGACCGACGACGTGGCGGCGCTGGTGCTGGTCGACAACTACGAGCAGAACGTCGCGATGTCGGGGGCCACCATGCAGGCCGCGCCGCTGGCGCACGTGCACGAGGACTGGATGCAGCGGCTCGAGCGCGAGGGCCACCTCGACCGGGCCCTGGAGTTCCTGCCGACGTCCGAGGAGCTCAGCGGCCGGATCGAGCAGGGCGAGGGACTCTCGGCTCCCGAGCTGGCGGTGCTGCTGTCCTACACCAAGATCGTGCTGGCCCAGGAGCTGATCGAGACCGACCTGCCCGACGACCCGTTCCTGGCGATCGACCTGCAGGAGTACTTCCCGGAGAAGATGCGGACGACGTACGCCGAGCAGATCGACGAGCACCCGCTGCGTCGCGAGATCGTCACCACCAGCGTGGTCAACGCGCTGATCAACGGCGCGGGCATCACGTTCTACCACCGGCTGTCGGAGGAGACCGGCTCGTCGGCGGAGGAGCTGGTGCGGGCCAACTTCGTGGCGCGCGAGATCTACGGCTCGCGGCCGTTCGTCGACACCGTCTACTCCTTCGACAACCAGATCGCCACGCGCACGCAGATGACGATGCGGTTGCAGATGCGCACGCTGGTCGAGCGGGCGACGCGCTGGCTGCTCAACAACCGGCGTCCCCCGCTGGACAGCCAGGCGACGGTGGACTGGTTCCAGCCGATGGTGACCGAGCTGCTCGAGCAGATGCCCGACCTGGTGCTGGGCGAGGAGCGGGCGCTGTTCGAGAAGTGGGAGGCCGACCTGGAGGACCAGGGCGTGCCGACCGACCTGGCTCGTCGTACGGCGATCCTGCCGCTGTGCTACTCGCTGCTGTCGGTCGTGGAGACCGCCCGCCGTGACGACCTCGACCCGCTGCTCGTGGCCAAGACCCACCTGCGGCTGGGCGAGGAGCTGAGCCTGCCGACGCTCAACCAGCGCATCCTCGAGCTGCCCCGGACCGACCGCTGGCAGACGATGGCGCGGGCGGCGCTGCGCGACGACCTCTACTCGGTGCACGCGGCCCTGACCTCCCAGGTGCTCGACCGCACCGGGGACGCCGACGACTCCTCCGACGAGGCGGTCGCCCAGCGCATCATGACGTGGCGCGAGGGGGACGGCGTCGTCCTCGAGCGGGCGGTGCAGACCCTGCGCGAGATCTGCACCGACGACCGGGCGGACCTGGCCCGGATGTCGGTGGGCCTGCGGGTCGTGCGCACGCTCCTGAGCGCCTGACCAGCCGTCAGGTCCGACCGCTACGGTGGCGCCCATGACCGACGACCTCTTGTGGGCCGGAGTGCACGGGCAGGCCGCCGCGGTGGCCGACGGCCGCACCACGGCGGCAGCCCTGCTCGACGCCTCGCTGTCCCGGATCGATCAGGTGGACCCCCAGGTCAACGCCTTCACGGTCGTGCTCGCCGACGAGGCCCGCGCGGAGGCCGCGGCCCGCGACGAGGCGGCGACGCCGCTGGGGCCGCTGCACGGCGTCACCGTCGCGATCAAGGAGGAGAACGACGTCGCCGGCACGGTGACGACCTTCGGCGGCCTGGGCAACAGCGAACCGGTCGCCGAGGACGGGGCGGTGACACGTCTGCTGCGCGAGGCCGGCGCCGTGGTCGTGGGCAAGACCAACATGCCGGAGTTCGGGCAGTTCCCCTTCACCGAGTCCGACCGCTTCGGCAACACGCTCAACCCGTGGGACACCTCGCGCTCGCCCGGTGGCTCGTCGGGTGGCACCGCCGCCGCGGTCGCCTCCGGGATGGTCGCCGTCGCGATCGGTGGTGACGGCGGCGGCTCGATCCGGATCCCGTCGGCGTGCTGCGGGCTCTTCGGCCTCAAGCCGACGCGGGGACGGGTCTCGACCGCCCCGTGGCCGGACCTGTGGGGCACGCTCGGCGTCCTCGGGCCGCTGGCGCGGTCGGTGCTCGACAGCGCCCTGGTGTACGACGTCCTGCGCGGCGGTGCCACGCTCACCGACCGCTTCCAGGCGCCCGACACCGGCTCGTTCGTCGAGGCGGCCCACGCCGGGTCCTCGGGCTCGTCGTCCCGCCTGCGCATCGGGTGGTCGTCGGCCTCGCCGGTGCTCGGGGTCAAGCCGTCGGCGCCCCAGGCGGCCGCGCTGCGCGAGACCGTCGAGCTGCTCTCCGACCTCGGCCACGAGGTGGTCGAGATCGACCCGCGCTACCCCGACGTGACGATGGCGTTCCTGCCGCAGTTCTTCGGGGCGGTGCGCGACGAGATCACGCGGGTGCAGCACCCCGACCGGCTGGAGAAGCGCACGCGCGACATCGCGCGGATGGGGGCCTGGGCGCGTCCCCGCGTCGTGGCCGCCGCCGAGCGTCGCGGTGGCCGGATCGCGGAGACGATGGACGCCCGCGTCTTCGGCCTGGTCGACGTGCTGCTCACGCCCACGATCCCGACCCTGCCGCCGCCCGTGGGCCAGGTGGAGGGCAAGGGCGCCCTCCCGGCGCTGCTCGCGTGCACCGGCACGATCGCCTACATGGCGATCTGGAACGTCACCGGCCACCCGGCCGCGGCCGTGCCCGCCGGGTTCGCCGAGGGCCTGCCCACCTCGGTGCAGCTGGTCGGGCGCCAGGGGGCCGAGCCCACGCTGGTCGCGCTCAGCGCCGAGATCGAGAAGGCTCGCCCGTGGGCCGACCGGAGGCCGGCGCTGTGAGAGGCGTGCCCGCGGTCCTGCTGGCCGGTCCCGCCGCCCAGGTGCGCCGCTTGGCGCGGCTGGTGCCCGGGGCCGAGGTGCCGTCGCCGCTGCGTGGCCGCACGGTCATGGTCACCGGCGCCTCCTCCGGCATCGGCGAGGCGACGGCACGCGAGTGCGCGGCCCGCGGGGCCGTCGTGCTGCTGGTCGCACGACGGGCCGACGAGCTGCGCCGCCTCGCGGTGGAGATCACCGACGCCGGTGGCACGGCCCACTGCTATCCCTGCGACCTCTCCGAGGGTGAGGCGGTCGACGACCTGGTCAAGGTGGTGCTCGCCGAGCACGGGGGAGTCGACTACCTGGTCAACAACGCGGGCCGGTCGATCCGCCGGTCGATCTCCTCGTCCTACGACCGCATGCACGACTTCGAGCGCACCATGGAGATCAACTACTTCGGGCCCGTGCGGCTGACCATGGGCCTGCTGCCGGCGATGGTGGACCGCGGCTTCGGGCACGTGGTCAACGTGCTCAGCTGGGGCGTGCTGGTGAAGGCGCCGAAGTTCTCGGCCTACCTCGCGTCCAAGTCGGCGCTCGACGTGTTCAGCCGGATCGCCGCGCGGGAGTACCTCGGCGACAACATCACCTTCACCAACGTGCGGATGTCGCTGGTGCGCACCGACATGATCGGGCCGACCGGGCTCTATCGCCGGGCGCCCGCGCTGACGCCCGAGCAGGCCGCGGCCAAGGTGGTCCGCGCCCTGGAGGACCGGCCGATCACCGTCGACCCGCTGCCCGCGCGCGCGATCGACGCGCTCAACGTGCTGACCCCGCGGCTGGCCGACCTGCTGTTCCACGGGGTCGACCGGGTGTTCCGCGAGTCCACGGCGGCGCG
>CAZKZQ010000213.1:5487-6987 GCA_964557235.1 uncultured Nocardioidaceae bacterium
GGCGACCTCTGGGCGTCGTACCTGCGGGGGAGCGGTCCGGACCCTGAGGCGCGACGAGCGGCACCTGCGACGGACGCGCGGGGAGGGTCGCCGCTGACAGCGTCGGTGGGGTGTTCACGAAGCTCCTCAGACCCCTCGTCCTGACCACGCTGCTCGTCGCCCTGGTGACGTCCGCGATGTCGCTGCGCAGCGAGCCGATGGGCCCGCACAACCCGACCATCCGTCGCCTCGACCCGGCGCTGCGGGCGGCCGTCGCCGCTGCGGCTCGGGACGCGCAGGCGGACGGGGTGCGGATCGAGATCACCAGCGGGTGGCGCAGCCGCGCCCACCAGGAGCGCCTGCTGCAGGAGGCGATCGAGAAGTACGGCAGCGTGGCCGCGGCGCGGCGCTTCGTCGCGACTCCCGACACCTCGGCCCACGTCACCGGCGACGCCGTCGACCTCGGCCCGGAGTCCGCCGACGCCTGGCTGCGCAGGCACGGCTCGCGCTACGGCCTGTGCCAGGTCTTCGCCAACGAGGTGTGGCACTTCGAGCTGGCCACCTCGGCCGGTGGCACCTGCCCGCCGATGCTGCCGGACAGCTCCTACCGCCGCTGACCCCGGATGGCGCGGTGCACCGCTGCGCTGGCGAGCAGGACGAGCACCCCGGCGGAGACCAGCCCGCGTGGGACGTCGCCGCGGTCCCGGCTGGCGAGCAGCGCGTGCGCCGCCTGGCTGGAGAGGATCGAGCCGTCGCTCTGGTGGGACAACGCCGACCCGTTGCTCTGGTGCGACATCAGCGAGAGCGCGGACATCGACGACATCACCGACGCGGCCGAGGCGAACGACCCGATGCTCGCGATCGACGCGACCGACCCGATGCTGCCGATCGACAGGGCCGAGTCCTGGGAGCAGACCGAGAGGAGCGAGTTCTCCGAGCGGTAGGACCACACGCTGGTGAGCCTAGGCCTCAGCCGAGGTGCCGGGCGAAGAACCTCTCGGGTTGACTGGGAGGCATGGACGGAGATGCGGAGCAGGCGCTCAAGGACGGGCTCGTCGGGTGGCTGGAGGCCCAGCGGCGACACGTCTCCCAACAGTTCACCTCGATGCCTGCAGCGGAGCGCCGACGGTCGCAGGTCCCGTCGGGCTGGACGGCTCGCGGTCTCCTGCACCACCTCGCGCTGGACGTCGAGCGCGTTTGGTTCCGTGCGGTGATGGCGGGGGAGCCGGTGCGCCTGCCGGAGGGCTACGAAGGTTGGACGGCACCCGACCACCTGAGCGACGACGACCTCGTGGCGCTCTATGCCGAGGAGTGCGCGCTGGCGACCGAGACGATCATGTCGCTCAGCATCGACGCGTCACCGCGGTGGTGGTTCGAGGGCGCCGGTGAACCGCCGCACTCGACGCTGCGCGAGGTGCTCCTGCACGTCATCGTCGAGACGGCGACGCACGCCGGCCACCTCGATGTCTGCCGCGAGCTGGTCGACGGTGGTCAGCGACTGGTGCTCGACGAGCCCTCCAC
>CAZKZQ010000214.1:0-6916 GCA_964557235.1 uncultured Nocardioidaceae bacterium
GAGCAGCACCTCGAGCTGGTGCGCTCGCGCGACAGCGTGAGCTTCCTCCAGGTGCCGGCGTGGGGCGAGGTCAAGAGCGAGTGGCGGCGCGAGTCGATCGGCTGGTTCCGTGACGGGGACCTCGTGGGCGCCGCGCTGGTGCTCTACCGGCAGATCCCGCGGGTGAAGCGCTACCTCGCCTACCTCCCCGAGGGCCCGGTCATCGACTGGGAGGACGAGGACCTCGCCGCGTGGCTCGACCCGATGGTCGCCCACCTCAAGGGCCAGGGCGCCTTCGGCATCCGGATCGGCCCGCCCGTGGTCACCCGTCGCTGGGACGCCGCGGCGATCAAGGCCGGTGTCGCCGACGAGTCCGTGCGCACGCTCGACCAGGTGCCGCCGCTGGTGCGCGAGACCACCGGCGCCCGGGTCGTCTCCGCGCTGCGCTCGCTGGGCTGGCGCGAGCAGAAGGCCGAGGGCGGCTTCAGCGCCGGCCAGCCGCAGTACAACTTCCAGGTCCCGCTGGCCGGCCGCGACGAGGACGACGTCCTCAAGGGCATGAACCAGCAGTGGCGGCGCAACATCAAGAAGGCCGCCAAGGAGGGCGTCGTCGCCTGCCGCGTGCCCGCCGACCAGGTGGAGGCCCGGCTCAAGGAGTTCCACGACCTCTACGTCCACACCGCCGAGCGCGACCACTTCACGCCGCGGCCGGCGTCGTACTTCACCACGATGTTCCGCGCGCTCGGCGCCGAGGACCCCGACCGGATCGCGCTGTTCACCGCCGAGCACGAGGGCGACCTCGTCGCCGCGACGATCCTCATCCAGGTCGGCACCCACGTCTGGTACTCCTACGGCGCCTCGTCGACGGAGAAGCGCGAGGTGCGCGGCTCCAACGCCGCGCAGTGGGCGATGATCCAGCACGCGATGGCCCACGGCGCGAGCGTCTACGACCTGCGGGGGATCACCGACACGCTCGACGAGGACGACCCGCACGTGGGCCTGATCCGCTTCAAGGTCGGCACCGGCGGCGAGGCGGTCGAGCACGCCGGCGAGTGGGACCTGCCCGTCAACCGCGCTCTGTACAAGGCGTTCGAGCTCTACCTGAAGCGGCGGGGCTGACGTGCTGACGCTCTACGTCGACCAGCAGCGCTGGCGCTCCCACCTCGACTCCGTCGTCGAGGCCGTTCCCGGGATCGTGCCCGTGGCCAAGGGCAACGGCTACGGCTTCGGCGTCGCCCGCCTGGCCGAGCTGGCCGGCGAGCTCGGCGCCGACACCCTCGCCGTCGGCACCTATGCCGAGGTCGGCGAGGCGCTCGAGCACTTCGCCGGCGACGTGCTGGTGCTCACCCCGTGGCGGCCGTTCGAGGCGCGGGCGACGTACTCCGGCCGGCTGGTCCACACGGTCGGACGGCGCGAGGACCTGGTCGGGCTCGCCGCCGCCACCCGCGACCCCGACGAGGCCGGCTCCGACGGGGGCCGGGTGCGCATCGTGCTCGAGCTGATCACCTCGATGAAGCGGCACGGCTTCACCCCGGCCGGGCTGCGCGAGGCCGCGGACCACGTGGCCGGTGTGACCGTCGAGGGCTTCGCGCTGCACCTGCCCATGTCCCACGGCTCGCACCTGGGCGAGGTCGAGCGGGCGATCACCGACCTGGTCGCCTCGGGCATCGACTCGCGCCGGGTGTTCGTCTCCCACCTCACCGACGACGAGCTCGGCACGCTGCGATCGTCGTACCCTGACTTCGAGATCCGGCCGCGCATCGGAACCCGGCTCTGGCTCGGCGACCGCGGAGCCCTCAGGGTCAAGGCCAGCGTGCTCGACGTGCACGAGGTCGAGCGGGGCGACGTGTTCGGCTATCGCGGCCGCTCCGCCCCCAAGCATGGCCACCTGCTCGTGGTGTCGGGCGGCACGGCCCACGGCATCGGGCTGGAGGCACCGACCGGCGGCGCCACCATGCGCGACCGCGCCGCCCGCATCGCCAAGGGCGGTCTCGACGCGGCCGGGTTCGTGCGCTCGCCGTTCACCGTCGGCGGCAAGCAGCGGCTGTTCGCCGAACCGCCCCACATGCAGGCCTCGATGCTCTTCCTGCCCTCGGGTGCTCCGGTGCCCTCGATCGGCGACGAGGTCGACGTCCAGGTGCGGTTCACCGCGACCGCGTTCGACCAGATCCGCTTCGTCTGAGGGGGTCGGATTCCCAGGGGCGGTCAGTACGTCGACACGAGCATCCGCGGCGGGCACATCGGGTCGTCGTCGGGATAGGTCCGGGCGACGTCGTGCTCGGGACGCAGGATGTCGCGGACGACGACGACGCCGAGGAAGAGCTCGGCCGCCATGCGGATCACGATCGCCAGGGCGTAGAGCGGGTCCGGCGCGCCGCCGGTCGCCGAGGCCGTGATGCCGCCGAGCATCCACCAGCAGGCCGCGAAGTAGAGCAGCTCGCCGGCCTGCCAGACCAGCAGCGGCCGCCAGCGCGGCACCGCGAGCACGGCCACGGGCAGCAGCCACAGGACGTACTGCGGGGAGTAGACCTTGTTGACCAGCAGGAACACCATCAGGATCAGGTAGGCCAGCTGGGCGATGCGCGGCACGTGGCGCGAGCGCAGGCCGAGCACGAGGATCGCCAGGCAGCCGCCGCCGAAGACCAGCCACTGCACGACGTTGATCGTGTGGGGCGACGCCGCGTGGCCGTGCTGGGAGAACGCCAGCCAGATCGACCCCAGGTCGGGCCCGCGGCCGGAGTTGAAGGTCCAGAAGGCCTTCCAGCCCTCGAGGTTCACCACCATTGCCGGCAGGTTGGTCGCGAGCCAGGCACCGGCGGCGGCGGCGACGGTGAGGCCGAGGTCGCGCGTCTGCCGTCGCCGGATCGCGACCACGAGGAAGGCGCCGAGCACGAACAGCGGATAGAGCTTGGCGGCGGCGCCGAGCCCGATCAGCACCCCCGAGAGGACCGGCCTCCCGCGGGCCCACGCCCAGAAGCCGCCGGCGAGCAGGGCCACCGGGATGATGTCCCAGTTGATCAGCCCCGCGGCGACGAGCGTGGGCGCGAGCACGTAGGGCAGCGCGTCCCAGGGACGCCGCCGGTGCGCACCGGCCAGGAAGTACGCCGCCAGCAGGGCGAAGGGCGCGAGCAGCACCGCGGTCACGCGGAAGTAGGCCAGACGCTCGCGCTGGACGGTGGGCAGGGCGCCCACCTGGTCGGTCGGGACCCGTCGCCGGTCGTCGACGTCGGCCTCGCCCGGCACGACGGCCTGGGTCACGATCGCGGCGCCGAAGGCGAAGTAGCCGGTGAGGACGGGGTACTCGAGGTACATGTAGCGCCCACCGTTGTCGGTGAACGGCACCCAGCGCTCGGCGAACCCGCGGCCGGCATAGAGGTAGGGGATGTCGGAGTAGCACATCAGCCGGTAGCGCTGGTCGCTGCCGTCCCACTTCGACACGTCGCACGGGGCCTTCTGCCCGATCGCGAGCAGCCACGTCACGCACGCCAGGGCGAGGACCACCCGCACCGGCGTCCACCACGGGTGCCCAGCCGCGTGGGTGCCCGCGGGCCCACCGAGCAGGCCGCTCGCCTCGCGCGCCGTGGGGTCCTCGTGGGTCGGGGCGACCGCGCCGGCCACGACGTGCGGGCGGGGGTGGCTCATCCCGTCATCATCGCGTCGGGCGGTCGCGATCAGGCCGCCGGGGCCCGGCGTCCCGCTGCCGGCGTACGACGTCGCCGGCCGCCGCGCCGCTCGACCGCGCGCTCCTGCGCCCGGCCGGCCGGCGTGGTCTGCTCCGCTGCCGGGGTCCCCCGGCCGCCGGGCGTGGCCCCGTCGGTGGCGCCGTCGCTCGGCGGAGGCGAGGAGGGCTCCAGGCTCGGGGTGTCCGTCGGCGTCTCGCTCGGGGTCTCGCTCGGGGTCTCCGAGGGCTCCTGGCTGGGCGACTTGCTCGGCGTCCGGGTCGGGCTCGGCGGCGGCGTGTAGGGCTCGTGGCCCTCGGCGGTCTGCTCGAGGTTGGCCGGCTCCGGGAACGGGATC
Source organism: uncultured Nocardioidaceae bacterium (assembly GCA_964557235.1). Lineage (GTDB taxonomy): Bacteria > Actinomycetota > Actinomycetes > Propionibacteriales > Nocardioidaceae > Marmoricola_A. The sequence goes on from CAZKZQ010000214.1 coordinate 3,997, forward strand.
TCCTCCTCGCCCTCCAGCGCCTTGCCCATCACGGCCGCCCAGGTGCGGGCGGGGTACTCCCCGCCGTAGAACGTGTCGAGGAAGCCGTCGAGCGGCTTGTTGCCGTTGCCGCGGACGTACATCACCGCGGTCGAGAGCTGCGGGGTGTAGCCCACGAACCACGAGGAGCGCACGTGCCCGCCGTCGGTAGTGGCGGTGCCGGTCTTGCCGGCGATGTCACGGCCGATCACGTTGGCGTTGGTGCCGGTGCCGACGTCGGCGACCTGCTGCAGCGCGTAGGAGGTGTCGGCGGCGATGTCCTCGGAGATGGCCTGGGTGGTCTTGCCGCGGTGCTTGTAGGGGCGCGAGCCGTCGAGGGTCTTGACCCGGTCGACGAGGTACCACTTCTTGGCCTGACCGGCATCGGCGATGGTGCCGTAGGCGTTGGCCATGTCGATCGGGCTGATCGTGGCCGAGCCGAGCACGATGCTGAGGGTGTCGTCGAGGCCGGGCGCGCGTCGCGGGATGCCCATCGCGACGGCGTGGTCGATGATCTGGTCGACGCCGTCGTCCATCGAGTCGGCGAGGTCGATGTAGGCGGTGTTGACCGACTTCTCGGTCGCGGTGAGCAGGCTGATCGAGGAGCCGTAGCTCTCACCGCCGCCCTCGCCCTGGTTGCTGAACTCGGTGCCGTTGATGTCGATGGGCGAGTTGCCGTTGAACGTGCTCTTGAGCGAGTAGCCGTAGTCCAGCGCCGTCGCGAGCGCGAACGGCTTGAACGTCGAGCCGGGGGCGCCGCCCTCGACCGCCCAGTTGAGCTGGCTCTCGAGGTAGTCCTGCCCCGCGAAGATGCCCTTGAGCGCACCGGAGCGCGGGTCCACCGAGGCGACCGCGGTGTGCAGGCCCTTGAGCTTGGGGGCGACCTCGGGCACGCCGGACTCGATCGCGCTCTGCACCTTCTTGCTGATCGTCGTGGTGACGCGCAGGCCGCCGGTGAGGATCTCGCTCTCGCTGAAGCCGTTGGCGATCAGGTCCTTGCGCACCATCGTCATGATGTGGCCGCGCTGGCCGCCGTTGGTGTTCTCCACCTTGCGCTTGGGGAACTTGGGCAGCTGGTAGGGGTCGCCCTTGACCGAGGGCAGCGTGCCGATCTCGGACATCCGGTCGATGACGTAGGTGTAGCGCGACTCCAGCGCGTCCCTGGAGGACTGCCCCTCGGCCGGGTCGAGGTTGTTGGGGTTGTTGATCATCGAGGCCAGCGCGGCGCCCTGCTGCAGGGTGAGCTTCTTGGCCGGGACCCCGAAGTACGCACGGGAGGCCGCCTCGATGCCGTAGGAGCCGCGGCCGAAGTAGATCGTGTTGAGGTAGCCGGCCAGGATCTCCTCCTTGGAGAGCTGGCGGTGGATCTTGAGGCTGAGGATCGCCTCCTTGGCCTTGCGGGTGAAGCTGCGCTCCTGGGTCAGGTAGAGCACCTTGACGTACTGCTGGGTGATCGTCGAGGCGCCCTGGGTGTCGCCGCCCTTGGCGTTGTTGAAGGCCGCCCGGATGATGCCCTTGGGGTCGAGCCCCTTGTTGGTCCAGAACGAGGCGTCCTCGGCCGCGATGACCGCGTCCTGCACGTGCTGGGGGACCTCGTCGAGCGGGATCGTGGTGCGGTTCTGCTCGGCGAACTTGCCCAGGACCGTCTTGCCGTCGTCGTAGTAGACGTAGGTCGTCTGGGCCTCGAACCCCTCGTTGGGGTCGGGGATGTCGGTGGTGGCGTAGGCGAAGGCGAACAGCACAAGGCCGAGCCCGAAGGCGGTGGCGAGCACGAGGAAGCCGCGCTTGACCCAGGTGCGGGTGGCAGATCGCTCGGGCTTCTGGGGGGCCTTGTCGCCCGCCGTGGGGCGGCTCGGGGGCCTCTTGCTGTCGCTCACGATCCCCAAGCCTACGGGCCGGTAGCCCAGCAAGGGAGATTTCGGGCAGGTGGGGAAGCCCACGCGGCGACCAGGTTTGGATCGCGTTCGATATATCGGTACGATACGTTCGTTCGATAGATCGAGCTGGCACCTCCCGTGCCGGCACGCACACCGTAGAGGGGGACATCCGTGGCTCGTCGGGGCGACACGCTCGAGCTGGCCGTGCTCGGCCTGCTCCACGAGAACCCCCTCCACGGCTACGAGCTGCGCAAGCAGCTCAACCTGGTGCTGGGCTGGGGTCGGGTGCTGTCCTACGGCTCGCTCTACCCGGCACTGAAGAAGCTGTCCAAGGCCGGCCTCATCGTCGAGGACGTCGCCCCTGTCACCCCCAGGGCCGCCGCGCCCGGTGCTGCCGCTCCCGTCAGCCGCCGCCAGCGCATCACCTACCGCCTCACGCCGGCCGGTGACGAGCGGTTCGCCAAGCTGATGTCCGACTCGGGTCCCTCGACCTGGGAGGACGACAACTTCGACGTCCGGTTCGCCTTCTTCGGGCGCACCGACGCCGCGATCCGGCTGCGGATCCTCGAGGGTCGCCGCTCACGCCTGGAGGAACGCCTCTCCCAGGTGCGTGCCGACCTCGACCGCAGCCAGGGCCGTGACACCTATGCCCGCGAGCTCAAGCGCCACGGCGTGGAGTCCGTGGAGCGGGAGCTGGTGTGGCTCTCCGACCTGATCGCCGCGGAGCGGGGCACCCCCGCTCCACCCCCGGACGCCCCCGCGTCCCCCTGAACAACCTGACACCGACCGAGAAAAACCAGAGAGATGAAGGAGAGCCCCATGGGTTCTGTCCGAGTCGCCATCGTGGGCGTGGGCAACTGCGCCACGTCCCTGATCCAGGGTGTGCACTACTACCGCGACGCCGATCCCGAGACCACGGTCCCGGGTCTGATGCACGTCAAGTTCGGTGACTACCACGTCTCCGACGTGGAGTTCGTCGCCGCGTTCGACGTCGACGCCAAGAAGGTCGGCTTCGACCTCTCCGA
>CAZKZQ010000215.1:0-6885 GCA_964557235.1 uncultured Nocardioidaceae bacterium
ACCGGGCGCGGCATCGGGCCGGCGTACGCCGACAAGATCAACCGCGTGGGCGTGCGCGTGGCCGACGTCTTCGACGAGAAGATCCTGGCCGCCAAGGTCGAGGCCGCGCTCGAGGTGAAGAACCACCTGCTCGTGAAGGTCTACAACCGCCGCGCGATCAGCGTGGAGGAGATCCTCGAGGAGATCGGCGCCTACGCCGACCGCCTCAAGCCGATGGTCGCCGACACCTCCCTGGTGCTCAACCGGGCGCTCGACGACGACAAGGTCGTGCTCTTCGAGGGCGCCCAGGCCACGATGCTCGACGTCGACCACGGCACCTATCCGTTCGTGACCTCGTCCAACCCGATCGCCGGCGGCGTGGGCGCCGGTGCCGGCATCGGCCCCAAGCGGATCGACCGCATCATCGGCGTGATCAAGGCCTACACGACCCGCGTGGGCTCGGGGCCGTTCCCGACCGAGCTGCTCGACGCCGACGGCGACAAGCTGCGCGAGATCGGCGCCGAGTTCGGCACGACGACCGGTCGTCCGCGCCGCTGCGGGTGGTACGACGCGGTGATCGCGCGCTACGCCTCGCGGGTCAACGGGCTGACCGAGTTCTTCCTGACCAAGCTCGACTGCCTCGGCGAGTGGGACGAGATCCCGGTCTGCGTGGCCTACGAGATCGACGGCGAGCGCACCGACGAGATGCCGATGACGCAGACCGAGTTCCACCACGCCACGCCGGTCTACGAGATGCTGCCCGGCTGGCGCGAGGACATCTCGGGCTGCCGCACCTTCGAGGACCTGCCGGCCAACGCGCAGGCCTACGTCCGTCGCCTCGAGGAGCTCTCGGGGGCGCCGTTCTGGGGCATCGGGGTCGGCCCGGGGCGCGAGGAGTCGATCGTCCTGCGCTGAGCCGCGCTCCGCCGTACGCCGCCGGCGAACGTCGCCGCGGGGGTCAGGAGCCGATCAGGTCGCGGAGGATCCGCGGCAGCTTGGCGGTGTCCACCTTGGAGACGCACGCCGCGACACCCAGCTCGCGCGCCCGCGTGGTCACGTCGGCGTCGAGGTGGGCCGAGAAGAGGACCACGCACTGCTCGGGGTGCAGGTCGAGGATGCGCTCCGCGGTCTCGAGGCCGCCGAGGCGCGGCATGCGGTTGTCGAGCAGCACCACGCTCGGGATCGGCGGCGGGTTGAGCCCGAGGTAGCGCTCCATCGCCTGCTCTCCGTCGACCGCCTCCGCGACCACGTCGAAGCCGTCCATCTCGAGGAGGACGCGGGCGAGCTCGCGGATGTCGGGCTCGTCGTCCGCGACGAGGACGGTGGGACGGACCGGGGTGGCGGCAGATGTCATGGTGTGGGGATCCTACGATCCCCCACCGCGGCGAGAGGCAGCTCGACCACGAACCGCGTGTGACCCGGGCGGCTCTCGGCCCAGATCCGGCCGTTGTGCGCGCTCACGATCTGGCGGGAGATGTAGAGCCCGAGGCCGGTGCCGGAGACCGCCCCCTCGCGGCCGCGGACGAACTTGTCGAAGATCCGCTCCAGCTGGTCGGGGTCGATGCCGCTCCCGGTGTCCTCGACGGTGAGCCGCACCAGCGGCCCGTCGACGGAGATCGCCACGTCGATCGGGGTGTCGGCCGGGGCGCTGCGCCGGGCGTTGTCCAGCAGGTTGGTGAGCACCTGCTGGAGCCGGTCGGCGTCGCCGGTGACCACCACGGGCTCCTCGGGCAGGCTCACGCGGACCCCGCCCGTGCCGGCGAAGCCGTCGGCGGCCGTGCGGACCTCGTCGACGAGGTCGACCTCGCCCATGACGTAGCCGAACCGGCCCGACTCCAGGCTCTCGGTGTCGAGCACGTCGCGGGTCATCGCCTGGAGGCGGCGCGCGTTGAGGAAGGCGCGGCTGACCGCGTTGCGGCGCTCGCCGTCGTCCATCACGTCCCAGTGGTCGAGGCTGGTCTGGAGGAAGCCGAGGACGCCCGAGACCGGCGTGCGGAGCTCGTGCGAGACCACGGAGATGAACTCCTCCTGGGAGCGCGTGAGCTCCAGCAGCCGCCGCCGCTCCTCGCGCTCCTGCTTGAGGCGCCGGGCCAGCAGGATCGTCAGCAGCAGGCCGGTCACCAGCAGCACGGCGATGAGGATCAGGCCGACGTTCTGCAGCGGCCCGGCGAGGGGTCCGACGAACTCGTCGCGGTCCTGGGTGAACAGGACCTGCCACCCCACCGACGGCACGTCGGCGCTGAACACCAGGTCGTCCCCGACCTCGTGCTTGCCGGGCGCGAGGTCGACGAGACCGTCCTCGGGCAGCACCTGGCCCAGGCCGGTCGGCAGGGTCGTCGCGACGACGCGGCCCTGGCTGTCGACGAAGCGCCAGCTCTCGGTGCTCGCGCTGCTGTCGGCCAGGCCCTGGATCTCCTGGCTGAAGGACGAGTCCTTGGTCAGTGCGGCCTCGAAGACGAAGGCGCCGCGCACGCTGGTCTGGTCGGCGCCGCGGATCGCGACGGCATAGGCGAACGACGGGAGCTCGGTGGTCGCGCCGCCGTCCTCCGAGACCGGCAGGATCACCGCCGGCGCGTTGGCGAGGGCGGCCTTGGCCTCCTCCCAGCCGGGGCCGTCGTACGTCGACCCGAGCTTGCCCGGGCGCAGGAGCGTGCCGCTGACGATGCGGTCCTTGCTGTCGACGAGGAAGCTGCCGGACTCGGCGTCGGGGTCGATCGCGAAGGTGTCGAGGACCGCCTGGTCGGCCTTGCTGCGCAGGGTCAGCTCCCAGGGGCGGGCGCCGAGACCGCCGAGCGAGGAGAAGGTCGAGACGACGCGCGCGTCGAAGCTCTGCGCGGTCGTCTGCACCTGCGCCCGCTTGGCGTCCTCGAGGGCCCGGGTGCCGTCGCGCTCCGCCCCGCGCAGGAGCGTGACCATGACGATGCCGACGAGGAGGACGGCGAGAGCGGCAGCGGCGGGCACGAAGCGGTCACGTGAGGACATCGGACGTTCCTTGGGCTGGGGCCCGCGTGGCGGGCATCGACGTGCCGGTCCGCTCGGCGAGCGGGAACCTGATGGTGAAGCGCGCTCCACCGGACGGAGCCTCGGAGACCGAGGCGACCCCGCCCATGGAGGCGGCGAACTCGTGGACGATCGCCAGGCCGAGCCCGGCGCCGCGGGTGTTGACCACGGCGTCCCCGCTGCCCCGGTAGAAGCGGCTGAACACCTGCTCGCGGTCCCCCGGGGCGACGCCGTCGCCCTCGTCGTCGACGTGGAGAGCGACGCCGTCGCCCTCGGGCCGGACGAGGACGCGGATGGTCGTGCCGGCGGGGGAGTACTTCGCGGCGTTGCCCACCAGGTTGGTGAGCACCCGCTCGACGGCGTGCTCGTTGCCGAGCACCTCCAGCCCGGACGAGGCGCTGGTCACCACCTCGTGGTGGGCGCCGAGGTCCTGGTGGTCCTCGAGGATCCGCTGGACGGTGTCGCCCAGGTCCAGCAGGACGTGCTCCTGCTCGCCGACGATGCCGCGCTCCATGCGCGAGAAGTCGAGCAGGTTCTCCACCAGCGAGGCCAGCTGCTGGGCGGTCGCGTCGATGCGGCCGGCGTAGTCGCGCACCTTGGACGGCTCGAGGTCGTCGACGTGGGTCGACAGCAGCTCGGCGAACCCGGAGATGACCCCGACCGGCGTGCGCAGCTCGTGCGACGCGGTCGCCAGGAAGACCGTCTTGAGCTCGTCGACGGCGCGCAGGCGCTGGAGGAGGTCACGCTGCTGGGCGAAGGCCTCGGCGTTGGTCAGCGCCGACGTGAGCAGCTCCCCGGCGGCCACGAGGGTGGTCAGGTCCTCGGCGTCGAGGGCCCTCCCGGCCATCACGTTGAGACGGGCGACCATCCGGCTGCCACGAGCGAGCGCCAGCGACACCGACTCCCCGGCGTCGACGGTCGAGGGCAGCGTCGAGCCGGGCCTCGGCGCGGGTGCGTCGCCGTAGCGGAAGAACGCGCGCTCGCCGTCCTTGGTCGGAGCGGTGAGCGTGACGCCCCGCAGGCCGAGCGCGTCGGCGAGCTGGGTGGTCACGGCGGGGAGCACGTCGGCCAGGTCGAGGCTGCGCTGCGCGACGGCGGCCAGACCGGCCAGGACCGTGCTCTGCTGCCGCAGCGAGACGAGCTCGCCCTCGGTGGCCTGGACCTGCCGCGACCGGCGTACGACGAAGGCGGCCGCGGCGATGCCGAGGACGACGCAGAGCCCGGCGAGCAGCCAGGCGACGAAGCCGATCCCCTCGCTCGGGGTCCACACGTCGACGGTCCAGCCGGACACCAGCGACAGCGCCAGCGGCACGGAGTAGGTCGTCGCGCCGTCGGGTGCCTCGTCGCCGACGCGGCCGAGCTCCTGCGACGGGCTGGTGACCGAGACGCCACCCGCGGCCGGCCGGAGCCGCTCGAGCGTGGGGCCGAGCTCGAGGGGCACGACGTAGAGCCCGGTGACGGTCTCCCGTCGCTGCGAGACGGACTTGGGCGGGGTGGGCGTCGAGTACGTCGCGGCCACGACCACGCCGGAGTCGGCGAGCAGGGCGCGACCGGTGTCCCGGGCGCGGACGGCGACCTCCTGGGACACCCCTGCGTCCTCGCTGTCGGCGAGCTCCACGACCTGGGACTTGGCTCCACCCAGCGTCTCGGCTTCGGTGAGCGCGGCACGCAGGGCCACGCCGAGGTTGGGCACGGCGTTGGCGGCGATCTCGCGGGTGCGCACGTCGGCCTCGAGGTTCGAGGCGTGCTTCGCGGCGAGGAGGATGCCGAGCCCGGCGAGCAGCCCGGCCAGCAGCACGACCGCGGTCACGACCTTGGACACCGCCGACAGTCCCGACAAGGACGCTCGATCACCCACGCGTGCTCACCGCCCGGATCGCGGCGCGCAGCGTGCGCAGGTTGCCCTTGGCCAGGAACGGCACGTCGATCTTCGCGGCCCGTGCCCGCAGGGCGGGGTCCTGGTAGTTGCTGTAGATCACGATCGGCACCGTCGTGCCGGCGGCGACGAGCTCCTCGGCGAGCTCCAGGCCCGTGAGCCCGGGCGGCATGCGGTGGTCGAGGATCACGATGTCGGGGTCGACGGTCTCGAGGAGCTCGCGCGCGCCGGCGGCATCGGTGGCGGCATGGACCTCGTGGCCCTCGAGCCGGAGGTCCGTCAGGGCGAGCTCGAGCGCGTCCGGATCGTTGTCGGCGATCACCACGCGCATGGTCGACACACCCTTCGTCCCCGTCGTGTTGCCCGAAATCCACGGTGGTGCGACCGTCCGGGGAGAACGTAGCGCCTTCGTGCCCCTCGTGCGGCCCGTTCGGGCCAGGTGACCACGGATCGTTGCCTGACTCCCAACGACTAGCCTGTGTCCAGTGAGGACGCTCGTGATCGGCACCGGGGGGCGCGAGCACGCGCTCGTCCTGGCGCTCTCCCGTGACCCCGGTGTGACCGAGGTGCACGCCGCCCCCGGCAACCCGGGCATGGCGAGGCTCGCCACGCTCCACCCCGTCGACCCGATGGACGGCGCCGCGGTCGCGGCCCTGGCCACCCAGGTCGGGGCCGACCTGGTCGTCGTGGGCCCCGAGGCGCCGCTGGTCGCCGGGGTCGCCGACGCCGTGCGCGCGGCCGGCATCTCGTGCTTCGGGCCGACCGCCGAGGCGGCCCGGCTCGAGGGCTCCAAGGCCTTCGCCAAGGACGTCATGGCCGCCGCCGAGGTCCCGACCGCCCTGGCCCGGGTCTGCGAGACCGAGGAGCAGGCCGCGGACGCCCTCGACGCCTTCGGGGCGCCGTACGTCGTGAAGGACGACGGCCTGGCCGCGGGCAAGGGCGTCGTGGTGACCGACGACCGGGCGGCGGCGCTCGCCCACGCCAAGGCCTGCGAGCGCGTCGTGATCGAGGAGTTCCTCGACGGCCCCGAGGTCAGCCTGTTCGCGATCACCGACGGCGAGACCGTCTATCCCCTCCAGCCGGCGCAGGACTTCAAGCGCGCGCTCGACGGCGACGAGGGCCCCAACACCGGCGGCATGGGTGCCTACACCCCGCTGCCGTGGGCGCCCGAGGGCCTGGTCGCCGAGGTCACCGAGCGCGTGCTCGTGCCCACCGTCCGCGAGATGGAGCGACGCGGCACCCCGTTCGCGGGCCTGCTCTATGCCGGGCTGGCGCTGACGAAGCGCGGGGTCCGCGTGGTCGAGTTCAACGCGCGCTTCGGCGACCCCGAGACCCAGGCGCTCCTGCAGCGCCTCGCCTCGCCGCTCGGCGCGCTCCTCAAGGCCGCGGCCGACGGGCGACTCGACGAGGTCGATCCTCCGCGCTGGGGCGGCGGCGCCGCGGTGACCGTCGTGATGGCCTCCGCCGGCTATCCCGACACCCCGCGCAAGGGCGACGTGATCACCGGGGTCGACGAGGCCGACGCCGTCGAGGGCGTCGACGTGATCCACGCCGGCACAGCCGACCGCGACGGCGCCCTGGTCACCGCGGGTGGCCGCGTGCTCGCCGTGACCGCGGTCGGCGACGACGTCGCCGACGCCCGCGCCCGCGCGTACGACGCAGTGGGCCGGATCCACTTCGACGGCGCGCAGCACCGCACCGACATCGCCGCAGGGATCTGACATGACTGTTCCGAACGTCCTGGCCACGCGCTACGCCGCCGCCGACCTCGCCGCGATCTGGTCGCCGGAGCACAAGATCGTGCTCGAGCGGCAGCTGTGGATCGCGGTGCTCAAGGCCCAGCGCGACCTCGGCGTGGCTGTGCCCGACGGTGTGGTCGAGGCCTACGAGAAGGTCGTCGACCAGGTCGACCTCGCCTCGATCGCCGCGCGCGAGCGGGTCACCCGCCACGACGTGAAGGCGCGGATCGAGGAGTTCTGCGCGCTCGCCGGCCACGAGCACATCCACAAGGGCATGACCTCGCGCGACCT
>CAZKZQ010000216.1:0-6811 GCA_964557235.1 uncultured Nocardioidaceae bacterium
CGACGACGCGTGGTTCACCATCCTCCACGGCGAGCTGCTCGCGCACCCCGCCTGACCGAGCGCGGGGGGCGCCGTACCTCTAGGCGCCGACGGCAGCGGCGGCCTCCTGAGGCACGACCCAGATGTCCTGGCCGTCCGCGGCTCCGTCGCCGAAGGAGGGGCATCGTGTCCCGGGCACGACCTGGACGTCGAAGATCTCCTCGATCCCGTTGTCGAACCACAACGTCGCCACCGTCCTCCCGGACCTGAGGTCGACGACGCCGAGTCCGCACATGAGCTGGTCGTGGAACTCGGCGATGGGCGCACCTCCGAAGATCGCGGTCTCCCGGATCCGGCTCAGTCCGATGAAGGCGAACCCTCGGTGGAGTGCGAGTCCACGGGCATAGCCGGGCACTGCTGCGACGACCGAGCGTCCTCCGCTCGCGACGTCGACGTGCTCGAGTCGGCCCATCCCCGAGTTGAGGACCAGCAGGTGCCCGTCGTGCACCCTCGGGGAGTGGGGCATCGACAGCCCGGTGGTGACGACCTCGCCCGAGGTCACGTCCATGACTACCCCGCTGTCGTTGGGCAGCGCCCGCCATCCTCCGGGCTCGTCGCTCGTGCCGAACATCGTGACGAAGGCGGGGGAGCCCTCGCGCATCGCCAGCCCGTTGAGGTGGCATCGGTCCTCGGGTGCCAGTGCGGAGACGAACGGCGGCCTCCAGCGGGGGACGAAGCTGAACCGGTCGTCCAGCCCCACCAGGCACGAGAAGCGCGTGTTGACGCACCAGAGGTCGGGTCCCGTCGCGTCGTCGAGGCCCCACGCGAGCTCGTGGGCCTGGATCTCCCCGGTGATCGTGGACGCGCGAGGGAGCCAGCAGTTGTCGTGCCGCCCCGGCGGCTCGAGTCGCGGAGCGATCTCGGCGTGGTTGCTGAGTGACCAGATGGTGTCGCGGGAGGCGAGTGCGATCCGGTCGTGACGGGCGGCCACTCCCATCGCGCGCTCGAACCTCCGGAACGACATGGTGACCTGGTCCTCGGCCACCCCGACACCGATGAGCTGACCGGCCTGGTAGGTCGAGATCAGCACCGAGCAGTGCAGGGACCGCAGCACCTCCGGGAGCGAAGGGCTGTGGTGGAAGCGGATCTCCGCAGCCTGGTCGTTCATCGCAGCCTCAGGACGTAGCGGCGGACCTGGCTCGACGGCTTCCCGCCGCACGGGGTGAAGGTGAAGCGCACCTGGACCGGGAGCCTGCCGACCTGACCGCCGTCTCGGTGTGCGGCCCGCAGTGCACGGCGCAGCAGGTACAACCCGAGCCGCGTCGGCCTGAGCCCGACCGTCGAGGTCCCGGCCTCGGGCACGTCGAGATGGACGACCCGCACCAGGCGCCTGGCTGCAGGGCCGATCCGCAGGTGGCCCGCACCCTCGGTCTCGACCTTGACGCTCAGGGTGCCCCGTCGCGGGTGGTGGACGCCGCGGCGGGCAGGGTCGAACCCGCCACCGAGGTTGATGTCGGCGACCATCCTCGTGCCGTCGCTCGTGCCGTCCGAGGTCCACAGCTCCTTGCCCCGCTGTCCGTCGCCGGCGGCGAAGTAGACCTTGTCGCCGACTGCGGACAGGTACTCGGGCGCGTCGTAGTACGACCCCCCGTCGGTGAGGTCGCGGACCATCCCGGTGCCCGCCGCCGTCCCGTCCGAGACCCAGAGCTCCTTGCCGTGCTCGCCGTCGTCGGCGAGGAAGAAGAGCCGGCCGCCGGCTTCGACGGCCTCGAACGAGTCGTAGAACGGATCCCCGGTCGCGGGCATGTCTGTGACTCGTGACGTCCCCTCGGCCGTCCCGTCGGACCTCCACAGCTCCGAGCCGTGCACCCGGTCGTCAGCGCTGAAGAAGACGAGCCCGTTCGCCTGGGCCGTCACGGAGTCGAACGCGGTCCGCGGGTTGGGCTGCACGTCGTCGACGAGGGAGGTGCCGTCCGGGGTGCCGTCGCTGCGCCAGAGCTCTCGGCCGTGGACGCCGTCTCGCGCGGTGAAGAACAGGGTCCCGTCCACGTCGATCAGGGCCTGGGGCGCGGCGTCGTACCCGCCGGGGTTGACGTCGCGCACGAGGGACGTCCCCGCCGTGGTGCCGTCCGAGGTCCACAGCTCACGTCCGTGCGCCCCGTCGTCGAAGACGAAGGCGAGGTCGTCCCCGAACGCGGTGAGGTCGCTCGGCTGGGGATCCTCGCTGTCGTCGTCCCAGGGGAAGGTCAGGACCTTCTCGGTCCCCTGGACGCTTCCGTCGGAAACCCACAGGTCCCACGTGTGGTCGACGGCTCGGGCGAGGAAGAACAGACGGTCACCGACGACGGTCAGCGACCCCAGTGAGGGGAACTTCTCGTCGTCGGTGAGGAACGGGACGACCGTCAGTCTCCGGGTGCCGGAGGCGGTGCCGTCGGACCTCCACAGCTCGGTCCCCTCCGCTCCCATGGCTGAGAAGAACACGGAGCCGCCGATCGCCGAGATCTCCCTCGGGCCCGGGTAGTCGGTCCGTGGCAAGTCGGCGATCACGTCCGTGACCATCACGGTGCCGCTGCGGGTCCCGTCCGACCGCCACAGCTCTCGACCGTGGGTGCCGTCGTCACCGGAGAAGAAGAGCGTGGAGCCGGCGACCGTCAGCTCTTGCGGGCCGTAGTCGTAGGTGCTCTTCCCCGGTGTGACGTCCTTGAGCAGGACGGTCCTGCCGGTCGCGCGATCCGTCCTCCACAGCTCGCGGCCGTGGACGCCGTCGTCCGCACTGAAGACCAGGCTCTGGCCCAGGGGGGTGATCCGAGCGGGGACGCTCGGCGGTGAGGACGTGGACCCGCACGTCGCTGCCTGCGCGGACGGACCGACGCCGGTGGGGGCAGCCACCAGTGCCGAGGCCGCCACGACGACGGCAGTGGTCGCGGTGCCTGCGCGTCGGGTGCTCGCACGAGCGGGGCGGCGTCGCTTGCTCACGTCGACGCCCTGACGCCCGCGCCGGGGGAGGGGAAGGTGTGCTGAGACATCGTCGGGCTCCTATCCGTCACCATCCCAGGAAAGGTCGAGACGGCGGCGTGGTCAGGTGCCGAACGACCCGTGCGCACGTGCTGGTCGGTCCGCGTCGGCGGGCTCGGCCTCGCGGTCAGCGAAGTCTCAGCACGTAGCGGCGGACCTGGCTCGACGGCTCGCCACCGCACGGGGTGAAGGTGAAGCGCACCTCGACCGGCAGCCTGCCGACCTGACCACCGTCGCGGTGTGCGGCCCGCAGCGCCCTGCGCAGGAGGCGCAGGCCGAGCCGCGTGGGCCGGAGCACGACCGTCGGGGTCCCGGCCTCGGGCACGTCGACGTGGACGACCTGCACCAGCCGTCTGTGCGCAGGAGCGACCCGCAGGTGTCCCGCGCCTTCCGTGGCGACCTTGACACTGATGCTGCCTCGACGGGGATGGTGCGTCGCCCGTCGGGCAGCGCGGAAGCCTCCACCGCGGTTGACGTCGGCGACCATCCCGGTGCCGACAGACGTGCCGTCGGACCTCCAGAGCTCGGTGCCGTGGACGCCGTCGTCCGCGCCGAGGAACAGGACGTCGCCGGCTCCCGCCATCTCGAAGTAGCGCTCGTCGTAGGAGTCGCCGGGGGTGATGGTCGCGATCGCGGACGTTCCGGCAGAGGTGCCGTCGGAGACCCACAGCTGGGTGCCGGCTGCTGCGCCGTAGCCGGTGAAGAAGAGCTGGTCGCCCGCGGCGGCCGCACTGGAGAGACCGTAGAACGAGCCGGCGCCCTCGGTGGCGGTGTCGGTGAGCCGGACGGTCCCGCCCTCGGTCCCGTCGGTCCGCCACAGCTCGGAGCCGTGGACGCCGTCGTCGGCGATGAAGAAGGCCAGTCCGCCCGCACCCCTGATGTAGGTGGTGCTGTTCCTCCTCACGTCCGGATGGATGTCCTTCACCATCACGGTGCCGCTCTCCGTGCCGTCGGACCGCCAGAGCTCCCGTCCGTGGACGCCGTCCCGCGCGGTGAAGAACAGCGAGCCACCCACCTCGGAGAGGTACCGCGGGTCGCTGTTGTAGCGCCCCGGCCTGATGTCCCGGACCATCGTCGTGCCGGTCTCGGTCCCGTCGGACGTCCACAGCTCGGTGCCGTGCGTCGCGTCGTGGAGGTTGAAGAACACCGAGTCCCCGACCGGGACCAGCAGGGCCACGAAGTCGTACGACGGGGCGAGCCGCTTGACCATCACGGTCCCCTCACTCGACCCGTCGGAGGACCAGAGGTCGTATCCGCCCTCGGCGTCGCCGGTGAGGAAGTAGAGCAGGTCGTCAGCGGCCGTGAGGGACTCGACCCCTGTCAGGGTCGGACCTCCCTCGGTCGGGGTGACCTCGACTGTGCCCGACTCCGTCCCGTCGGACCGCCAGAGCCGACCGTTCGCCTCGAAGAAGAGGGCGTCGTCCATCACGACCAGTCCGGAGGGGCCTTCGTAGTCGTCGTCGCTGAGGTCGGCGACAATCGTGGTCCCGGCCGGCGTTCCGTCGGACGTCCACAGCTCGACGCCGTGCACCCCGTCGTCGGCGACGAAGGCGAGGCGGTCACCGAGAGCGACGAGGTTCCTCGGTCCCTCGTCCATGGCGCCGGTCAGGCGGACCGGCGCGCCGCCCATCAGGTCCGTCCGCCACAGTGCGTGCCCGTGGACGCCGTCGTCAGCGCTGAAGTACACCGTGCTGCCGACGGCGGTGATGGAGCGAGGGGTGCTCGACGGGGTGCGGGCGTCTCCGCACGTCGCCCGGACCTGGAGCGGTACGGGGAGGGCGGCGGGGGCCAGGCCCGAGGCGGTGAGGACCCCGACCGCTGCAGCGGTCGAGCAGACGACGCAGGCGCGTGAGCGGGTGCGGCGGGTCATCGCAGCCTCAGCACGTAGCGACGGACCTTGCTGCTCGGCGGACCTCCGCAGGGGGTGAAGGTGAACCGTTCGCGGACGGCGACCCGGGCCACCCGCCGATGGTGACGGTGAGCGGCTCGCAGCGCAGCCCTGAGCCGGCGCAGTCCCAGTGCGGTCGGGCGCACCGTGATCGCGACGGTCCCCTTGGCCAGGACGTGGACCCCGACGATCCGCGTCAGGGCGTTGGCCGCCGGTGCGACGCGCAGCCGCCCCGCCCCTTCCGTGACGACCCTGACCGTCAGGCTCCCGCGGCGGGGGTGGTGGGTCGCGCGTCTGCCTGGGTTGAAGTAGCCGCCGCGGTTGACGTCGGCGACCATCCGGGTGCCGGCTGCGGTGCCGTCCGAGCTCCAGACCTCGGCCCCGTGAACCCCGTCGTCCGCGCTCAGGAACACCTGGTCCCCCGCGGCTGTCACAAAGGACTTCTCCTGGTCGTAGGCACCCTCCGGGCTGATGTCGGCAACCATCGCCGTGCCCGCCGGCGTCCCGTCCGAGCGCCAGAGCTCGCTCCCGTGGGTGCCGTCGTCGCCGTTGAAGAAGAGCTGGCCGGCAGCCGTGGCGTGGCCCAGGTAGCCTCCCGGCCAGGGGGTCGTGCCCGGCTGGGTCACGGGGAACGTGCCGGCCTCGGTGCCGTCCGACCTCCACAGCGCCAGGCCGTGCTCGCCGTCGTCGGCGGTGAAGAAGGCGAGCCCCCCGACCGCGGCGAGGACCGTGTAGTTGGTGCTCTCCGGATCCGGCTGCACGTCCTTCACCATCGCGGTGCCGTCCCGCGTGCCGTCCGAGCTCCACACCTCACGGCCATGGACCCCGTCCACCGCCGTGAAGAACAGGGTTCCCTGCGCGTCCGCCGTGTAGGAGGGGCTGCTGTCGTAGCCGCCGGGGTTCAGGTCGCCCACCAGCGTGGTGCCGGCCTCGGTGCCGTCGGACGTCCACGGCTCGAAGCCGTGCTCACCGTCGTCAGCCGACACGACGACCCTGTCGCCGAACCGCCCGAGGATGGTCGGGCTGCTGCTCGCGCTCCCTGGTCTCAGGTCGACCACGTGGGTGCCGGCGACGGTGCCGTCGGACACCCAGAGCTCGGACCCGTGCTCGGCGTCCTCACCGGTGAAGAACAACAGACCGTCCGCAGCGGTGAGCTGGTCCGGTCTGCTGACCGAGGTCTGCGCAGTCGTCCCGGTCAGTGGCGCCGTTCCCGCAGCTGTCCCGTCGGACCACCACACCGCGTAGCCCGACTCGAAGGCAAGGGCGTCGCCCACCGCGGTGAGCCGCGTCGGATAGGAGAACTTGCTGCCAGGGACGATGTCCTTGAGCAGGACCGTGCCTGCCCGCGAGCCGTCGGACCTCCAGAGCTCGCGGCCGTGGACTCCGTCGTCGTGGACGAAGAACAGCGAGTCGCCGACGGCCGTGAGCTCGTTCGGCGAGTACTCGTCGTACACCACACT
The DNA here is from genome assembly GCA_964557235.1 of uncultured Nocardioidaceae bacterium. Classification (GTDB taxonomy): domain Bacteria; phylum Actinomycetota; class Actinomycetes; order Propionibacteriales; family Nocardioidaceae; genus Marmoricola_A. The sequence goes on from CAZKZQ010000216.1 coordinate 6,343, forward strand.
CCCGGGCCTGATGTCCTTCACCAGCGCAGTCCGGCCGGTCGTCCGGTTCGTCTTCCAGAGCTCGCGGCCGTGGACCCCGTCGTCGGCGGTGAAGAAGACCGAGTTCCCGACGACGGCGAGGCTCGCGGGCGCGCTCGGCGGGGTCTCGGGTGCGCCGCAGGACGACGCGGCCGTGGTCCTCCAGGTCGTCGGCACGGCCCGCGTCTCCAGGAGCGGCTGGGACGCGGCGCTGACGGGGGCCACGCACAAGCCTGCCGACGCGAGCGCCCCGACGACCGTCACGGCAGCCGTCCGGCTCGCGCCGGGCCGCACCGTCGAGAGCCAGGTCAGGTCATCGAGGATCCGGTTCATCGTCCCGCTCCTTCCCACCCCTCCAGGAGAGACGGGGAGCAGCAGAGCACTGAAGTGCCGAGGGACCTCAGTCGCAGGGCCTGGCGACCCCGGCGGTCAGGACTCGCCGGTCAGGACT
>CAZKZQ010000217.1:0-6772 GCA_964557235.1 uncultured Nocardioidaceae bacterium
CGTCCCACTTGTCCCGGCTGGCGAGGTCGGTCGGGGAGAGCTTCCACTGCTTGACCGGGTCGAGCGAGCGTGCGGCGAACCGGGCCGCCTGCTCGGCGTGGGAGACCGAGAACCACAGCTTGAACAGGTGGATGCCGGAGTTGACCAGCATCCGCTCGAACTCGGGGCACTCGCGCATGAACTCGAGGTACTGCTGCGGGGTGCAGTACTCCATGACCCGCTCGACGCCGGCGCGGTTGTACCAGGAGCGGTCGAAGAACACGATCTCCCCGCCCGAGGGCAGGTGCTGCACGTAGCGCTGGAAGTACCACTGGCTGCGCTCCTGCTCGGTCGGGACGCTGAGCGCCACCACGCGTGCGCCGCGGGGGTTCATGTGCTCCATGAAGCGCTTGATCGACCCGCCCTTGCCGGCGGCGTCGCGGCCCTCGCAGACCACCGCCACCTTGGTGCCGGTGTCCTTGACGTGCGCCTGCAGCTTGAGCAGCTCGATCTGGAGCAGCCGCTTGGTGCGCTCGTAGCTCGACCGGGAGATCTTCTGCTCGTAGGGGTAGCCCTGACGCCATGCCGGCAGCCCGTCCGACGCGATGCTCTCGTCGGGTGCGGTCGCGCCCAGCTCGATGACCAGGTCGGCCATCTCGTCGAGCTCCTCGGCGTGGCCGGGCGCGCCAGGCGGCGCGGGCTCGTCGTCGACGGCGGTGGTGCGGGTCTGGTCGGCGTGACCGCTCATGGGACTCCCTCCTCGTGCCCGTCCAGGATCGACACGACCCGCGGGCGCGGCTAGGGCCGCTCGGCACCTTCCACGAGGTCAGGCAGCCTCAGCCGCTGCACCTTGCCGGTGGCGGTGTGGGGGAGGTCCTCGAGCCGGTGGTACTCCTTGGGGCGCTTGGCGGGCGACAGCCGCTCGCGGGCGACCGCGGCCAGGGCGTCGGGCTCCGCCTCGCCGACGTACGCCGCGCAGACGCGCTGCCCCCAGTCGGGGTCCTCGCGGCCGAAGACCGCGACCTGCCGGACCCCCGGGACCCCGGCGAGGACGTCCTCGACCTCGGCGGGATAGACGTTGACCCCGCCGGAGATGACCAGGTCCTCGCGGCGACCGTCGAGGAAGAGGTAGCCGTCGGCGTCGAGCCGGCCGTGGTCGCCGACGGTGAACGCCGGACCGTCCTCGGTCTCGCGCCACGCCTGCCGGGTCTTGTCGGGGGAGCGGTAGTAGGTGAAGCGGGCGTGCTCGGGCACCACGCACCAGATCGTGCCGTCGGGGTCGACGGTGATCCGGCGACCGGGTCGGGCGCGCCCGACGGTGCCGGGCCGCTGCTGCCACTCCTCGCCCGAGCAGGCGGTGAACTGCCCCTCGGTCGACCCGTAGAACTCCCAGGTCGAGCCGGCCGGGAACGTCGCGAGCAGGCGCTCCTTGACCGGCTGCGGGCACGCAGCGCCGGCGTGGGCGAGGAGCCGGAACGACGAGAGGTCGGGCGTGCCGACCTCGTCCCAGTGGGTGAAGAGCCGGGCGAGGTGGGTGGGCACGCAGAACGCGGTGGTCGGGCGGTCGGTCGTGATCGCGTCGGTGAGGCGTGCGACGTCGAAGGGGCCGGGCACCACCAGCCTGCCGCCGGCGAGCAGCGTGCCCATCGCGAAGCGCAGCGGGGCGGAGTGGTGCAGCGGGCTGACGACCAGGTTCACGTCGTCGGAGCGGAAGCCCCACAGGTCGCGCTCCTCGGCGACCAGGGCCTGCCCCTGCTCCGGCGTGAGCACGCCGCTCCACACCCCCTTGGGGCGGCCCGTGGTGCCGCTGGTCAGGTGCATCGGGCGGGCCAGCGGGGTCCGCAGGGGCTCGCCGGTGACCTGCTGGTGGACCGCCTCGAGGTCGGCCGGGTCGGTCACGTGGGCCTCCGGCTGGAGGTCCTCGAGGATCCCCGCGGTCTCGGCCGCGGTCAGGCGCGGGTCCATCGGGGCGGGGACGATCCCGCGGCCGAGCAGCGCGAGGACGACCTCGACGTACGCCGTCGAGCCGGGCACCTGGAGCGCCACGACGGACCCCGGGCGCAGGTCGAGCAGGTCGGTCACCCGTCGAGCCTAGGCCCGCTTTGGATGTGACCGGCGCCACGTGCAGGATGGGGGGATGGAGGACTTCGAGCGGACCATCGCGGCTGACCAGCGGATCGAGCCACGGGACGAGATGCCCGAGGACTACCGGCGCACCCTGGTGCGCCAGATCGCCCAGCACGCGCACTCCGAGATCATCGGGATGCAGCCCGAGGGGTCGTGGCTGACCCGGGCGCCCTCGCTGCGGCGCAAGGCGGTCCTCACCGCCAAGGTGCAGGACGAGGCGGGCCACGGGATCTACCTCTACTCGGCCTGCGAGACCCTCGGCGTCGACCGGGCCGACCTGACCCAGATGCTCGTCGACGGGCGGCAGAAGTACTCCTCGATCTTCAACTACCCCGCGTCGTCGTACGCCGACGTCGGCACGATCGGCTGGCTCGTCGACGGGGCCGCGATCTGCAACCAGGTGCCGCTGTGCCGGACGTCCTACGGTCCCTACGCCCGCGCGATGATCCGCATCTGCAAGGAGGAGTCGTTCCACCAGCGGCAGGGCTACGAGCTGCTCCAGACGATGATGCGCGGCACCGACGAGCAGCGCGCGATGGTGCAGGAGTCCGTCGACCGGTGGTGGTGGCCGTCGCTGATGATGTTCGGCCCGCCCGACGCGGAGTCGCCGCACACCGCGCGCTCCATGGCGTGGGGGATCAAGCGCCACACCAACGACGAGCTGCGCCAGAAGTTCGTCGACATGTCCGTGCCGCAGGCCGAGGCCCTCGGCGTCACGCTGCCCGATCCGGAGCTGGCGTGGGACGAGGCGACCGGGCACTACCGCTTCGGTCAGCCCGACTGGGCCGAGCTCAAGCGGATCATCTCCGGCGACGGCCCGTGCAACGCCGAGCGCGTCGCGACCCGTCGCGCCGCCCACGAGGACGGTGCCTGGGTGCGCGAGGCGGCAGAGGCGTACGCCGGAGCTGCCCGATGAGTGCCGCCGGCTGGGAGCTGTGGGAGGTGTTCGTGCGGCCCAAGCGCGGGCTCAACCACGTGCACGTCGGGTCGCTGCACGCGGCCGACTCCGAGACCGCGCTGCGGCACGCGCGTGACGTCTACACGCGCCGCAACGAGGGCGTGAGCATCTGGGTCGTGCGCGCCGAGGACGTCACCGCCTCGAGCCCGGACGAGAAGGACCCGTTCTTCGCGCCCAGCGGGGACAAGGTCTACCGCCACCCGACCTTCTACGACGTCGGCGCCGACGTCCCCCACATGTGAGGCGCGCCGATGACTGAGACCCACGTGCCGGGGGCCGAGGACAACCCCTACAACACCCTGCTCGAGCACGACCTCGGCGCCGACCAGGACGGCCACTGGGCCTTCGGCGGCGGCTGGGACGACCCGCTGGAGGGCCTCGACGCCGCCGTCCCGGACGGCATCGACGGGGCCGCCCTGGCGGCGTACTGCCTGGCGCTGGGCGACGACTCGCTCGTGCTCGCCCAGCGGCTGCAGCTGTGGTGCGCGCGGGCGCCCGAGCTGGAGGAGGAGGTCGCGCTGGCCAACGTCGCGCTCGACCTGCTCGGCCAGACCCGGCTGCTCTACGCCCGTGCGGCCGCGGCCGACCCCGGGCTGGTCGCACGACTGGCGCCCGACGTGCCCCCGGAGTCGCCGGTGCCGGGGGAGGACCGGCTGGCGTTCTTCCGCGACGTCGCCGACTTCCGCTGCGCGGTGCTGCCGACCCTGCCGGACGCCGACTTCGCGCACGCGGTCGTGCGTCTCGCCGCCGTGTCCCTGGAGCGCGTGCGGCTGTGGCACGGCCTCGCCACCTCGCCCGACCCGGTGCTGTCGGCCGTGGCCGGGCGGGCGGTCAAGGAGGTCGCCTACCACCGCGACTACGCCGTCGGGTGGGTCCGCGTCCTCGCGGGCGGGACCGACGAGTCCCGGCGACGCGTGTCCGCGGCCTGGGACGTCGTCTCGCCCTGGGTCGGTGTGCCCGACGGGGCCGCCGCGGGGCTGGAGGGCGTCGTGCCCGACCCGGCGTCGCTGGCCGCCGAGACGCGTGCCGACTGGGGCCTGCTGGCCGCGGAGTGCGGCCTGGCCTCCGACGGGGCCGCCGAGGACTGGGACGGGCGCGTCGGCCGTCACGCGCCCTGGCTGTCCGAGCTCGTCGAGGAGATGCAGTCGCTGGCCCGGCTGCACCCGGAGGGCCAGTGGTGACCGCGACCGACACCGTGCACGCCGCCGTCGCGGCCGTGCCCGACCCCGAGATGCCGATGCTCACGCTGGCCGACCTCGGCGTGCTGCGGTCCGTCGACGTCGAGGGCGACACCGCCGTGGTGACGCTCACCCCGACGTACTCCGGCTGCCCGGCGATGGCCGAGATCAAGCACGACGTGCGTGCCGCCGTCGAGGCGCTCGGGCTGCGGGCGGAGATCCGCACCCGGCTCGCTCCGGCGTGGTCGAGCGAGTGGATCACTCCCCGCGGACGCGCCGCCCTCGCGGACGCCGGCATCGCCTCGCCCGGTCGCCCGCGCACCGTCTCGCTCGGCCTGCCGTCGCTCACTCCGCCGGTCGACGTGGTGACCTGCCCTCGGTGCGGAGCCTCGGACACGCGGCTCACCAGCGCCTTCGGGCCGACCGCCTGCACGACCCTGCACGCCTGCCAGGTGTGCGGCGAGCCGTTCGAGAAGGTGCGCGAGCAGTGAGCCGCTTCCAGCCCCTGACGATCACGCGGGTCGACCGGCTCACCGACGACGCGGTCGCCCTGACGCTCGACGGCGACCTCCCGTTCTCCGCCGGCCAGCACCTCGTCGTACGCCGGCCGGGGCGCGAGGACGAGCCGCGCACCTACTCGCTGTGCTCGGCGCCGGGGACCCCGCTGCGCATCGGCGTACGCCGGGTGGCGGACGGGGCGGTCTCGTCGTGGCTGGTCGACGAGGCGCGGCCCGGCGACGTGCTGGAGTCGACCGCACCGACGGGCCGGTTCTCGCTGTCGGCTCACCCGGCCGGACCCGGCGAGCACCACGTGCTGGTCGCGGCGGGCTCGGGCATCACGCCGGTGCTCTCGCTCGCGACGACGCTGCTGCGCGACCACGACGCGCGGGTGACCGTGCTCTACGCCAACCGCACCTCCCGCAGCGCGATGTTCCTCGACGACCTCGCCGACCTCAAGGACCGCTGGCCGACCCGGCTCTCGCTGGTGCACGTGCTCTCGCGCGAGCCGCAGGACGCACCGCTGCTCAGTGGACGCCTCGACGCCGAGCGGTTCGGCTCGGTCGTCGACGCGCTCGTGGCGCCCGACGCCGCGGCGTACTGGCTGTGCGGGCCGTGGGAGATGGTCCGCGACCTGCGCGAGGTGCTGGCCGACCGCGGGGTGCCCGCCGACCGCGTCCGCGCGGAGCTGTTCTTCGTCGAGGACGTGCCGCCCCCGCAGGTCACCCACGAGGAGGCGCAGTCCGGGGGAGTGTCGGTGTGCTTCACCCTCGACGGCCGCCGCAGCGAGGTCCAGGCGATGCCGGGCACCACCCTCCTCGACGCGGCCCGGCTGGCCCGCGCCGACGTGCCGTTCGCCTGCCGAGGTGGGGTGTGCGCGACCTGCCGCGCGCGGGTCGTCGGCGGCGAGGTCGAGATGGTGCGCAACTTCGCGCTCGAGGACTCCGAGGTGGACAAGGGCTACGTGCTCACCTGCCAGAGCTACCCTCGCTCGGACGGCGTCGAGGTCGACTACGACGCGTGAGCGGAGGTCATCCATGCGCGTCGCCCTGACCGGAGGCATCGCCTCGGGCAAGAGCACGGTGTCAGCGGTGCTGCGGTCGCTGGGAGCCGTGGTGATCGACGGCGACCAGCTGGCCCGCGAGGTGGTCGCGCCGGGCACCCCCGGGCTCGCCGAGGTGGTCGCGGAGTTCGGGTCCGGCGTGCTCGCGGAGGACGGGTCGCTGGACCGTCCGGCGATGGCCAAGGTCGTCTTCGCCGACGAGGCGGCCCGGCGCCGGCTCGAGGCGATCATCCACCCGCGGGTGTTCGAGGAGGGCGCGCGGCTGGAGGCCGAGGCGCCGGAGGGGGCGGTGATCGTCCACGACATCCCGTTGCTCGCCGAGTCCGGGCGGGGCACGTCCTTCGACGCGGTGCTCGTGGTCGACACCCCCACCGAGACCCAGGTCGAGCGCATGGTGCGCGACCGGGGCTGGACCCGCGAGGAGGCCGAGTCGCGCATCGCGGCGCAGGCGTCGCGCGAGAAGCGGCTGGCGCTCGCCACCCACGTGATCGAGAACGACGGCACCCGCGAGGAGCTCGAGGCCCGGGTCCGTGAGGTGTACGCCGAGCTGACCGCGGCCTAGCCGCCCCAGCCCGCGGTCCCCGCCCCTCGGCGTACGGCGTCCTGGGCGAACCACTCCGCGGCGACGGCACCGTCACGGTCGAAGGTGACCCAGCCGTGCCACCCCAGGGAGGTGACGGCCCAGTGGTGCAGCGTGCCCGGGACCCAGCCCGACTCGGTCTCCACCTCGACGGGGATGAAGAGGTCCTGCTCGGCCGGGCCCAGCTCGGGTGCGGCGCCCACGCGGCGACGCTGCGCCTCGCCGTACGCCACGAGCAGGAGGCCGACCGGCCCGAGGACGACCATCCAGAGCATCACCGTCCCGACCGCGTGGCTCCGGCGGGCGATCAGCAGTCCGAGCCCGAGCCACGCGGCCAGGACCAGCAGGTCGAGCAGGGTGCTCGCGGCGGGCGACATGGGCGCATCATC
>CAZKZQ010000218.1:0-6759 GCA_964557235.1 uncultured Nocardioidaceae bacterium
CCTGGCAGCATGAGGCCATGGACTGGTTGCGCGACCTGGGCACCGGCCAGCTCGTCGCGCTCGTCCTCGGCGTGCTGGTGGCGCTGCTGGTCGTCTCGGCGGTGCTGACCCGCGTCCTGGTCAAGGTCGGGCTCCGGACGCCGTGGGTCATCCACCTGCTCAACCGGCTGCGCGACCGGATCGTGGCCCTGGTGAAGCGACCGATCACGATCATGGTGCTCGACGAGGTGGCGGCCGTGATCCAGACGGGGCACTACACGCAGAACATCTCCGACGCCCTGCTGGAGAACCACGACGAGCTCAAGGCGCTGGTCAAGGAGAAGGTCAGCGCCGACCCCAACACGCGGCTGGTGTCCAAGATCCCGGGCTACGACACGGTCGTCTCGGAGACGACCGAGATGGTGATGCGGGTGCTCATCGACATGCTGAGCGACCCCCGCACCGACGAGCTGGTCTCGGACCTGCTGCGCAACAACCTCCAGCAGATCAAGCGCGCGGTGCGCGAGCGCGACCACGAGGGCGTCGAGGAGTTCGCCGAGCCCGACGCGCTGTCGGGCCGGGCCGAGCGCCTGCGCAACCGGCGGCCCTAGCCGGATCGGGCCCCCAGGCGCGGTCCCTCCGGGGTTCTCCACAGTGGCGTCCGGCCGCCCGGCACGCGGCGTACGCCGTCCCTACGGTGCCGTCATGCGCACCCGTGACCGTGACCAGGACTGGATCGAGGAGCTCGGCCGCCGCCGCCTCGAGGCGCTCATCGCCGAGCTGACCCCCGCCGGGTCCGAGCCCACGACGCCGACGGAGCCCGCGCCGACGCAGCCCGCGCCGACGGAGCCCGTGCCAGCGGCGTCCGTCCCCGAGGACGAGTGCGGGAGCGCGCTCCCGTCCGCGGGGAGGCACGCCCGGCGTCCGCTGCCGCGCGGCGGCCGGCTGGGTGGCTGGCTCGCCGACCGCCTGCCCGACGGGGTCGCGGTGCCGCGGCTCCACTCGGGCCACCTCGGCGTCCTGTCCCTGGTGCTGGCCGTGGCGGTCGTGCTCGGCGGTTGGGGCTGGGTCCGCGCCGCCGGGGACACCCCGTCGCCGTCCGCGACCGCTCCGACGGTGAGCTCGCCGACTCCCTCGGCCGGGCTGCTGACCGCAGGACCGTCGGGGTCCCCGTCCTCCCTGCACTCGCAGGCCTCCCCGGCCTCCTCGGGCACCGAGGAGGCCGCCGAGGTCGTCGTGCACGTGGCCGGCAAGGTCCGGCGTCCGGGCATCGTCGTGCTGCCCGCCGGCTCCCGCGTGGTCGACGCGGTGCGTCGGGCGGGCGGGTTCGCGCCAGGAGTGGGCCCGCGCAGCGCCGCGCTCAACCTCGCCCGCGTCCTCGTCGACGGCGAGCAGATCGTGGTGGGCGGAGGCCCCGGGGCTGCGGCCGCGGCGGTCGTGCCCGGGGACACCGGGGCACCAGGCGCCCTGGTGAGCCTCAACACCGCCGACCAGACGGCGCTCGAGACACTGCCGGGCGTCGGCCCGGTGACGGCGGCGGCGATCCTGCAGTGGCGCAGCGAGCACGGCCCGTTCACCGCGGTCGAGCAGCTGCTCGAGGTCTCCGGGATCGGTGAGGCCACGCTGGCGGAGCTCGAGCCCCACGTCACCCTCTGACGTGCCGGAGCGCGCCCCGCGCGACCTGCGGCTGCTCGCCCCGGCCACGGGCGGCTGGTTGGGTGCGCTCGCCGGAGGGGCCGTCGCGGACCGGGTCCCGACGGTGCTCGCGGTGTCGGTGCTGGGGGCCGTGGTGCTCGCCGTGGCGGTCGCGTCCCTGACCGTCCGTCGCTCCGGCGCGGTCCGGGGGACCGGCGCGCTGGTCGCCGCGACGCTCCTGGCCGGCTGCGTGCTCGCGCTGCTGGCGTTGCTGCGGGTGACCGGAGCCTCGGAGAGCCCGGTGGCCCGCCTGGCCGGGGCGCGCTCCCTGGCCGAGGTCGAGGCGATGGTGCGGACCGACCCCCGCGTGCTGCACGGGCGCTTCGCCGACCGGGTCGTCTATGACGTCGAGACGCGCGAGGTGCGCACGAGCCGCGGCACCACCACGGCACGGGTCCGGGTCGTCGTGCTCGCCGAGGCCGACCAGCCGCGGCCGCCGTACGCCGGGAGGGTGCTGTTGTCGGGCCGGCTGGGGCCCAGCGACGAGCCCGGGACGGCCGCGACGCTCGACGTCCGCGAGGTGCGGCTCGTCGCGTCGCCGTCGGTGGTGCACCGGGCGGCCGGGCACGTGCGGGGCGAGATCCGCGACGCGGCCCGGGGACCCGACCCCGGTGCCGCGCTCGTGCCCGCCCTGGTCGACGGCGACGACGCGGCGATGCCCCCGGGCCTGGTCGAGGACTTCCGCACCGCCGGGCTCACCCACCTGACGGCCGTGTCGGGGGCCAACCTGACCCTCGTCCTGGCGTTCGTGCTGCCGTTGGTGCGCCGCCTCGGGGTCCGTGCCCGGGGGCTGCTCGTCGTCGGGCTGCTCTGCTCCGCGGCCTTCGTCCTGCTGGCCCGCCCGGAGCCGTCGGTGATCCGGGCGGCCGTGATGGGCGTGGTGGCCATGCTCGGGCTGGCCGCGGGCGGCCGGGCCCTCGGCATCCGCGCGCTCTCCGCCGCCGTGCTGCTGCTCCTGGCGCTCTCGCCGTCCCTCGCCGCAGCACCGGGGTTCGCCCTGTCGGTGCTCGCGACCGGCGGCATCCTGCTCGGGGCGCCGCCGCTGCGTCGCGCGCTGGCGGCCCACCTGCCCGGCGTCGTCGCCGACGCGGTGGCGGTCCCGGTGGCGGCGCAGCTCGCCTGCACCCCGCTGGTCGCCGTGCTCTCCGCGCAGGTCTCGCTCGTCGCGGTCGCGGCCAACCTGGCCGCCGCGCCCCTCGTCGGCCCGACCACGGTGCTGGGCCTCGTCGGTGGACTGCTGGGCACCGTGTGGGACCCGCTGGGACGTCCGGCGGGATGGGTGGCGGCGTGGTGCGCGCAAGGCATCGTCGAGGTGGCCGAGGTGAGCGCGGCGACCCCCGGCGCCGCGCTCGACTGGGGCACGACGCCCGGTGCCCTGGTGCTCCTGACCGTCCTGTGCGGGGTGCTGCTGGTGCTGCTCCCACGGCTGGCGCGCTCCCGCGGCGCCTCCGCGGTCCTGGCCGTCGTCCTCGTGGTCGCGGTCCTCCGACCGCTCCCGGGGGTCGGGCTGGGCCGGCTGTGGCCGGGGCCGGACTGGCCGCCGCCGGGCTGGGTGATGGTCGTCTGCGACGTCGGGCAGGGGGACGCGCTGGTCCTCGGCGCCGGCACGCACCGAGCCGTCGTGGTGGACGCGGGGCCCGACCCGAGGCTGGTCGACCGCTGCCTGGCACGGCTCGGCGTCCGCGAGGTCGCCGCGGTCGTCCTCACCCACTTCCACGCCGATCATGTGGACGGGCTCGAGGGCGTGGTGGGCGGTCGCCGCGTGGGGGAGATCCAGGTGACCGCGCTCGCGGAGCCCGCCTACGGCGCGGCGTACGTCGCCAGGGTCGCCGCCGAGCGCGGCATCCCGGTCCGGGTCCCGGCGTACGACGAGGTGGCGCGCGCCGGCCCGCTCACGTGGCAGGTCGTGGCCCCGCACCACCTGGTCGACGACAACCCCAACGACGCCTCGCTGGTGCTGCTGGTGGAGACCCACGGTCTGCGGCTGCTGCTCGCCGGCGACGTCGAGCCGCCGTCGCAGGCGCCCCTGACCCGCCTGACCGGGCTCGCGCCGGTCGACGTGCTCAAGGTGCCGCACCACGGCAGCGCCCACCAGGACGACCGCCTGCTGCAGGGTCTCGGGGCGTCGCTGGCGCTGGTGTCGGTGGGGGAGGACAACGACTACGGCCACCCCTCGCCGCGCACGCTGGCGCTGCTCCGGGCGGCAGGGGCCGAGGTGCACCGCACCGACCTCGACGGTGACCTCGCGGTGGTGCCGGGTGACGGCGGGCCGCGGGTCGTGGCACGCGGATGAGCCGGTGCCGGAACCGATGCCGGGCCGTCGATGCGCTGTCGGAGCCTTGTGGCACGCTGACCGCATGACGAGAGCAGGGCGCCGGTGAGCCAGGACCTCCAGCCCCTCGGGCGCGTGCTCCTCGTCTGCGGGCCCGAGGAGTTCCTCAACGAGCGCGTCGTCAGCGCGGCACGTGCCGCCGTGCGGCGGGCCGACCCCGAGGCCGAGGTGAGTGCGACCGACGGCCAGAGCCTGACGCCCGGCACGCTGGGCGAGCTGTCGGCACCGTCGCTGTTCTCCACCACCCGCTGCGTGGTGGTCCAGTCGCTGCAGGACGTCGACGACTCGCTGTTCGACGGGCTCGTTGCCTATGCCGAGGCACCCGAGCCCGACATCGCGCTGATCCTCGTGCACGAGGGCGGCCAGAAGGGCGCCGGGCTGCTCAACCGGCTGCGCAAGCTGCCGACGGTCGAGGAGCACAAGTCCGAGAAGCCCAAGGGCAACTCCTACGTCGACTTCGTCGGGGTCGAGGCGCGCACCCACGGCGGACGCATCGACCGCGACGCCGCCGAGCACATCGTCCGCGCGATCGGCCCCGACCTGCGGGGCCTCGCCGCCGCGATCCAGCAGCTCTGCGACGACTTCCCCGACGAGCAGCTCACCACCGACCTGGTGCGGCGCTACTACGCGGGGCGGGCCGACGTGAAGGGCTTCGACATCGCCGACCTGGCCATGGCCGGACGGCCCGCCGAGGCGCTGGCCGAGCTGCGCTGGGCGCTCGAGACCGGGGTGGACGCCCCGGCGATCACGGGCGCGTTCGCGTTCAAGGTGCGCCAGCTCGCCCGGCTCAAGGGCGCTCCGCGCGGGCAGCGCGACGCCGACCTGGCCCGCGACATCGGGGCCGCGCCGTTCATGATCCGCAAGCTGCGCGACCAGCTGCGGGGGTGGGAGGAGGACGGCCTGGCCCGCGTCGTCTCGGCCGTCGCCACCGCGGACGCCGCGGTGAAGGGCAACGCCGCCGACCCGGCGTACGAGCTGGAGCGGTTGGTCCTCACCATCGTGCGCTCCCGCGGCGCCGCCTGAGCGAGGCCGATCAGCGAGGCCCCGGACAACGCGAGAACCCCGCCGGACATCCGACGGGGTTCTGTGGGTGCGCGGGTCCGAGAGGGCCCGGGTGCCTCAGAGAGAGGCGGCCTTCTTGGCGATCGCCGACTTGCGGTTGGCGGCCTGGTTCTTGTGGATGATGCCCTTGGAGGCGGCCTTGTCGAGCTTGCGCGACGCGGCGGCGGCGAGCGCCTTGGCCTTGTCGGCGTCGCCGGACTCGGCGGCCTCGCGGAAGCTGCGGATCGCGGTCTTCAGCGCCGACTTCACGGACTTGTTGCGCTCGTGCGCGACAAGGTTCTGCTTGTTGCGCTTGATCTGGGACTTGATGTTCGCCACGAAGCAGGCCTCAGTGTCTCTCGGGATCGGGGTTCGTTGTCACGGCTGTGGTGGGTGCCGAAACGTCCGGCACACGCAACCCGACACTCTACCGGTTCGCCTCTCCTGCCCCAAATCGCGGCGTCACCAGCCGCGGCGGGCGGCCAGCCAGCTCCAGCAGGCGGCGGCCCACCAGCGACGGTGGGTGCCCAGGTGCGGCGAGTTGGCCGGCACCGGACGCAGGTCGGCCTCGGCCATGAAGCCGCCGAGCGCGGCGACGAAGGAGTCCACCTCGTCGTCGGGCACCCCCGCGGTGACGGGGTGCTCGGCGACCAGGTGCGTCACGTCGCGGCCGTCGCCGTGCACCGACACGAGCAGGTGGACGACGTCGACCCAGCGCGGCGCGAGGGCGGGCCAGTTCCAGTCGCACAGCAGGGCGGTGCCGTCGGGCCGGACCAGGAAGTTGTCGTCACGACCGTCCAGGTGGGCCACGTGGTCGGCCGGCAGCTCGGCGTAGGCCCGGGCCAGCGCGCTCAGCTCGTCCAGGTGGGGCCACTCGTCGCCCGCCGCGCCCGCGAGGTCCCAGCCGTCGACGAACGTCGGCAGGTCCTCGTGCAGCGGGGTGAGGTCCAGCGGCTCGGGGTCGATGTCGGCCTCGGCGATCCGGGCGAGGGCGGCCAGGCACGCGGCCAGGTCGGCGTCCTCCCACGGCCGGTGGGGCGGCCGCGCCTCGACGTCCTCGAAGGCCACGAGCGTCCAGCCCTCGACGTCGTGCTCCGACCAGAGCAGGCCGGGCACGGGCAGGCTCTCCATCGGCAGGCTGCGCAGCACCCGCGCCTCCTGGGCGTACGCCGCGGCGTACGCCTTCTGCGCGGTGCGGTTCGCGGCCTTGAGGAACAGGCGCTGGCCGTCGCGGCCCACCAGGCGCGAGGCGAAGCCCGGGGTGAAGCCCGAGTCCTGCGAGACCGCGCCGACGACGGGGCTGCCGAGGCGCCGCTCGACCTCGAGCCGGACCGCGGGGGGCAGGTGCTCCCAGAGCAGCCGACGTGCGGTGCGGGCGTGCGGGACGAGCCCGACGTCCGCCGGGTCGAGGAGGGGCTGCATGGCTGCGATCCAACCACGATGTCCTCAGTGGCCCTGTGGGAGACTTGGAGGGTTCCCCTGACGTCTCGACGAGAGCCGATCCGTGCCGCCGAGCAAGACCTCCGCGCCCCAGCCCGGGCAGACCGACCCCGCGATGATCCGCAACTTCTGCATCATCGCGCACATCGACCACGGCAAGTCCACGCTGGCCGACCGCATGCTCCAGCTGACGGGCGTGGTCGAGGAGCGCAACGCCCGCGCGCAGTACCTCGACCGCATGGACATCGAGCGCGAGCGCGGCATCACCATCA
>CAZKZQ010000219.1:0-6682 GCA_964557235.1 uncultured Nocardioidaceae bacterium
CCGCCGATGCCGTCGCCGCCGGTCTTGGCGCCGTAGAGGACGACCTGGTTGCCGGCACCGGACGCCTTGGCCAGGTGGATCTCCTCGTGGCGCATCACGCCCACGCACAGGGCGTTGACCAGCGGGTTGCCGAGGTACGTCGGGTCGAAGACCGCCTCGCCGCCGATGTTGGGCAGGCCGAGGCAGTTGCCGTAGCCGCCGACGCCGGCCACGATCCCCGGCAGCACGCGGTGGGTGTCGGGCTCGTCGAGCGGGCCGAAGCGCAGCGGGTCCATCACGGCCACCGGTCGCGCACCCATCGAGAGGATGTCGCGGACGATGCCGCCGACGCCGGTGGCCGCACCCTGGTAGGGCTCGACGTACGACGGGTGGTTGTGGGACTCGATCTTGAAGGTGACGGCGTAGCCCTGGCCGATGTCGACGACGCCGGCGTTCTCGCCCATGCCGACCATGAGGTGGGCCCTCATCTCGTCGGTGACCTTCTCGCCGAACTGGCGCAGGTGGACCTTGGAGGACTTGTACGAGCAGTGCTCGCTCCACATCACCGAGTACATCGCCAGCTCGGAGCTGGTCGGTCGGCGGCCGAGGATCTCGCGGATCTGGTGGTACTCGTCGGGCTTGAGGCCCAGGTCGGCCCACGGCTGCTCGCGGTCGGGGTCGGTCTGGGCATGGGCGACGGTGTCGAGGGCGGCCACGGGATCAATCTATCGGCGCCCGGTGGTCTCCCCGACACGGTGGCAGGATGGCGAGAACTTCCCGGAAGGACGTCCCCCACATGACCGGCTCCCCCGCCCGCAGGTCCCCCGCCGTCTCGCGCCGCGCGCTGCTCGCCGGAGGGGCCGCCGCCACCGCGGCCTTCACGCTCAGGCCCGACCGGGCCGACGCCCGGCCGCTGGTCGGGAAGACGCTCGCCCAGGGGCTCGTCGTCCCGTGGGGGCTGGCGTTCCTGCCCAACGGCGACGCCCTCGTCACCGAGCGTGAGTCGGGACGCGTGCACCGCGTGCGCAAGGACGGGGGGCGCAGGCTCGTCGGCGACATCGCGGGCGTCTTCGCCCCCGACCCGGGCGAGGGCGGGCTGCTCGGCTGCGCGGTGTCGCCGGACTTCGCCACCAACCGGCACGTGTTCTTCTACCTGACGACGAGCTCCGACAACCGCGTCATCCGGATGACCTACACGACGGCCGGCACGCTCACGTCGCGGCGCACGATCCTCGCCGGCATCCCGAGCGACAACAACCACAACGGCGGGCGGCTGCTCTTCGGCCCGACCGGGCGGCTGTTCGTGTCGACGGGCGACGCCCAGACCGGCTCCCAGGCCCAGGACAAGAACAGCCTCGGCGGCAAGATCCTCCGGATCAACCCCGACGGCTCGACGCCGTCGACCAACCCCTTCGGCAACAAGGTGTGGAGCTACGGCCACCGCAACCCGCAGGGCCTCGCGATCGACGGCGAGGGCAGGCTGTGGGCCTCCGAGCTGGGCCAGGACACCCGCGACGAGCTCAACCACATCGTGGCCGGCCACAACTACGGCTGGCCCAACGTCGAGGGTGGCGACGGCGCGGGCGGGACCTACCACGACCCGTTCGTGACCTGGCAGCCCACGGACACCTGCTCCCCCAGCGGCGTCGCCATCACGCGCGGGGCCGCCTGGGTCGGCGCCCTCCGAGGCGCCTGCCTGTGGCGGGTCGACCTCGCCGGGTCGGGGGCGCGCACCAAGACGCGCTTCTTCCACGACCAGCTCGGCCGCATCCGCACGGTCGCGAAGGCGCCCGACGGCACGCTGTGGGTCACCACGAGCAACCGTGACGGCCGGGGCTCCCCGCGCTCCGGGGACGACAAGGTGATCCGGATCCGCTTCAGCTGACTAGTGCTGCAGCAGGTACGCCGCGGCGGCGGCGCGCAGGTTGCCGCCCGTCTGGCGGCGCAGGGGTGACCCGCTCTCGTCGAGGAGCACCCGCTGCTCGACCTCCCAGCCGGTCTGCTCGAACAGCGCGTCCATGTCGGGCAGCGTGGCCAGGTGGATGTTGGGGGTGTCGAACCACTCGTGGGGCAGCGCCTTCGACACCGGCATGCGGCCGCGGATGCTGAGGAACGCCCGGTGCCGCCAGAGGCCGAAGTTGGGCACCGACACCACGCAGCGGCGGCCGATGCGGCGGATCTCGGTGAGCACGTCGGCCGGCCGGTGCAGGGCCTGGAGGGTGCGCGAGAGCACCACCACGTCGTAGGTGTCGTCGCCGAACTCGCCGAGGTCGTGGTCGACGTCGAGCTCGATCACCGAGACCCCGGAGCGGATCGCGGCGATCACCGCCTCCTCGTCGGTGTCGACGCCGATGCCACGGCACCCGCGCATGGCGAGGTGCGAGAGCAGCTCCCCGGCCCCGCAGCCGAGGTCGAGCACGCGGCTGCCGTCGGGGACGAGGCCGGCGACCACCTGGAGGTCGGGGCGCATCACGCCTCACCCCTCCACGCGCGGCAGTCGTCCGCGTGGTCGAGGAAGGCGCGGATGGTCGGGTGGTAGCCGGGCGGCTCGAGCAGGAACGAGTCGTGCCCCCACGGCGAGCGGATCTCCCGGAACGACACGGGTACGCCGGCCTGCTCCAGCGTTCGCACGATCTCGCGGCTGTGCCGGGTGCTGAAGCGCCAGTCGGTGTCGAAGGACATCACCAGGAAGTGGGTGCGCCCCTCGACGATGCGCCGCACGGCCTCGGGGTCGGCGAACGGGTCGTAGTAGTCCATCACCCGCGTGAGGTAGAGGTAGCTCATCGCGTCGAAGCGGTCGAGGAAGGTCCGGCCCTGGTGGGCGAGGTAGCTCTCCACCTGGAAGTCCACGCCGAAGCTGAAGCCCGGCTCCTCGCCCTGCTGGAGCCTGCGGCCGAACTTCTCGGTCATCGCCTCGTCGGAGAGATAGGTGATGTGGGCCATCATGCGCGCGATGGCGAGCCCGATCTCCGGCTTCTTGTCAGACTCAAAATAATGCCCGTCCTGGAAGTCGGGGTCGCGCATGATCGCCTCGCGCGCCACCGCGGAGAAGGCGATGTTCTGCGCGGACAGCCGTGCGGACGCGGCGACGACGACCGCGTGCTCGATCTGCTCGGGGTGCTCGACCGCCCACTGGAGCACCTGCATCCCACCGAGCGAGCCGCCGACCGCCGCCATCACCCGCTCGATCCCGAGGTGGTCGAGGAGCGCGCGGTGGACCGCGACGAAGTCGGTCATCTGGAGGATCGGGAAGTCGCGGCCCCAGGGCCGACCCGTCTCCGGGTTGGTCGACGAGGGACCGGTCGTGCCCTGGCAGCCACCGAGGAGGTTGGGGCAGACCACGAAGAAGCGGTCGGTGTCGAGCGGCTTGCCCGGTCCGATCAGGTTGTCCCACCAGCCGCGACGGCCGTCGTCCGGGTGCTCCCCGGCGGCGTGGGCGTCGCCGGTCAGCGCGTGGCAGACGAACACGACGTTGTCGCGCTCGGGCGACAGCTCGCCGTACGTCTCGAAGGCGACCTCGACCGGTCCGAGCGTCCGTCCACCGGCAAGACGAAGGGGGTCGTCCTCGGAGAAGAGGACGACCCGCTGCGGCTTGGTGACTCCGAGCGCTCCCATCGCCCAAAAGGCTACCGACCCGCAGGCTCCCCGACGCGCGCCGTCCGCGCACCGACGGCGGCGGCCGCGAACACGGCGATCGCGAGGACGGCGTGGAGGACGGTGTTGTAGGCCGTCGGGGAGAAGTCGCCGACCAGCGCGAGGACGCCGGCGGCGATCACCCAGCGCGGGGCCCATCCCGCCCTGACGACGGCCACGGACAGCAGGACCACGCCCAGGTTGGCCCCGACGATGACGGGCAGGACGGTGAGGAAGGCGCTGGTCGCGTCCTCGAGGTCCGCTACGAGGGCTGCCGGCGCGCCGGCGTGCGCAAGGTCGAGCATCGCCAGCGAGATCGAGTAGTGACCCGCCAGGCCGACCGCACCGGCCACGCCGAGCACACCGGCCACCCGTCCGACGACGGCGCCCCGCCCGCGGATCCGGCTCACCACCAGGACGTAGGCCGTCGCCAGCAGCCCCGCGACGACCAGGCCCAGGATCCAGGAGGCGGCGAGGCGGGAGTCGTGGTCGACGAGGAAGGCGAGGTCCTCGGTCGCGCTGCGGTCGCCGGGCTCGCGAGGGGCGACGAGCTCGGAGACGAGCAGGAGCACGGGAGCGGCGATGACGACCGCCCGCGCGATCGGACCGAGCGCCGGGGCCGGCCCGGACGTCGTCGCAGGGGTGCTGCTGGTGGTGGCGGTCATGTCGGTTCCTTCCAGGAGGCCCGGTGTCGGTCACCGGTGGGCCGACGCTAGGTCGCCGCGGACACGCGGGGTCAGGGCCGAGCGGAGCGACCCGGACCCTCCGCGCGGCGGGTCCGGAAGGAGGCAGGACCCGACTCCAGGAGGGGGTGCGGGGGGTCCACGTGGGCCTACGGTGAGCGGCATGGCAGCCACGCGGACACCGGTCGGTCGGCTCACCACGCCGGCGGACCTGCTGCTGGCTGCGGCGTTCACCGTGGGAGCCGCGATCGGCACGGTCGCGACCGGCGGCGACCTGGTGGTGCTGCGCACCCTGCTGGCGTGCTCGACGACGGCCGCACTGGCGCTGCGGCGACAGGCGCCGGCGGTCTCCGCGCTCGTGATCGCGACGGGCATGGCCGTGGAGTCGCTGGCCACGGAGTCACCCGACGAGGCGGCGGTCATCCTCACCGTCGTGGTCTCGGCCTTCTCGGTGGGCGCCTATGCCGCACTCCGCGAGGCGCTCACCGGCCTCGCCCTGCTGTCGATGTCGATCGCGATCTCGATCTCGGTGGACCCCTCGGACTCGGTCTCCAACATCGCGCCGACCCTGCTGCTGTTCATCGCCGTCCCGGGAGCCATCGGCATCGCCTACGGCCGCCGCGGCCGGGACCTGGCCGCGCTCGAGCTGCGCACGGTCGCCGCCGAGGAGGAGGCCGGGGCGGCGGTCGAGGACGAGCGGCGACGGATCGCCCGCGAGCTGCACGACGTGGTCTCCCACGCGGTCACGCTGATCGCCGTGCAGGCCGAGGCCGGTCAGGCCCTGCTCGACACCGACCCCCACGGCGCACGCCGCTCTCTCGACGCGATCGGGCACGCCAGCCGCGACGCCCTCGCCGAGCTGCACGCCCTGCTCGAGCTGCTGCACGAGCCGTCCGACGGAGCACGCGAGGACCACGGGCTCGCCGACCTCGCCACGCTCGTCGCCGGAGCGCGGGAGGCCGGGGCCCGGGTCGAGCTCACGGTCACCGGGGCGCCGTCGCCGGTGCCGCCCGACGTGGACCGCTGCGCCTACCGCATCGTGCAGGAGGGACTGACCAACGCGCTGCGGCACACCCGCTCGCCCCGCGTGCTCGTCTCCGTCGACCACCTCGAGGGCACGGTCCGGGTCAGCGTCCACAGCCACGGCAGGCCCCACCAGTCGACGTACGGCGGCAGCGGGCGCGGTCTCGCCGGCCTGCGCGAGCGGGTGACCCGGCTCGGCGGCACGCTCGACACCGCGACCGAGGGCGAGGCCTTCACCCTGTGCGCCACCCTGCCCGGTGCGGTCCGCGCATGAGCCCCACGACCCGCAGGGTGATGGTCGTCGACGACGAGGCCCTGGTCCGCGACGGGCTGGTCGCGATCGTCGGCAGCCGCCCGGAGTACGACGTGGTGGCGACCGCCGAGGACGGCCTCGAGGCGGTGACGCTCGCCCAGGAGGTCAGGCCCGACGTGGTGCTGATGGACCTGCGCATGCCGCGCCTCGGGGGTGTCGAGGCGACGCGGCGCATCGTGGCCACCACCGAGGCCCGGGTGCTGGTGCTCACGACGGTCGAGACCGACGAGGTCGTCTACGACGCGCTGCGGGCGGGGGCGAGCGGCTTCCTGCTCAAGAGCGTGCCGCGGGAGCAGCTGTGGCTGGGGATCGAGGCGGTCGCGGCGGGCGACGCCCTGCTCGCACCGAGGCTGACCCGCCGCCTGATCGAGGACCGCCTCGCCGCCACGAGCCCCGGCAGCGGACCGCCGCTGGTCCTCACCGAGCGCCAGGTCGACGTCGTGCGCCTGGTCGCGCGGGGGCTGGCCAACCGCGAGATCGCCGAGCGGCTGCACATCGCGGAGACGACCGTGAAGGGCTACGTCAGCGAGGTCCTCACCCGCCACGACCTGCGCGACCGCACCCAGCTCGTCGTCGCGGCGTACGAGTCGGGACTGGTGCGCCCGGGCGAGGCGTGAGCGTCAGGCGGTCAGCGTGCGGAGCGCGCTGGTGAAGAAGGCCAGCCCGTCGGTGCCCGGGCCGCAGAGGTCCTCCACCGCGTGCTCGGGGTGCGGCATCAGGCCGACGACCGTGCCGGTCTCGTTGGTGATGCCGGCGATGTCGCGCAGCGAGCCGTTGGGGTTGTCGTCGAGGTAGCGCGCCACGACACGACCCTCGCCCTCCAGCCGGTCGAGGGTCGCCTCGTCGGCGACGAAGCCGCCCTCGCCGTTCTTGAGCACGATCGTCACCTCCTGGCCCTCGGTGTAGCCGTTGGTCCACGAGGTGCGGTTGTTCTCGATGCGCAGCCGCTGGTCACGGCACACGAACTTGCGGTGGTCGTTGCGGATCAGGGCCCCGGGCAGCAGGTGCGACTCGCACAGGATCTGGAAGCCGTTGCAGATGCCGAGCACCG
>CAZKZQ010000220.1:0-3247 GCA_964557235.1 uncultured Nocardioidaceae bacterium
CCGGAGGGCTCGTCGCCCGCCGGCGTCTGGTCGTCGGCGTCGCGGGAGCCGCCGAGGCCGAACACGATGAGCACGCCGACGACGATCATCGCGATCACCGCGACCAGCCCGGCCAGGCGCAGCCACACCGAGCCGGGGGCGTCACCGGCGCGGACCGGGGTGATGCCGGTGCCGGTGTCACGCAGGGCGTCGGGACCCCAGCGGACGGGACCTGAGGTGGGCGGCGCGGTGCTGGCGGCCGGGGCCACGTCGCCCTCGGCGGCCTCGACGGGCAGCGACAGGGGGGTCGCCGCGGTCGCCTCGGCGTCGGGGGAGCCGCCGGCCCACGCCGCGGCCGGGCGGCTGGCGGGGGCGGGGGTCGGCTGGGCCAGGGGGCTGGCCTGGGTCGCGTCGGGGTCGGGCCGGTCACCAGGGTCACCTGGGAACCCGCCGGGTCCCGTCGCGTCGGTGTCGCCGTCGAAGGAGCCGAGGCTCACCGGGCCGTCGGGGCCGGGGGCGCGGGCCGGGTCGACGAAGGCCGCCGGGCCCGCGAAGGCCGTGCCGGGCGTGACGACCGAGCCGCCGCCGTCGCCGAGCCAGCGGCTGAGGGCCTCGACCACCTCGGCGGCGGACTCGAAGCGATGGTCCTCGGTGCGCGCCAGTCCGGTGCGGCCGCGACGCGGACCGGCCAGGATCTGTCCGCAGAGCGTGTCGAGCGCCTTGGGCACCCCGGCCTTGACCTGGCGGGGCCGCATCAGCCGCCCGTGGTCGCGGGGTGCGGGCGGCACCACGGAGTCGGGGTAGCCGGGCCACCGGCCGACCAGGCAGGCATAGAGCAGCGCCCCGAGGTTGGTCACGTCGGACTCGTGCTCCGACGGCGGCTCGGAGCCGTCGGGAGCGGTCTCGGGACGCCCGTGCAGGACGCCGCTCACCACGAAGCCGATCAGCTTCACCGCGCCGGCCTCGGTGATCATGACGTTCTCCGGCACGAGGCGGCCGTGCGCGACGCCGCTGCCGTGGCCGGTGACGATCGCCTCGGCGACCTCGCGGACCAGCCACGCCGCCCGGCGGGGGTCGAGGACGCCCTCCTCGGCGAGGATCCGGTCCAGGGACATGCCGGAGCCGTACTCGTGGACCACGAAGACCAGCTCGTCCTGCTCGACCGCGTCGAGCACGCGCAGCAGGTGGGCGTCGGTGACCAGGGCCGAGGTGCGGGCGGCGGTGAGCAGGGCCGGCGAGCGGGGGTCGTCGGCGCGGATCACGTGGACCGCGACGTCGCGGGCCAGGGTCAGGTCGCGTGCACGCCAGAACCGCGCGCCGGAGGTGTCCTCCAGGAGGTCCTCCAGGCGGAACCGGTCGGCCACGACACTGCCGGGCCCGACGTCGTTCTGCGGCACTGACTCCCACTCCCCAGGGCTGTGCGGGCGCGCCGGAGCGCACCCGGTCCCCCCATCGACTTGTTCCCTCAAGAGTAGGCAGGGTCGGGCCGGTCCAAACCCCGGATGGGACTGCTCGTCCGGACCAGGAACGAACACCCTTTCGGGTGATGGAGGCGTCCTGGAACGGCGTTCGCGCAGGTCAGCGGCGTCGACGGCCGGGCAGCCGCGCGGCGACCAGGTCCACCACCTCGGTCACCTCCGTGATGCGCATCGCACGCGCCGCCCCGAGCAGCACGACCAGGTCGGCCAGACCGGTGACCGCGAGCAGCACGAGCGCCTGGACCTTGCCGTCGCCCAGCGGCCACACCGCGACCAGCCCGAGCCGCACCGCCCAGGCGGCCCCGGCGGCGAGGAGGGAGGCGATCAGGAGCCGGACCAGGAAGCGCACGAGGACCGGGGTCTCCAGCCCGCCGAGCACCGAGCGCAGCAGGAGGTACGACGAGAGCGCGCCGACGGCGTACGACCCGGCGTAGGCGCAGACCAGGCCGGGCGCGGTGTCCTGGGGGTCGACGCGCGAGGTGACGAGCACGGCGAGCGCGATGTTGGTCGCCGCGATCACGCACTGCACCCAGAAGACCGTGCGGGTGCGCTCCAGCGCGTAGAACCCGCGCAGCATCAGGTAGTGGACGGTGAAGAACACCAGGCCCGGGGCGAACAGCGACAGCGAGACCGCGAAGTCGGCGTAGGTGCGGCTCGACGCGGCGTAGCCCCACACCACGTTGGCCAGGGGGAGCGCGATCGCGGGCAGGAGCAGCGCGAACGGCACGATCAGCGCGAGCGCGGTGCGCGTGGTCGAGGCGACCTGGGCGGCCAGCCGGGGCAGGTCCTGCGACGCGGCGGCGCGCGAGAGGCGGGGCAGCACGGCGGTCGCCAGGGACACCGTCGCGATCGAGTGCGGGACCATCACGAGCAGGAACGCGCCGGAGTAGATCGTGTAGCCCGTGCCGCTGCCGGCCGAGGTCTGCGCGCACGTCAGCGCGGCGTCGGCGGTGCCGCTCGAGGCGAGCCGCACGACCACGGTGTAGGCGACCTGGTTGACGATCACGAACGCGACCGTCCAGGTGCCCAGCCGCAGGGTGTGGCCCAGGCCGGTGCCGCGGAAGTCGAAGCGCGGGCGGAAGGTGACGCCCGCCGACCTGAGGTAGGGCACCAGGATGAGCAGCTGGGCGGCGATGCCGAGGGTGGAGCCCAGACCGAGCAGCCACTCCTGGCCCGTGGTGTAGCCCCCGCACAGCTCGCTGCCGGAGGCCGGCCCGAAGAGCACGAGGTAGGCCCCGAGGACGGCCACCGAGATCACGTTGTTGGCGATCGGGGCCCACATCATCGGGCCGAAGCGGTCGCGGGCGTTGAGCACCTGCCCGACCAGCACGAACATCCCGTAGAAGAAGACCTGCGGGAGGCACAGCCGGGCGAACGCGATCACCGACTCGCGCTGGGCGGTGAAGGGGTCGGTGAAGAACGTCCCGTCGAGGTAGAGCCGCATCAGCCACGGCGCCCCGATCACCAGCAGGGCCGTCACGCCGGCGAGGAAGATCGCGGCGAGGGTGATGATCCGGTCGGTGTAGGCCGCTCCGCCGTCCTCGTCGTGCTGCATCGCGCGCACCAGCTGGGGCACGAGCACGGCGTTGAAGACCCCGCCCGCGAGCAGGATGTAGAGCATGTTGGGGACCGTGTTCGCGATGTTGAACACGTCGGCGTGCAGCTGGGTGCCCAGCGCCGCGGCGAGCAGCGTCGAGCGCAGGAAGCCGCTGAACCGCGACACGACGGTGCCCGCGGCCATCACCGCGCTGGACCCGAGGACCGACGGCTCGGTGGTCGGCTCGGTCTGC
>CAZKZQ010000220.1:3347-6652 GCA_964557235.1 uncultured Nocardioidaceae bacterium
CTCCGAGGTCGCCTCGGGGGTCGCCTCGGTGGGGCGCTCGTCGCTCACGTCTGCCTCCTCAGCACCGGCCCAGGCGTACGACGACGCCGGCGGATGCGCCGCACGATCCGGACCACGATCGCGGCGAAGAACACCGCGGCGGCCACGCCCATGACCACCCACACCACGAGCCCGACCCGGCTGGAGCGCACCGGCACCTCGGGCCCGGCGTAGAGCCGCTCGCCGCTGCCGGTGACCAGGTCGAGGTCGACCGAGTGCACGCCGATCGAGGTCGAGCGGATCTCCATCTTGAACGGCCGCCGCGTGCCCGCGGGCAGCTCGGCGGCGCCGGGCGCGGTCACCTCGAGGCCGGTGCCGGAGACCTGCGCACGGAGCGCGACGCGCACGCGCTGGTCGAGACCGTTGATCACCGGCACGAGGAAGCTGCCCTCCTCGCTGGAGGAGATGACGAACGGCGGGGCGGAGATCCGGATCTTGCGGAGCCAGGCGTCGACCCGGTCCTCGATGCCGCTCAGCCGCAGGTCGGCCGGGCCCGGGTGGCGGCGCGAGTAGAACGACGGCGCGAGCAGGGCCTGGCGGCCGAGCCGGGGGCCGCTGGTGTCGTCGTCGACGAGGGTGTCGTCGAGCAGCTCGCCGGCGTGGGTGGCGTCGCGGGAGTGACCGACCAGCGCCACGGGCACCTCGGCCCGGCGCTGGGTGGGCGAGTAGCGGAAGTCGGTGTCGGCGGGCTCCGGCGTGCGCGGCCCGACCGTCGTGAGGTCGCCGAGCCCGGTGGCCTCGATCCAGGGGGCGTCGAGACCGGCGAAGAACGCGCTGGCCTGCCAGTCCTCGCCCGGGTCCCAGCTCGGGGGGAGCATCGCGACCAGGGGACGGTCGTCGCCGGCGAGCGACCTGACCGCCGTGACGGCCAGCAGGCGCTGGCGCATGCCGAGGGCGGTGGCGTCGGTCTCGTCGAGCCCTGCGCGGGCGGCCGCGTCGCTGTCGGGGCGCAGCGTGCCCGGCGAGAACAGCACGATGGGGCGCTCGCCGCGGCGGTAGAGCACCCGCTCGAGCCCCGGCAGCGCGTCGTCGCTGAGCACCACCGGCACACCGGTCGGCAGCCGGTCGATCATCCACCCCTTGAGCGCCCCGTTGAGCGGGGCGACCAGCGCGCGCGAGGAGACGTCGTACGTCGCCAGGGTGTCGAGGCCGACGCGGACGGCCCGCTCCATCGTCGTGGTGTCCTCGGCGCGGGCGGTCGCGGCGACGTCGAGGTCGGCGTAGGGCAGGGAGAACACCGGGTGCGCGGGGGCCTGGGCCCGCAGCTCGTCCAGCCATGCGGTGGCGTCCTGCTCGGCCTCGGACGCGGAGTCGGTCCCGCCGTCGTCCCCGCTGTCCTTCCCGTCGTCCTCCCCGGAGCCGTCCCCGTCGGGGGTCTGCGACGGGTCGGGGCTCTCGCTCGACCCCGTGCCCGGGTCGCCGGTGGTGCCCCCGCCGGTCACGTCGTCCACGGCGTCGTACGCACGACCGCCCAGGTCCGTGCGCGGGTTGCCCTCGGCGACGGTGCCGGCGGCCTCGACGACCGCGGGGTCGAGCAGCCAGGTCAGGGGGAAGCCGGCGGTCGTGCCGCTCAGGCCCAGCAGGCGTCCCAGGCGTCCGTCGGGGGCGAGGGTGCCCTGCCAGCCGCGCAGGAACTCCAGCTCGCCGGTCGAGGAGCGGACGACGTGGTTGCGCAGCTGCATCACCAGGGCGAGGCGGGTCGGTCGCACCGAGGCGGGCAGCCGCTCGGGCAGCTGGGCCAGGAAGGTCCGGGCGCGGCCGTCGGCGCCGTCGAGCCGGCCGACGCCCTCCTCGGTGCCGAGGGCGTGGACGCCGATGCGATAGACGCCGCTGTCCTCGCCGATGCCCAGCCGGTCGCGCGGGACGACCAGCCGGAACCCGGCCGACTCACCGGGCTCGAGGTCGGGCAGGTCGGCGAACAGCCGCGGCTCGACCAGCCGCTCGAAGTCGGACTCCTCGCCGGGCGGCTCGGCCTGGGCCTCGGCCAGCTCCTCGGGGGAGCTGATCGGGTCCGGCGACACCGCGAGGTAGGTCTGCAGGTCGGTCCAGGTCGAGTCGCTGCGGTTGGTGACCGTGCCGGTCACGCGCAACGGGCCGCGGCGTGGCACGACGGCGGGCCGGATGCCCTCCAGCCGCACCTCCAGCGGCGCGCTGGTCTCCCGCGCCGGCTCGCCGCCCGGGTCGGCCGGCGTGGCGGTCGGGTCCGCGCTCGAGGACTCCGGCGGGGTCTGCGGACCCGGGGAGCTCGACGAGGTCGCGCCCGGGCTCGGCGGGTCGGTCGGCGTCGGGGCGGCCTGGACGGCGCCCGCGAGCGCCAGGGTGAGCGTGGACGGGGCCAGGACGCCCGCTGCGAGCAGCAGAGGGAGTCGCGGCCGGGTCACCGGCCCAGGCTAGTAGGGCCGATCCCCTCCCGGCCCCGCGGCAGGCGCGGGCAACTCCTAGAGTTCGGGGGTGCCTGACAGCCCACCCACCGTCGTCGAGATCCAGGAGCGCGTCCGCGCGGAGCTGGACCGTCTCGCCGACGTCGTCGAGCCCCTCGGGCGCCTCTTCGCCGAGGCGGGCGAGCAGATCGCCCTGGTCGGCGGGCCCGTCCGCGACATGATGCTCGGCCGGCTGCAGGAGGACCTCGACCTCACCACCTCGGCGCACCCCGACGTCACCGAGCGGCTGCTCAAGCGCTGGGCCGGCACCACCTGGGACATGGGCCGGGCCTTCGGCACCATCGGCTGCCGCAAGGGCCCGTGGACGATCGAGGTCACGACGTACCGCGCCGACGAGTACGCCGCGGACTCCCGCAAGCCGTCGGTCGCGTTCGGCGACTCGCTCGTGGGCGACCTGCGGCGCCGCGACTTCAGCGTCAACGCGATGGCGCTCACCCTCCCGGCCGCGGAGTTCGTCGACCCGTACGGCGGCCTGGTCGACCTCGCCCACCGCGAGCTCCGCACCCCCGGGCCGGCGGAGATGTCGTTCTCCGACGACCCGCTGCGCATGATGCGGGCCGCCAGGTTCGCCGCCCAGCTGGGCTTCGAGGTGGCGCCCGACGTGGTCGAGGCGATGACCGCGATGGCCGACCGGATCGACATCGTCTCCGCCGAGCGCGTGCGCGACGAGCTGGTCAAGCTGGTCTGCGCGCCCGAGCCGCGCCGCGGACTGCGGCTGCTGGTCGAGACGGGGCTCGCCGAGCGCGTGCTGCCCGAGCTGCCCGCCCTCGTGCTCGAGCGCGACGAGCACCACCGCCACAAGGACGTCTACGAGCACACGCTGAC
>CAZKZQ010000221.1:0-6626 GCA_964557235.1 uncultured Nocardioidaceae bacterium
CCGATGTCGGCGAGCATCTCGGGGTGCCACTGGACCGCGACGCAGAACCGGTCGCCGGGGACCTCCATCGCCTCGAGCGTGCCGTCGTCAGCCCAGGCGACGGGGGTGAACCCCGGGTGCGACCGCACCGCCTGGTGGTGGTGGCAGCGGACGCCGAGCCGCTCGCCCCGCTCGCCCACGAGGCCCGCGAGGCGGGTCCCGGACGCGAACCGCACGCCGACCTCGCCGAAGACGCCGGGCGACGGGCCGTGGTCCTCGTGGCCGACCTCGTCGGGCAGGTGCTGCTCGAGGGTGCCGCCGGCGCGGACGGCCATCACCTGCATCCCGCGGCAGACCCCGAGGACCGGGAGCCCACGGGCGTCGGCGGCGTCGAGGAGCGCGATCTCCCAGGAGTCGCGCTCCTCGCGCCAATTCGTGGTGCGCGGGTGCGGCGCCTCGGCGTAGCGGTGAGGCGAGACGTCGGCCCCTCCCGAGATCACCAGGCCGTCCAGCCGCGACACGACGACGGAGGCGGCCTGCTCGATCGACGGGTGGGTCGTCGGGGGCAGCAGCACCGGGACGCCCCCGACCGCCTCGACCGCGCGGGCATAGACCTCCGGGAGGAGGTCGGCGGAGACGTCCTTCCAGACCCCCCACGTGGCCTTCTCGCGGTAGGCGGTGAGACCGATCAGGGGAGTCACAGCGGCGTGACGTAGGCGCCCGAGATCCCGCCGTCCACGAGGAACGTCGAGGCCGTCATGAAGGAGGACTCGTCGCTGGCCAGGAACAGCACGGCGTTGGCCATCTCCTCCGGCTCGCCGAAGCGCCCCATCGGCACGTGCACCAGTCGCCGCGCGGCCCGCTCCTCGTCGGAGGCGAACAGCTCCTTGAGCAGCGGCGTGTTCACCGGGCCCGGGCACAGCGCGTTGACGCGCACGCCCTGGCGGGCGAACTGCACGCCCAGCTCCCGCGTCATCGAGAGCACGCCGCCCTTGGACGCGGAGTAGGAGATCTGCGACGTCGCCGCACCCATCACGGCCACGAACGAGGCGGTGTTGATGATCGACCCGCTCCCCTGCTCGAGCATGTAGGGCAGGACCGCCTTGCAGCAGAGGTAGACGCTGGTCAGGTTGACGTCCTGCACGAGCCTCCACGCCTCGAGGTCGGTGTCGAGGATCGAGTCGTCCTGCGGCGGCGAGATGCCGGCGTTGTTGAACGCGATGTCGATGCGGCCGTAGGTCGAGTGCGCGGTCGCGAAGAGCGCGTCGACCTGGTCCTTGTCGGTGACGTCGACATGGACGTAGGTGATGCCCGCCTCCTCGGCGAGCGCCTCGCCCTTGGCGTCGTCGAGGTCGCCGACGACGACCTGGGCTCCCTCCTCGAGGAAGCGCTTCACCGTGGCGAGTCCGATCCCGGAGCACCCGCCGGTCACCACCGCGACCTTGGCGTCGAGCCTGCCCATGATGCCTGCTTTCTTGTCGTTCCTACAAAGACTCAGTGAGCGAAGAAGACGTTCTTCTCCTCGGTGAACGCGTTGGGCGCGTCCGGTCCGAGCTCACGCCCCAGCCCGCTCTGCTTGAAGCCGCCGAACGGCGTCCAGTAGCGCACCGAGGAGTGCGAGTTCACGCTGAGGTTGCCGGCCTCGACCGCGCGCGAGACCCGCAGCGCCCGGCCCAGGTCGGAGGTGTAGATCGAGCCGGACAGCCCGAACTCGGTGTCGTTGGCCAGCCGGACGGCGTCAGCCTCGTCGTCGAAGGGCATGACCGCGACGACCGGGCCGAAGACCTCCTCGCGCCAGATCCGCGCCGACGGGTCCTCGTTGAGCACGACGGTCGGCGGCATCCAGAAGCCGCCGTCCCACTCGCCTCCCGAGGGTGCGGAGCCGGTGAACGCCACGTCGACGCCGTCGAGGAAGCCCTGCACCGTCTCGCGCTGGCCGGCCGAGATCAGCGGCCCCATCTCGGTCGCGGGGTCGCTCGGGTCGTCGACGCGCAGTCCCTCGACCGCGGTCTGCAGGTGCGTGAGGAACTCGTCGTACGCCGAGCGCTGGACGAGGATCCGCGACCGCGCGCAGCAGTCCTGGCCCGCGTTGTCGAAGACGGCGTACGGCGCCGCGGCGGCCGCGGCGGCCACGTCGGCGTCGGCGAACACGATGTTGGCCGACTTGCCGCCGAGCTCGAGCGTCAGCCGCTTCACCTGGTCGGCACAGCCCGCCATGATCCGCTTGCCGACGCCGGTCGAGCCGGTGAAGCAGATCTTGCGGACGTCGGGGTGGGTGACGAAACGCTCGCCGACGACCGAGCCCTTGCCCGGCACGATCGTGAGGACGCCCTCGGGCAGCCCCGCCTCGAGCGCGAGCTCGCCCAGCCGGATCGCGGTGAGCGGGGTCAGCTCGGCCGGCTTGAGCACGACGGTGTTGCCCGCGGCGATCGCGGGCGCGAAGCCCCAGCCGGCGATGGGCATCGGGAAGTTCCAGGGCACGATCACGCCGACGACGCCGAGCGGCTCGTGGAAGGTGACGTCGATGCCGCCCGCGACCGGGATCTGGCGGCCGAAGAGCCGCTCGGGCGCAGCGGAGTAGTAGTTGACGACGTCGCGGACGTTGCCCGCCTCCCAGCGCGCGTTGCCCACCGTGTGGCCGGCGTTGCGGACCTCGAGGTCGGCGAGCTCGTCGAGGTGCTCGTCGATCACCGCGGCGAACCGGCGCAGGATCCGCGCCTTGTCGCCGGGCGCGGTGTCGCGCCAGCCGGGGAACGCCACCTTCGCTCGGGCGATCGCGGCGTCGGTCTCCTCGACGGTCGCGGACGGCACGTCGGCGACGTGCTGTCCTGTCGCCGGGTTGATGACTGTATGGGTCACGTCTTCCTTTCTTCTCACGAGGTTTCGAGGCTCGGGCTTCGCCCTCGCACCTCAACCAGCGCAATGTCAGAGGCGTTCGAAGCCGCGGCGGAACTCCCAGTCGGTGACTGCGGCCTGGTAGGCGGCGAGCTCGACGTCGGCCATGGTCGTGTAGTGGTCGACGACCTCGTCGCCGAGGGTCGCGCGGGCGACCTCGGAGGCGGTGAAGACCTCACGCGCCTCGCGCAGTGTACGAGGCACCGTCGGGCGCCCCGACGTGTAGGCGTTGCCCTCCAGCGGGGGCTCCAGCTCCAGCCCCTGCTCGATGCCGTGCAGGCCGCCGGCGAGCATCGCGGCGAGCGCGAGGTAGGGGTTGACGTCGCCGCCGGGCACGCGGTTCTCCAGCCGGGCAGCGGGTCCGCGGCCGACCAGGCGGACGGCGCAGGTGCGGTTGTCCTCGCCCCAGGCGATCGCGGTCGGCGCGAACGAGCCGTCGGCGAACCGCTTGTAGGAGTTGATGTTGGGCGCGTAGAGCAGCGTGAAGTCGCTCATCGTCGCCAGCACGCCGGCGATGAACTGGTCGTAGACCGTGCTGCGCGTGTCGCCCTCGTCGTCCCAGAACACCAGCGACCCGTCCTCGCCGCGCAGCGACAGGTGGATGTGGCAGGAGTTGCCCTCGCGCTCGTTCACCTTGGCCATGAACGTGATCGACCTGCCCTGCTGGGCCGCGATCTCCTTGGCCATCGTCTTGTAGACCGCGTGGTTGTCCGCGGTGACGACCACGTCGTCGTACAGGAAGCCGATCTCGTGCTGGCCGAAGTTGCACTCGCCCTTGGCGCCCTCGACGTTCATCCCCGCGGCGTACGTCGCGTTGCGGATCTCGCGGAGCAGTCCCTCCACGCGCGTGGTGCCGAGGATCGAGTAGTCGACGTTGTACTGGTTGACCGGCGTGAGGTCGCGGTAGCCGCGGTCGTGGGCGGCCTCGTAGGAGTCCTCGTAGGCGACGAACTCCAGCTCGGTGCCGGCGAGGGCGACGAAGCCCAGCTCTGCGGCCCGGTCGACCTGACGACGCAGGATCGCCCGCGGCGACTGCACCACCGGCTCGTGCGTGCCGCCGCTGGAGGACGCCGGCCAGGTCAGGTCGCACTGGACCATCGCCTGTCCCGGCAGGTGCGGCAGCAGGCGGATCGTGGAGAGGTCGAGCTCGAAGTCCATGTCGCCGTAGCCGCGCTCCCACGAGGTGATCGCGTAGCCGTCGACGGTGTTCATGTCGACGTCGACGCCGAGGAGGTAGTTGCAGCCCTCGGTGCCGTGGCCGAGCACGTGGTCGAGGAAGTAGTGCCCGTGCAGGCGCTTGCCCTGCAGCCGGCCCTGCATGTCGGTGAACGCGACCACGACCGTGTCGATCTCGCCGCGCTCGATCCGCTGGCGCAGGTCGTCCACGCCGAGGTGCCGGTCGTTGCGGAGCGGGGGCTGGTCGACGTCGTGCGGCGGGGCCATGCGGGGTCCTTCCGTCGGGAGTGGTGCGGGGTCAGTCGAGGAGGCCGCGCAGGAGCGCGGCGGTGTCGTCGCAGTGGCGCTCCATCACCCGGCGGGCCTTGGCCGGGTCACGCTCGAGCACGGACTGCACGATCGCGCGGTGCTGGGTGTCGGAGTGGGCGATGTTGGCCTCGAGCACCGGGATCGCCTGGAGCATGTCGTGCAGCATCGACTGGGCGGCGGTGACCGCGTCGAGCAGCAGCCGCGAGCCCGACGCGGTGGCGAGCGCGAGGTGCAGGCGCGAGTCGGCCTGACGGTGCTTCGCCGGGTCGCGGGCCTGCTCGACCTCGATCAGCGCCGAGGTGAGCAGCATCCGCTCCGACGCCGGCAGCTCGCGTGAGGCCGCGGCCCAGCAGGCCCCCGGCTCCACGACCCGCCGCATCACCAGGGAGTCGAGCAGCTCCTCGCGACGGCCGGTCAGCCGGGCGCGCTCGCCGCGCGAGGGAGCCGGCGGGCGGTAGACGACCCGGGTGCCGCCACCGCGGCCCCGCGTGGTCTCCACCATCCCGGCCTGCCGCAGCGCGGCGATGGCCTCGCGGAGCGTCGCCCGCGAGACGGCCATCCGATCGGCGAGGTCGCGCTCGGCCGGCAGCGCCGACCCGGTCGGGTAGGCCCCGAGCCGGATCGCCGTCGCCAGCTGCTCCACGCAGCCCTCGAACGCGTGGTGCGTCCGCACGGGGCGGAGCACCGCGTGCCCGAGGGCGCGCTGCGGAGCAGGCACGGCGGGCATCAGCGGAACTCTTCGGCCAGACCCTCGTCCTCGATGTTGGTCTTGGGGCCGTGGAACCAGTTCTTGGCCGAGACCTGCCACCAGATCGCGAGCACGATGAGCGTCCCGAACGTGAGGATCGGCGCGTAGTTCACGCTCGACCAGGCGAAGTCCTCGTTGCCGGGCACGCCGGACGGTGTGAACGGGAGGACGAAGTAGACCGAGATGATGGCGATCTCGATCACAGCGATGGGGTTCATCCACTTGTACTTCGACCCGAGGGTCCACTCGCCGGGCTCGAAGGCGTCGCCCATGCGCCAGCGCAGGAAGATCGGGATCGCGAAGGCGAGGTAGAGCCCGATCACCGCGACCGACACGACAGCGAGGAACGCCACCGGGACGCCGCCGATGCTCTTCAGAGCGGGCAGCGTGATGAGGATGCCGATCCCGGTCACGAACATCACCGCGTTGGCCGGGATCCTGGTGGTCGGGTTGACCTTGGCGAGCCAGGCCGAGCCCGGGATCGCGCCGTCGCGGCTGAACGCGAAGGTCATCCGCGACGCGCTGGTCAGGCAGGCCGTGGCGCAGAACAGCTGGCCGGCCGTCGAGATGAGCAGCACCAGGAAGTGCCACCCCTCGGGCAGCGCCTGGCTGAAGATCACGTCGATGCCGCCACCGGCGGCGGTGACCTCGTCGGCGTCCTGGACCGCGAAGACGAAGGCCAGGAGCAGGACGTAGCCACCGAGCGCGGAGTAGAAGATCGAGCGCCAGATGCCCTTCGCGGCGTGCATCGCCGCGCCGTGGGTCTCCTCCGACAGGTGCGCGGAGGCGTCGAAGCCGGTGATCGTGTACTGCGTCAGCAGGAAGCCCAGCGGCAGCACGAGGAACCAGTAGGTGTCGCTGCTGAACCCGGAGTTGTTGATCCGCTCGGTGAACACGAAGCTCGCGCTCTGGTGGGTGTCCGGCACGAAGACGAGCACGAGGATCACGATCGCGGCGCCGGCCACGTGCCACCACACCGAGATGTTGTTGACGACCGCCAGCAGGTGGCTGCGGAAGATGTTGAGCGCGGCCCCGATCAGCAGGATCACCACGAAGAGGATGAACACCCGGGTCAGGGAGTAGCCGTCGGCCCAGCTGTCGCTGACCGTGCTGATCGTCAGGTCCAGGAACGTGGCGGCGCCGTAGGCGACGGACGCGGTGACCGCGAGCAGGCCGATCAGGTTGAGCCAGCCGGTGAAGAAGCCGGCCGCGGGCCCGCCCATCTTGGCCGCCCACCAGTAGATGCCGCCCGAGGTGGGGTAGGCCGAGACCAGCTCGCTCATCGTGAAGCCGATGATCAGGATGAAGGTCGAGATGATCGGCCAGCCCCACGAGATCGCGACCGGGCCGCCGTTGTTCCAGCCCTGGTAGAAGGTCGTGAAGCAACCGGCCAGGATCGAGATGATCGAGAACGAGATCGCGAAGTTGGAGAACCCGGACCAGCTGCGGTCCAGCTCCTGCTTGTAGCCCAGCTTCGCGAGGAGCTCGCTGTCCTTGTTGGGGTCGGTCGTGCTCATCG
>CAZKZQ010000222.1:0-6611 GCA_964557235.1 uncultured Nocardioidaceae bacterium
GGCACGAGACCGCGGCCGGTGACCAGCGGCAGGTCCAGCGCGGTGACCAGGCCGGGCTGGGCGTCGACGACCGCCTCGACGGCGTTGACCAGCCGCATCGCGGTGACGATCATCCCCGAGACGTTGTGGTCGCCGTGCTCGCCGTGGTGGGCGAAGTCGACGGTCATCATCGGCTCGCCGGTGATCTCGACGCGGTAGCAGCCGTCGCCGGTCGCGGGCTGCGGCCAGTCGGGGCGCTGGTCGGGGTGCGTGCGCGTGACGTGCTCGAGCACGACCCGCTCGACGCCGTCGACCTTGCCGATCACGTGGAACCGCACCGCACAACGGGTGCCGGCCGGGATGTCGCCGCTGACGGTCTCGTAGGCCCGCTCGGCCTCGGCGAACTCCACCCGCTCCTCCAACGGCTCGTCGAGGGTGAGGTCGAGACCCGCGGCGATGATGCGGACGACCGAGCCCCACGCCATCGACAGGATGCCGCCGGAGAACAGCGGAGGGACCTCGTCCATCGGCTTGCCGAAGCCGTAGAGCGTCTGGTTGACGAACGGCTGGTAGTACGTCGAGTAGTCGGCGATCTCGTAGCACCGCACCTGGTCGACGCGCTGCGACAGCGAGGTCATCACCAGCGGCAGCACGTCGTTGGCGAAGCCCGGGTCGATGCCGTTGACGTGCAGCGAGGCACCACCGCGCTCGCCCGCCGCCTGCAGGCTCTTGACCATGTCGTCGGGGATCACCCCGTGCGGCCACTGGAGGAACACCGGGCCGCTGGACACGACGTTGATGCCGGCCTCGAGCAGCTCCTCGAACAACGTCAGCGCTGCGAACGGGTCGGCGTCGGTCATCGCGGTGTGCACGACGCAGTCGGGCTTGAGCGCGATGAGCTCCTCCTTGTGCATCGTCGCGGTCAGGCCCATCGGCTCGCCGCCGCACAGCTCGCCGACGTCCTTGCCGTGCTTCTCCTCGCTGGAGACCCAGACGCCGACCAGCTCGAGGTCGGGACGGGCGAGGATGCCGGCGATCGCGTGGCGGCCGACCGTGCCGGTGGACCACTCGACGACTCGTGTCTGTGTTGTCACGTGAGCTCCTAGAAGACGCGGAGTCCGAGCCTGCGGCGGATCCGCAGGTCGGCGAGGTAGAGGCGGTAGATCGATCGGACCACCGGGTGGAAGGCACGGTCGAGGACGCGGGTCACGCGGATGACGCGGGAGTACCACCGGTCGTCGCGCTCGCTCCACGACCAGCCCATGAGGGCGCGGAACTCGGCCGGCAGCCCCGCGCGGAACAGGTGGCTGGCCGAGCGGCCGAGCGTCTTGTGAAGCAGCCACCCGACGGGACCCATCGGGCCGATGAGGAACGACAGGTCGGCCAGTGTGAGCAGCTTGTCGCGGACGGCCGGGTCGATCGACAGCGTCGGCAGCTCGCCGTCCCAGTAGGCCACCACCTCGGCGTACGACGACGGCCACAGCTCGGCGGGCACGTTGAGGGTGGTGCCCAGTCCGTGGCACTGCGCGACGACCATCTCCTTGTCGGCGGGCGACAGGGGGCCGTAGAGCAGCTCGTACTGGTCGAGGAAGAACTTGAGCAGGCACACCGCGACCCACAGCTGGAGCCGCGCGTCGTTGGCGGAGTAGCGGACCGGGCTGCTCGGGGTGGAGACCACCTCGTCGTGGATGCGGGCGACCTCGGCGCGGACGAGCTCGACGTCGCGCTCGTCGCCCATGAGCGCGACCGCGAGGAACGTGCCGGTGGTGCGCGCACGCTTGACCGGGTGGACGAACGCGCTGCCGGAGTCGACCCGGCTCTCGTGCACGCCCCAGCCGACCTTGGGGTTCGCCAGCTGCATGATGATGTTGGAGACGACCACCGAGGCCCCGAGCATCGAGACGAGGTCGAGGGGCCGCCGGACCGGTCGTTGCCTGACGTGGCGGGACAGCCGCGAGTGGGGGTGCTCGAAGCGGTCGACGGGCAGGGCCCGCTCGACTGCGGGGACGCTCATTCCGGTGAGGGTAGGAGGTCCGGGAGCCCGAGGTCGAGGTTCGGGCGGTCCAGCCCGCCGTCGACCTCGACGACCTTGCCGGTGACGTAGCCGCCGGCCCGGCTGGACAGCCACAGCGCGGTCGCGGCGATGTCCTCGACCTCGCCGATGCGGCGCAGCGGGGTGACCTCCTCCATGCCGTGCTTGGTCTCCTCGTGCGAGGCCACGAACTCCAGCGCCGAGGTCATCACCGACCCGACCGCGATCGCGTTGACCGTGATGTGGGGGTCGAGGTCGCGCGCGGCCAGGCGGGTCCAGTGGCTCAGCGCGGCCTTGGCCGTGCCGTAGGCGAGGTAGCCACGTCCGGCCACCCGCCCCATGACCGAGGAGATGTTGACGACGCTGCCGGCCCGGGCCGGCCCGACCCCGGTCTCCTCGACGTCACGGAGCATGAGCGGGACCGCGGCGCGGGTGAGCGCGTGGGCCGTCGAGACGTTCCACCGGAACGCCTCCTCGAGGTAGTCCGGCGTCGTGTCGAGGAAGGCGTTGGGGATCGTGCCGCCGACGTTGTTGACCACGACGTCGAGCCGCCCCAGCTCGTCGTACGCACGGGACGCGAGCGCGGCGACCGCGTCGAGGTCGCTGAGGTCGGCGGGCACGACGACCGCCCGGCGGCCGAGCGACTCGATGCGCTCGGCGACGGCGGTCAGCTGGGACTCGGTCCGCGAGGACAGGAGCACGTCGGCCCCGGCCTCGGCGAGCGCGACGGCACAGCCGGCGCCGATGCCGCGGCCGGCGCCGGTGACGACGGCGACGCGGCCGTCGAGGCGGAAGCGGTCGAGGATGGTCATGGACGGGATCCGATCTGGAGGGGTTCGGGCTGGTCGAGCAGGCAGCGCGTGCCGGAGTAGATGCTCGGCATGCAGCGGTTGCAGTGGATGCAGCTCGACCGGGTCGCACGGCCCGACTCGAGCCGGTTGGGGAGGTCGGGCTGACGCACGAGGGACCGGCCGAGGGCGATGAACTCGAACCCGGCCTCGCGCGCCTCGAGCATGGCGTCGGCGGTGTCGAGCCCGCCGAGCGCGATCAGCGGCAGGTCGAGCCGCTCGCGGAAGCGCTTGGCGTCGTCGAGGAGGAACGCCGGGCGGTAGTCGTACTCCTTGAGGAAGCCCTTGCCGAACCGCTTCATCCCCCAGCGCAGCGGCTGGGGCATCGCGTCGGCGAACTCCTGCAGGGGCACGGGTCCGTGGAAGAGGTACATCGGGTTGAGCAGGCTCGACCCCGCGGACAGCTCGATCGCGTCGAGGCAGCCGTCCTCCTCCAGCCACGAGGCGACGTCGAGCGACTCCTCGACCTGCAAGCCGCCGCGCACGCCGTCGGTCATGCCGAGCTTGGCGTAGACCGCGACCTCGTCGCCGACCTCCTCCTTGACCGCGCGCACCACGCGGCGGGGGTAGGAGGCGCGGTTGGCGAGGCTGCCGCCGTAGCGGTCCTTGCGGCGGTTGCTCATCGGGCTGAGGAAGGAGGAGAGGAGGTAGCCGTGGCCGAGGTGCAGCTCGAGGGCGTCGAACCCCGCGCGGACCGCGAGCCGGGCCCCGCGGACGTAGTCGCGCAGCACGCGGTCGAGGTCGCTCTCGCGTGCCTTGCGGACCAGCTGCATGCTCATCGGGTTGGGCATCGCGGTCGGGGCGATCGCGTGGACGCCGTTGGAGCGGCCGTTGGCGACCGGGCCGGCGTGGCCGACCTGCGCGGCGACGAGCGCGCCCTCGGCGTGGACGGTCTCGGTCAGCCGGGCGAGCCCGGGCAGCGCCTCGTCGCGCAGCCAGATCTGCTCGCGGTGGGTGCGGCCCTCGGGGGCGACGGCGACGTAGGCGACGGTCGTCATGCCGATGCCGCCCGCCGCGATGCGGCGGTGGAACTCGACCAGCTCGTCGGTGACCAGGGCGTCGGGGGTGCGGCCCTCGAACGTCGCGGACTTGACCAGCCGGTTGCGCAGCGTCAGCGGCCCGAGTGGCGCGGGCTCGAAGACGGTCGGAAGCACCGCAGAACTGTAACAGGTTCTAGTTCTGCCGCCGAGTGTCCGATTCCACCCTCCGGGGTGGTTCAGCCCCGTCGGGGCCGGGGCATACCTACGTCGACCAGACCACCCGCCGCGCACCCGCGGCCGTCCCGGGGGAGACAGCATGACCGTCGACAAGAGCGAGCAGGGCCTGAGCGCCGAGGAGCTGGCCGCGGAGAGCGTGTCCGCCCTCCCGGACAAGGAGGTCGTCTCGATCCTCGACCTCGACCTGGACGTCGACCTCGCGATCGACGCGGCCGCTCCGATCGACCTGGCCGTGGCGGCCAACGCCAACATCGCCGCGCCGATCGACGCCGCGGTCAGCGGCAACATCCTCTCCGCCGGGTCGACCGCGCAGGCGCTGTCGGACCAGGGCGTGATCATCGACCAGGGCCTCGACGCGGACGCCACCGCGACGGCCGACCAGACCTCCGGCATCGACCAGGGCAACGACGTCATCGACGACGGAGCCGCCGGTGCCGCCGGTGCCGCTGCCGCTCCGGCCACCGAGGCCGCCGCCTCCGACCTC
This sequence comes from uncultured Nocardioidaceae bacterium, assembly GCA_964557235.1. Lineage (GTDB taxonomy): Bacteria > Actinomycetota > Actinomycetes > Propionibacteriales > Nocardioidaceae > Marmoricola_A. Next base: position 4,561 of record CAZKZQ010000222.1, read on the forward strand.
CCCGTCACCGACGCCCCCGCGGCGACGACCAACCTCACCGGCGACGGCCTCGTGGACGGTGCGGTCGGCGACGCGACCGGCACGGTCGGCGACGCGGTCGACGGTGCCGACGGCGCGGTCGACGGGACCGTGGGCGACACGGTCGACGGGACCGTGGGCGACACGGTGGGCGGCGTCGGCGGGACCGTGGGCGACGCGACCGACGGTGTCGGCGGGGTCGTCGACGGGGTGGGCGGTGCCGTCGAGGGCGCCACCGGCTCGATCAACACCACCGACGCGCTCAGCGGCAACCTGCTCGACCTCAACGTCAACGTCGACGCCGACGCGGACCTCTCCGCGCCGATCGCCGGCGGCGTCGCGGCCAACGCCAACGTGGCGGCCCCGATCGACGCGGCCGTCGCGGCCAACGTCGGGTCGGTCGACTCCGACGCGATCGCGGTCTCGCAGCAGGACGCGATCATCACGCAGGACCTGACCGGCACGGCTGAGGCCAACGCCGCTCAGGACTCCGACATCACCCAGTAGCCCACACCCGTGACCGTCGACGCCCAGGTGCTGCAACGCGCCGACGGGCTCACCCTCATCGGCGAGATGCAGGGATCGGGCTATCGCACGCCCCCGGCGCTGGTGCGCCGGGGGGACGGCCAGACCTTGCAGGTCACGCCGCTCCTCTATGCCCTGCTCGAGGCGGTCGACGGTCGTCGTACGCCGGAGGAGGTCGCCGACGTCGTCGCCGCACGCACCGGCAAGCCGGTGTCGGCAGCCAACGTGGTCACCCTCGTCGAGGACCAGCTGCGACCGCTGGGCCTGCTCACGCGAGCCGACGGGAGCGAGCCCGAGCTCAAGCGGTCCAACCCGCTCCTCGGCCTGCGGGCCAAGGTCGCGGTGACCGACCCGGCGCGCACGCGGCGCATCACCGACCCGTTCCGCGTGCTCTTCGCGACGCTGGTGTGGGTGCCGCTCATGCTGGGCTTCGCGGCCCTCACGTGGTGGCTGTTCTTCGACCAGGGCCTGGCGAAGTCGGCCAAGGACGCCTTCGACCGGCCGCTCCTGCTCCTGCTCGTCTTCGTGGTCACGGTGCTGTCGGCCGGGTTCCACGAGTTCGGCCACGCAGCCGCCGCGCGCAAGGGCGGGGCGCAGCCCGGGGTGATGGGCGCCGGGATCTACCTGATGTGGCCGGCGTTCTACACCGACGTCACCGACAGCTATCGCCTCGGCCGGGTCGGGCGCCTGCGCACCGACCTGGGCGGGCTGTACTTCAACGCGATCGTCGCCGTGGCCATCACCGGCGCGTGGTGGGCGACGGGCTGGGACGCCCTGCTCCTGGTCGTGGTCACCCAGATCCTGCAGATGGTGCGCCAGCTGATGCCGCTGGTGCGGTTCGACGGCTATCACGTGCTCGCCGACCTCACCGGCGTCCCGGACCTCTACTCCCGCATCGGGCCCATCCTGCTGTCGCTGTGGCCGCCGCGCTGGGGCAAGGACGCCCGCGTCGCCCAGCTCAAGCCGTGGACCCGTGCGGTCGTGACGACCTGGGTGCTCGTCACGGTGCCGATGCTGCTGATCAGCCTCGTCGCGATGGTGCTCACCCTCCCCCGCGTCGCCGCGACGGCGTGGGCCTCGCTCGGTCGCCAGGCCGACGCGGTGGGGACGGCCGCCGGCGACATGGAGGTCGTCGACCTGCTCGCCGGTCTGCTCTCGCTGGTCGCGATCGCGTTCCCCGTCCTGGCGATCGTGATGATCCTCGTCCGGCTCGTGCGCCGGCTGCTCACCTCGGGCTGGCGGCGTACGGCGGACAGCCCGGTCCGGCGCGCGCTGTTCGTCCTGCTCGTGGGTGCCGTCGTGGCCGGCCTGGCCTTCGCGTGGTGGCCGCGCACCGGCAGCTATCGCGAGATCCAGGACGGCGAGCGCGGCACGCTGACCGACCTCGTCTCGGCCTCGACGGCGGGACGGGTCGTGCCGGTCGCACCCGTCGCGGCCGACGCGCCGCGCGAGCAGACCCAGCCCCGCGGTCGCGCGGTCACGGTCCTGCCCGACGACGTCGAGCTGCC
>CAZKZQ010000223.1:0-6604 GCA_964557235.1 uncultured Nocardioidaceae bacterium
CGGCGTCGTGCAGGTCGCGCAGCGCCTGGGAGACCTCCTCGCGGGTCTCGCCCATGCCGAGGATCAGGTTGGACTTGGTGACCAGCCCGAAAGCCCGGGCCTGGGTGATCACGTCGAGGGAGCGCTCGTAGGTGAACGCGGGACGGATGCGCTTGAAGATCCGCGGCACGGTCTCGACGTTGTGCGCGAGCACCTCGGGACGGGACTCGAAGACCTCGGCCAGCAGGTCGGGCTTGCCGTTGAAGTCGGGGATCAGGTTCTCCACCCCGGTGTCGGGGTTGAGCTCGTGGATCTGCTTGACCGTCTCGGCGTAGAGCCAGGCGCCGCCGTCGGGCAGGTCGTCGCGGGCGACGCCGGTGATCGTGGCGTACTTGAGCTGCATCTTCTGCACCGACTCCGCGACCCGGCGGGGCTCGTCGCGGTCGAGCGGCTGCGGCTTGCCGGTGTCGATCTGGCAGAAGTCGCAGCGCCGGGTGCACTGGTCACCGCCGATGAGGAAGGTGGCCTCGCGGTCCTCCCAGCACTCGTAGATGTTGGGGCAGCCCGCCTCCTGGCACACCGTGTGCAGGCCCTCGGACTTCACCAGCGCGCGGAGCTCGGTGTACTCCGGGCCCATCCGCGCCCGGGTCTTGATCCACTCCGGCTTCTTCTCGATCGGCGTCTCGGCGTTGCGCGCCTCGAGGCGGAGGAGACGACGACCGTCGGGAGCGGCGGTCGTGGGGGACTTGGAGTCAGGGGAAGCAGTCATCGTGCCTCCATCGTACGTCCGCCTAGGAGACGTCGCGCCGACGGAAGGACGGGGGCGAGAGCAGGACCACCACGACCAGCAGGACCGCGAGGTACGCCGCCCCGTGCGCGCCGCTCAGGACGTAGGTCGGGACGCAACCGCCCTCGGAGCCGAGCGAGGCCACCGAGCAGATGCTGTCGTCGTACACCTCGACGCCGTTGGTCAGCCAGGCCTGCACGTTGTTGGCCAGCGACCACTGGCTCATCTTGTCGAAGGGCAGCGAGGCGACCACGATCTCGCCGGCCACGGCATAGCCGAAGAGCAGCCCGAGGGTGCCGACCGTGCTGCGCAGCAGCATCGTGAGCGCGTGGGAGCCGAGGGCCGCGCCGGCGACGAGGACCAGACCCCGGCCGGTCTGGGCGAGGACGTCCTGGGTCACCTGGCTCGGCACGTCGATCCCGCGGGCCTGCGCGACGGCGTAGAGCACGGCCCAGAAGGCGGCGGCCAGGAGCGCGGCGGCGAGGGTGCTGGACACCACGACGGCGACCGCCTTGGCGGCCCACACCCGCAGCCGCCGGGGCTCGAAGACGAGCTGGGTGCCCAGGGAGCCGCTGCTCCAGTCGGCGCCGCTGAAGGTCGAGGCCAGGACGATGGCAGCCCCCACCAGCACGAGGATCATCCCGAGCCCGCGTGAGCGCCGCTCGTCCTCGAGGTCGAGCGTCGAGCGGGGAAGGAAGTCCTCGACCCGTGGCTCGATCTGGTCGCAGTCGGAGGCCTGGCCCCCGGGTCCGAAGTAGTCCTCGGGCGCGTCGAGGCAGCGGTCGCGCTCCTCCTCCCAGGAGTCGCCCATCTGGTCGATCTGGGTCTGGGCGGCGGCGCGGTCGTCGGCCGTCGGCGGACGGGTGGACCAGATCGACGAGCCGACCAGCAGGCCGACGAGCAGCGTGGTGAGCAGCAGCACCACCGCGACGGCGCGGCGGCCCCAGAAGCGGCGGATCTCGACCGACACGAGGTTCACCGGGCCTCCTCCTGCCCGCCGTGGGACCGGTCGCCGTCGGTGAGGCGGAGGAAGACGCTCTCCAGGTCGGCCTGCTCGGGAGCGAGCTCGCGCACCCACACGCCCTGCTCGCCGAGGGTGCGGCTGATGTCGGCCGGGTCGAGGGCACCGACCACGAGGAGGCCGTCGCCCGACCGCTCGACGCGCCAGCCGGCTGCCTCGAGGTGCGGGATCGCCGCTGCCGGGTCGGCGACACCGACGCGCACGGCGTGGCCGGCCTCGCGGCCCACCAGCTCGTCCACGCGGCCGGACGAGAGCAGCCTGCCCTCGCCGATGATCGAGACCGAGTCGCACACCTGCTGCACCTCGGCGAGCAGGTGGGAGCTGAGCAGCACCGTCACCCCCGAGCGCCCCAGGTCGCGGATCATGCCGCGGATGTCACGGATGCCGGCCGGGTCGAGCCCGTTGGTGGGCTCGTCGAGGATCAGCAGGTCGGGCTTCTTGAGCAGGGTCGCTGCGATCGCGAGGCGCTGCTTCATCCCGAGGGAGTAGGTCTTGTAGCGGTCCTTCTCGCGGCCCACCAGGCCGACCCGCTCCAGCGACTCACCGACGCGGTCGGAGGGCAGGCGGGCCGACCGGGCGAGGAGGTCGAGGTTGCGCTCGCCGGTGAAGCCCGGCAGGAAGCGCGGCTGCTCGACGACCGCGCCGACCCGGCCGATCACGCCCGGCAGGGCCCGGGGCACGCTCTCGCCGAGGAGGGTCATCTCGCCCGCGCTCGGCCGCGCCAGCCCGAGGAGCATGCGGATCGTCGTCGTCTTGCCCGAGCCGTTGGGACCGAGGAAGCCGTGGACGCCGCCGAAGGGCACCTGCAGGTCGAGGTCCTGGACGGCCACGCTGCGGCGGCCACGGCGGCCGCGGAACTCCTTGCGCAGGCCGCGGGTCTCGATCGCGAGATCGGGGGAGCCGGTCGAGGCGGTCACGACACTCCTGGACGACGGGGCGGGGACCTCCCCACCCTCTCGCACACGGGCGTCAGGACAGGGGATTGACCACGGGGACACGCACCTGGCGTCCCGGCTCGGGACGCGGCGCGTAGTCGGGCGTCCGGTCGTACGGCGCCCACGAGAGCAGGCGGTCCAGGTGCGGCCGCAGCAGGGGCGCGACCTCGTGGACCGTGACGTCGCGGCCGAGCTCGGCCGACAGGGAGGTGACCCCCGCGTCGCTGATGCCGCACGGCACGAACCGGTCGTACCACCCGAGGTCGACGTCGCAGTTGAGCGCGAAGCCGTGCATCGTGACGCCGCGGCTCACCCGGATGCCGATCGCGGCGACCTTGCGCTCCGGGCCGCGCTCGTCCTCGGCCAGCCAGACGCCGCTGCGCCCCGGGACGCGGGCCGTCGTCACTCCGAGGTCCGCGCACACGGCGATCAGCGCCTCCTCGAGGCGGCGGACGTAGTCGACGACGAACACGTGCTGGGGGAGCCGCACGATCGGGTAGCCGACCAGCTGACCGGGCCCGTGGAAGGTGATCTTGCCGCCGCGGTCGACGTCGATGACCGGGGTGCCGTCGAAGGGCCGCTCGTGCGGCTCGGTGCGCTTGCCGGCGGTGAAGACCGGCGGGTGCTCGACCAGGAGCACCTGGCCCTCCGCGCCGTCCACGACCGCCTCGTGCAGACGCCGCTGGAGGTCCCACGCCTCCAGGTAGTCCATCGTCACGACGTCGGGTCGCGGATAGGTGTGGCTCACGGGTCGAGCCTAACCCTGTGGAGAACGCCGACGTCCTGTCCCCGGCGTCGCCGAGGATGCCGTCATGACCCGTCCGCGTCCGCTGCTGCTGAGGCAAGTCCCGTGGCTCGTCGCCGCCGTCGTCGCGGTGCTCCTGGCCCTCGGGGCGGCGGGTCAGGGTCCGCCCACGGGCGCCCGGGTCGCCGCGGCCGGGTCGGCCCTCGAGCCGGCCGGCCTCCGCGCCGTACGCCTGGTGGAGGGGTGGCACGCGGCCCGGGCCCGTGCCTATGCCTCCGGCGACGTGGCCGCGCTGGGCGCGCTCCACGTCTCGGGCAGCCCAGCAGGACGTCGCGACGTCGCCGTCCTGCGGGCCTACGCCGCCCGCGGGGTCGGGCTGGACCTCACCACGCGCACGGCGGAGGTGGCGGTGCTGGTGTCGCGGCCCCGGCTCGTCGTCGTCCGCGAGCGGTCGCTGGTGCTCGCCGTCGCGCGGCACCACGGAGCTGAGCGATTGCTCCCGTCGACCGGCTGGGCGTGGCGTCGGCTCGTGCTGCGGCTGGTGGGCGGCCGCTGGCGGCTCAGCGCCGCGACGGGGGACCCGTCCGGAAGCCCTCGAGAGCCGCCGTGACCCGGTCGGCGATGCCGTTGTGGGCGAAGGCGTAGCCCTGGTCCAGGAGGCGTCGTGGCTCGACCCGGGCCGAGGAGAGGAGCTCCCCGCCCGCCACGCCGCCGGCCAGCCTGAGCGGGGTGGCCGGGACGCGGAAGAACGTCGGCCGGTGCAGGGCCTTGCCCAGCTCGCGGGTGAACTCCGCGTTGGTGGACGTGTCGGGGCCGACGAGGTTGTAGGCGCCGGAGGCCTGCTCGTCGTAGGCCAGCCCGGAGGCGGCCTGCAGCCAGTCCTGCAGCGAGATCGTGGCGAAGTACTGCGTGCCCTTGCCGATCGGCCCGCCGACCCCGGCCTTGAAGGCGGGCAGCATCGCCTTGAGCGCTCCGCCGCTGCGGTCGAGCACGACACCGGTGCGCAGCACGACCACGCGTGCGCCGGCGTCGACCGCCGGGTCGGCGGCGGCCTGCCAGCGCCGCGAGACGTCAGCGATGAAGGTGTCGCCGTCGAACGCGGTGTCCTCGGTGATCACCTCGGAGCCGCGGTCGCCGTAGCCCGCGATGCCGTTCTGGGCGACGAACACCGGCTTGCGGTCGCTGGCGGCGATCGCCTCGGCGAGCACGCGGGTGGTGACGACGCGGCTGTCGAGGAAGGTCTTCTTGTAGGCGTCGGTCCAGGGCCAGTGGGCCAGGGGTGCACCCGCCAGGTTGGCGACGACGTCGGCGGACTCGACCAGCCCGCGGTCGAGCACGCCGGAGTAGGGGTCCCAGCGGGCCTCACCCGGACGCGAGGTCTCCCCGCGGACCAGACGCACCACGTCGTGGTCGTGCGCGGCGAGGTACGACGCCCACGCGCGACCGAGGAAGCCGGAGGCGCCGGCGAGCACGAAACGCATGTGCCCAGCCTACGGAGTCACCCGTGGGGGAGTGCTCGCCCCCACGGGTGATCGCCGTCGTGCTGTCGCTCAGACCTCGAAGCTGCCGGACTCCAGGCGGGCCTTGAGGTCGGAGAGGAACCGGGCGGCGTCGGCGCCGTCGACCAGGCGGTGGTCGTAGGTCAGCGCGAGGTAGACCATCTGCCGCACCGCGATCGTCTCGCCGAGGTTGGGGTCGTCGATCACCACCGCGCGCTTGACCACCGAGCCGGTGCCGAGGATCGCGACCTGCGGCTGGTTGATGATCGGGGTGTCGAACAGCGCGCCGCGGCTGCCGGTGTTGGTCAGGGTGAAGGTGCCACCGCTGAGCTCGTCGGGTCCGATCTTGTTGGAGCGGGTGCGCTCGGCGATGTCGGCGATCTTGCGGGCCAGCCCGGCGACGTTGAGGTCGCCGGCGTTCTTGATCACCGGGGTGAGCAGGCCCTTCTCGGTGTCGACCGCGATCGCGACGTTCTCGTGGTCGAAGTAGGTGACCTCGCCCTTGTCGGTGTCGATCGTGGCGTTGAGCGAGGGGTGGGCCTTGAGGGTGTCGATCGTCGCCTTGGCGAAGAACGGCATGAACGACAGCTTCACGCCCTCACGCGCGGCGAACTCGGCCTTGCGGGCGTCGCGCAGCCGGGCGATCGAGGTGACGTCGACCTCCACGACCGTGGTCAGCTGGGCCGAGACCTGCAGCGACTCGACCATGCGCTTGGCGATCACCTTGCGCAGCCGCGAGAGCGGCTCGGTCTTGCCCCGCAGCGGGCTGGGCTCGGCGCTCGGCGCCGACGCCGCTGCCGGAGCAGCACCCGCCCCCTGGTCCTTGCCCTGGCTCGCGGACGCCGCCGGCGCAGCCTGCTTGGCCTTGGCCGCGTCGAGCACGTCCTGCTTGCGGATCCGGCCACCGACACCGGTGCCCTCGATGCTCGCGAGGTCCACGTCGTGCTCGGCGGCGAGCTTGCGCACCAGCGGCGTGACGTAGCCCCGGCTGTCCGAGGACGCCGACGACCCGGAGGGCTCGTCCGCCTTCGCCTCGGGCTCGGGCTCCTTCTCCTGCTTCGGCTCGGGCTTGGACTCCTGCTTGGGCTCCTTGGTCGGCTCCGGCGCCTTGTCGGCCGCGGGCTGGGACTGCTCCTCGGCCTCCTCCTTCACGTCGGCCTCGGGCTCGGCGTCGTCCTCGGGCTCCGGCTCCGGCTCCGCGTCGGACTCGTCGGACTCGTCGGAGCCGCTGTCGCCGCCGCCGGAGGCGTCGCCGTCACCGATCACCGCGAGCACGGCGCCGACCTCGACGGTCTCGTCCTCGTCGGCCTTGATCTCCATCAGCGTGCCGGCGACGGGGGAGGGGATCTCGGTGTCGACCTTGTCGGTGGAGACCTCGAGCAGCGGCTCGTCGACCTCGACCTCGTCGCCCACCGACTTGAGCCACTTGGTGATCGTGCCCTCGGTGACGGACTCGCCGAGCGCGGGCAGCGTCACCTCGGTGCCGCCGCCTCCGCTGCTCTTCTTGGTCTCGGCCTTGGGGGCCTCCTTCTCGGCGGGCTCCTCGGCCTCCTCGGCCTCCCGCTCCTCCGCGGAGTCGTCAGCGTCGTCGTCGTCGTCGGACGAGGAGTCGTCGGCGTCCTGGGGCTCCTCGGCCTC
>CAZKZQ010000224.1:0-6594 GCA_964557235.1 uncultured Nocardioidaceae bacterium
TGGCCCGGATGGCGGCCGAGATGCGCACCCTCGTCGGCCAGTTCCAGTACTGAGCGACGGACCGAGGAGGAGGACGCGATGTCGCGAAAGGTACGGGTGCTGGTCGTCGACGACTCCGTCGTCGTGCGCCGGCTCGTCGCCGAGGCACTGGCCGCGGACCCGCAGATCGAGGTCGTCGGCACGGCCGCCAACGGCCGCGTGGCACTGGCCAAGATCGCCCAGGTGAACCCGGACCTGGTCACGCTCGACATCGAGATGCCCGTGATGGACGGGCTCGAGACCCTGCGGCACCTGCGCCCGCTCCACCCGCGGCTGCCGGTCGTGATGTTCTCCACCCTCACCGAGCGTGGTGCCACCGCGACCCTGGACGCCCTCGAGCTGGGCGCGAGCGACTACGTCACCAAGCCGGCCAACGTCGGCAGCGTGATGGCCTCGATGGAGGCCGTGCGCCAGCAGCTGGTGCCGAAGATCCACGGCCTGTGCCGCCGGATCATCGCCCCGCCCGCCCCGCCGCGGCCCCTGCTGACCGCCCCGGTCGCGCCGCTCGCACCGCGTGGCCGGCCAGCGACGACCACGAACCAGGTCGACGTGGTGGCGATCGGGGCCTCCACCGGAGGACCCGACGCCCTGTCCGCGGTGCTCGCCGCCCTGCCCGCCGACCTCGGTGTCCCGGTCGTGGTCGTGCAGCACATGCCCCCGGTCTTCACGCGACAGTTCGCCGACCGGCTCAACGGCAAGGTCCCGCTCCACGTGAGCGAGGCCAGTGCCGGTGACGCCGTGGTGGCCGGCGGCGTGCTCGTCGCGCCCGGTGACCACCACCTCCGCTTCCGCGGCACGCGGGCCCTCCCCTCGGGCATCGTGGCGGCCCTCGACCAGGGCACCCCGGAGCACTACTGCCGCCCGGCCGTCGACGTGATGTTCCGGTCGGTCGTCGAGACGTGGGGCGGCCACGTGCTGGCCGTCGTGCTCACCGGCATGGGCGCCGACGGGGCCAGCGGGTGTGCTGCGGTCGTCGCGGCCGGCGGCTCCGCGCTCGTGCAGGACGAGGCCACGTCGGTCGTGTGGGGGATGCCCCGGGCGGTCGTCGAGGCCGGCGTCCCCGCGCAGGTCCTGCCGCTGCACCAGATCGGTCCAGCCATCGTCGACCGCGTGCGCCGCGGGCGCCGCGGCCCCTACTCCCCCCGAGAGGCGGCCCTCGCATGAGCCTGTCCCCCCGCTCCTTCACCTTCGTGGCCGACCTGGTCCGCCGTGAGGCGGCGATCGTGCTCGAGTCCGGCAAGGAGTACCTCGTCGAGGCCCGGCTGCAGCCGCTCGCCCGCGCCGCCGGCTTCGCGGACCTGGACGCCTACGTCACCCACCTGCAGTCCGGCGCCGGCTACCCCGGTCGCGCGGCGGTGGTGGAGGCGTTGACCACCAACGAGACGTCGTGGTTCCGCGACCGCGAGCCCTTCGACGTGCTGGCCTCCCACGTGCTGCCGGACCTGCTCGCCCGCAACGCCGCCCGGCGCAAGATCAGCGTCTGGTCGGCCGCCTGCTCGAGCGGGCAGGAGGCGTACACGATCGCCATGCTGCTGGCCGAGCACGTGGTGCCGCGCGGCTGGCAGGTGGAGATCTTCGCCACCGACATCGCGCCCAGCATGGTCGCCCGCACCCGCGCCGGCAGCTACAGCCAGCTCGAGATCGGCCGCGGGCTCCCCGCGCCGCTGATGGTCAAGCACTTCCAGCGCCAGGGCACCCAGTGGCAGGTCTCCGACCAGCTGCGCTCGATGGTGCGGACCCAGGTGATGAACCTGGCGGCCCCGTTCCCGCCGATGCCGGTCTTCGACCTGGTCTTCCTGCGCAACGTGCTCATCTACTTCGACCAGCCGACCAAGCGCTCGGTGCTCAGCCGGGTGCGCCAGGTGATGTCGCCCGACGGCTACCTCTTCCTCGGTGGCGCGGAGACCACGCTCGGCATCGACGACACCTGGCACCGACAGCCCGTCGGCCGGCTCACCCTCAACCGTCCCCGTCCCCCCGCGACACCCGCTCCGGTCCCGCCGCGCACCGTGCCCGGCCTCGTACGACCGACCCGACAGGAAGCGATCTGACATGCACGCCCTCGTGATCGACGACTCCCGCACGATGCGGATGATGCTCGCGCGCCAGCTCCAGAGCCTGGGCTTCGACGTGCTCCAGGCCGGCGACGGCAAGGAGGCGCTCGAGGTGCTCGAGGAGCACCGCGGCGACCTCCCGGTGCTCGCGACCGTCGACTGGAACATGCCGGTGATGAACGGGCTGGAGTTCGTGCACGCCGTGCGTGCGGACCTCGGCCTGCGCGACGTCACGCTGATGATGGTGACCACCGAGGCCGAGCAGGGGCAGATCGTGCGGGCACTCGCCGCCGGCGCCCACGAGTACCTGATCAAGCCGTTCTCCGCCGAGGCGTTCGTCGACAAGATCGACTACCTCGGCCTCAACCCGCAAAGGGGTGTCGCATGAGCTCGAACGTCCAGGAGTCGCCGGTCACGCCGGACGACCTCCACCTCCTCGGCGAGGAGGTGCTCACCGCGTTCCTGCTGCAGGACGCCCCGCCCGCGTCGTCGCCGGAGGAGGAGCAGACCGGCCGGCTGCGGGCCTCGGTCGCCGTGCACGGCCAGTGGACCGGGTGGATCACCCTCGAGGTGTCCCGCGCGGCCGCCGCCGACCTGACCCGTCGCATGCTGAGCGACCCCGAGGTCAGCGAGGAGGACGTCCGCGACGCCGTCGGCGAGCTCGTCAACGTGCTCGGCGGCAACGTCAAGAGCCTGCTCGTCGACGGCAGCGTCCTCGGCCTCCCCGAGGTCCTCGACGCCGACGCCGCCGAGTGGCCCCACGTCGAGATCTGCCAGGCCCTCCTGTGGTGGGCCGGCCACCCCGTCGAAGTCCGCGTCTGGGGCGCCGACCCGGTCCGCCCCGCCCTCTGAACCAGGAGACACCCCCATGAAGATCCTCATCGCCGACGACAGCCGGGTGATGCGCCAGATCGTCATCCGCACGCTGCGCCAGGCTGGCTACGGCGGCCACGACCTGATCGAGGCCGAGAACGGAGCCGTGGCGCTCGAGCTGGTGCACACGCAGTCGCCCGACCTCGTCCTGTCCGACTGGAACATGCCCGAGATGAACGGCATCGACCTGCTCCGGGCGCTGCGCGCCAGCGGCCAGCAGGTGCCGTTCGGGTTCGTCACCTCCGAGGGGACCCCCGAGATGGTGGACCGCGCGATGTCGTCGGGCGCGCTGTTCCTCATCGCCAAGCCGTTCACCGCGGACTCCTTCCGCGACCAGCTCGACGCGGTGGTTGCATGAGCACCGACCTCGACCTGGTCCGCTCGCCCAGCGCGCTGGAGGTGCGCGAGCTGCTCACCGGGCTGCTGGGCCGTGACGTCAGCCTCGAGCCGGCGGAGGGCTTCAGCGGCGACTCCGCCACCGGGTCGACGTTCGCCGTCTACGTCGACGACCGGCTCACCACCCGTGCGGTGGCGGTCGTGGACCTCCCGCTGTCGGCGTACGCCGGCGCCGCGGTCGGCCTGCTGCCGGCCGGTGGTGCCCAGGACGCGGTCGCCGAGCGCGACCTGACGCCGATCCTCAAGGAGAACCTCGCCGAGGTGCTCAACGTGATGGCGGCGCTGCTCAACGAGGAGGGCCGTCCGCACGTCAAGCTGGCCGACGTCCACCACGTCGGCGCCTGGCCGAGCCCGCAGGTCTGCGCGGACGCCGCCGCCACCGGTCGGCGCCTCGACCTCTCCGTCACCATCCCGCTCTACGGCGCCGGCCGGCTCTCGATCGTCGGGGTGCGCTGACCCGGTCGACGCAGGATCAGGGCCCGACGAGGGCGGCGAGCCCGTCGAGGGTGCGCTCGAGGCCGAACGCCCAGGCGTGGTCGGCCGACCACGCGCTGCCCTGTGCCTCGCCGGCAGCGGTGCCGACCCGCACCGCCCGCGGGTAGGCGGCCGGGTCGAGCGCGCGCTCCAGCACGGGCCGGTTGGCGGCCCACCAGTCCGCGTCGCTCATCGCCGAGTCCGTCGTCGCCCGCGCCGCGTCGTGGGCCGCGCGGCAGTGCTGCTGGACGAACCCGAGGAGGTGCGCCAGCGCCGCGTCGGTCTCGACGTCGGGCAGGCCGGTGCCGTCGAGCGCGGCCAGCTCGTGCTCGTACTTGCCCATCACCCCGGGGCCGAGCGGCGGGCGGCTCAGCGCGGCGACCTCGGTGAGCCACGGGTGGGCGGTGAGCAGCCGCCGGTTGTCCTCCGCGACGGCCCGCAGCCGGTCGCGCCAGGGCTGGTCCGTCCAGGGCGTCCGGTCCATCGCGAGGTAGCAGCGGTCCACCATCAGGTCGAGCAGCTCGGGCTTGCCGGGGACGTAGGTGTAGACCGACATGGCGGAGACGCCGACCCGCTCGGCCACCGCCCGCACGGTCACCGCGGCGAGGCCCCGTTCGTCGGCGATCCCGACCGCGGCCCCGACGACCGTGTCCACCGTCAGCGACCGCGCCGGCCCCTTGCGGGACGCGTCCGGCGCCGTGCCCCACAGCAGCGCCAGCGTCCGGCTGGGCTCGCCGGCCCCGGTCCTCTCGCTCACGGGAACCATTCTGGCACGCGTTCGTTGTACGGTGTACACCGTACAAAGTACGGTGCAGCAACCGAGGAGGACCCCGTGCACGTCACCGCTTCCGCCCTGTCGCTCAACGTGCCCGACGTGGAGGCGTCGGCCGCGTGGGCACGGCAGCACCTGGGCTTCACCACCGCCATGGAGGCCGACGGCTTCTGCTCCTTGGCCCATCCCGACGCGGGGTTCCACCTGATCTTCCTGCGCACCGGCCTGGCGTCCTTCAAGCCGTCCTCGGCGGCCGGCAGCGCCGACGGCCTGCTGGTGGTCCTCACGGTCGAGGACGTCGACGCCGAGCACGCCCGGCTGGTGCGGGAGGGCGTCGAGGTGGTCACACCGCCGGAGACCGAGCCCTGGGGCGAGCGCTACTTCCAGATGACCGACCCGAACGGTGTGGTCTTCCAGCTCGTGCAGTGGGTCGAGGCGCCCGACCCGCAGTACGCCGGCTGAGCCGGGCCCGGGCTGGCATCCTCGTCGGATGGGCGAGCCGACGGAGGACGAGAAGTGGCTGGTCGTCGACGGCCGGCGCTGGCGGCGCACGGACCCGGCGGTCCCCGCCGACGCGCTCGCGCGGCTGAAGTCCCACCTGGGCCGGGGCCGCTCCGGGGTCCGCTCCGCTCCTGACGACGCCGCGCTGGCCGCGACGCGGCACCGCACCCAGCTCGCGAAGGTCGGGCTCGGCGAGCGCGGCACGCCCTGGTGGGAGCAGTCCGACGACGAGCGACGCGAGCGGTGGGAGTCGGCGCTGGCCGAGCTGGACGCCCTCGACGACTGAGCGAGACCTCTGAGGACGCGGAGGCTAGGGAAGCCCGGACGTGTCCGGACGCACCCGGACGGGCGAGCACATCCGCCGTCCGGGTAGTGCAACAGGGCCGAAGGTCCCGACCTTCCGAGAAGCAGGTGTCTCGACGTCGAGATTGCCGTTCCATGGTCATGTTCCCGATCGACAACTCTTTCTCCGCAAGTCGACCGTTGTTTCCCACGGAATCCACGGTCATGGCTCGGGTGCGGACCAGCCCTGGAGGTACCGTCGTGACCGCCGTCCTCGCTCCGCCCGCCACTCGTACGTCCCCGTCCGCCCCGCAGACGACCCGTCGTCGTCCGGACGCGACCGAGACCCCCGCCGCTCCTCGCCATGGCCTGCTCGGACGCTTCCGCGACCTGCCCACGGCTCGCAAGCTGATGATCGGCTTCCTGCTGATGGTGGCGCTGATGGCCGTGGTCGGCGGTCTCGGGATCGTGCGGCTCGCCTCGGCGCAGGACCGCGTCGAGGTGATGTTCCGCGACAACTTCGAGGCCACGCTGTGGCTCGCGGACACGACGGACGCGATGTCGACCAGCACCGACGCCCTGCACGACGCCGTCATCTCGGGGGAGCGGGCCTCCATCCCCGACCTGCGCGCGACCCTCGCCGAGGCCGACGCGACGCTGGACGAGTCCTGGAGGCTCTACACCTCGACGGACATGAGGGGGCGTGAGGAGGCCCGGGACGCCTTCGACGCGGCCCTGGCCGACTACCGGTCGCTCCGCGGCGACACCCTGGTGGCGCAGCTGGAGGCCGGGCAGGTCGACGACGCGATCGTGACCCTCCAGGAGGGCCTGGAGAAGCCCGAGAAGGCCGCGTCCGACGCCCTCGACGAGCTGACCTCGATCGAGACCGACATCGCCAGGGGCTCGCTGGGGGAGACTCGCACGGGCTACACCTCGGCCCGGGCGCTGATCATCGGCCTGGTGGTGGTGGCCGGGATGCTGGGGGTCGCCCTGGCGCTCGGCATCGGTCGGATGGTGGCGCGTCCCCTCCAGCGCACCGTCGCCGTCCTGCAGCAGGTGGCCCAGGGTCGTCTGGACGGTCGGCTGGCGGTGGAGTCGGCCGACGAGGTCGGCGAGATGGCCGTGGCGTTGAACGCGGCGTTGGGGAAGTTGTCGTCGGCGATGGGTCAGATGGACCACAACGCGCAGTCGTTGGCGTCGGCG
>CAZKZQ010000225.1:0-6585 GCA_964557235.1 uncultured Nocardioidaceae bacterium
GCCGGGAGGGGTGTGGGCACGCCCACCGTCGGCAGGCCCAGCATCACCTCGGGCCTGGACGCCAGTCCCTGGCGTGCCTCCCACGCGTCGCCGGACCGGGTGCGTCGCACCGAGCGCACGGGCGCGTCGGACACCAGGTGGTGCGGCGCGGCATAGGTGACCTCGACCTCGACCACGTCACCGGGGCGCACCGTCTCCTCGGGGGCGAGGAAGTGCACCAGACGGTTGTCCCGGGCGCGTCCGCTGAGCCGGTGGGTCGCGGCGTCCTTGCGCCCCTCCCCCTCGGCCACCATCAGCTCGACGGTCCGGCCGACCCATTTCTTGTTCTCGGACCAAGAAATGTCCTCGACCAGCGCGATCAGCCGCTCGTACCTCTCCTGCACCACGGCCTTGGGCACCTGGTCCTCGAGGACCGCGGCGGGCGTGCCCGGGCGCTTGGAGTACTGGAAGGTGTAGGCCTGCGAGAACCTCGCCTGCTCGACCACCCGCAGCGTCTCGGCGAAGTCCTCCTCGGTCTCACCGGGGAAGCCGACGATGATGTCGGTGCTGATCGCGGCGTCGGGCATCGCGGCGCGGACGCGGTCGATGATGCCGAGGTACTTCGACTGGCGGTAGGACCGCCGCATCGCTTTGAGCACCTTGTCGGAGCCGGACTGCAGCGGCATGTGCAGCTGCGGCATCACGTTGGGCGTCTCGGCCATCGCGGCGATCACGTCGTCGGTGAACTCGGCCGGGTGGGGTGAGGTGAAGCGCACGCGCTCGAGGCCCTCGATCGTCCCGCATGCGCGCAGCAGCTTGCCGAAGGCGAGGCGGTCGCCGAACTCCACGCCGTAGGCGTTGACGTTCTGGCCCAGGAGGGTCACCTCGCTGACGCCGTCGGCCACGAGCGCCTCGATCTCGGCCAGGATCTCGCCGGGGCGCCGGTCCTTCTCCTTGCCGCGCAGGCTCGGCACGATGCAGAACGTGCAGGTGTTGTTGCACCCCACGGAGACCGACACCCACGCGGCGTACGCCGACTCGCGCTTGGTCGGCAGGGTCGAGGGGAAGACCTCGAGCGACTCGAGGATCTCGACCTGCGCCTCCTCCTGCACGCGGGCGCGCTCGAGCAAGGTCGGCAGCGAGCCGATGTTGTGGGTGCCGAAGACGACGTCGACCCAGGGGGCGCGACGGGTGATCTCGCCACGGTCCTTCTGGGCGAGGCAGCCGCCGACCGCGATCTGCATGCCCGGCTTCTGGGCCTTGACGGGAGCCAGGTGGCCGAGGTTGCCGTAGAGCCGGTTGTCGGCGTTCTCTCGGACCGCGCAGGTGTTGAACACCACCACGTCGGCCTGGTCGCCCTCGGGCACCGCGACGTAGCCCGCGCCCTCGAGCAGACCGGTCAGCCGCTCGGAGTCGTGGACGTTCATCTGGCACCCGTAGGTGCGGACCTCGTAGGTGCGTGCAGCGGTCTCAGGCGTGGCAGTCATGGCCGCACCAGGGTACGTCGGCCCGGTGCCCGTGCCGCCGACGGCCTCAGTAGTCCAGCGTCACCTTGGGCATGGCGTCGTGCCGGTCCCCGAGCCGCGTGAACGTGTGGAACTCGAAGGGCCGTGCGCTGGGTCGGGACGCGCGCAGGCAAGCCGAGGGGACGGTGGCCGACACCCGGTCGACGCGCGGGCGCCACACGACCTCCAGCCCCGGGCAGCGGGTGCGGTGGGGCACGGGCTCGTCGCTGTCCTGCAGGTCGTTGTCGATGAACCAGACGCGCGCGACCGTGCGCCCGTCGACGCGCTTGATCGCGATGCGGTCCCAGGCCGAGGTCAGCGGCCAGATCTCGAAGGCGACGAACGTGCGTGCCGACAGGTCGCGCACGTGCGCCGAGAAGGTCGCTCGCTCACGGCTGATGGAGTACCTCGCCGAGGTCAGGTCGATCACCCTCGGCGCGTCGCCGACCTCGTCGGAGACGCTCGCGTGGTCGGGCAGTCCGCGCTGGGCCGCGGCGGGCAGCGCAGCGACCCCGGACGCGGCGAGCAGCGCGGCGACGAGCGTGGTCCTGGTCCAGCCGATCCGGTGCCTCATGTCCGGGAACCTAGCCCCGCGGACGCCCCCTGGGCACCATCCGAACGTCCCGCCACATCCTGTTAGGGTCGCCTTACTTAGGCAACCCTAACTCGAAGGAAGTCCCATGCGCGTCCGCACCGCCCTCCCCCTGGCTGCCCTGGTCCTGCCGCTGGGGCTCGCCGGCTGCGGCTCCGAGCCCGAGGCCACGGCCCCTCGGGACGCCCAGCTCCGGCTCACTGCCGCCCAGGAGCAGCGCGTCGACCGCGCCACCGACGAGTACGCCGACTGGGTGCGCGCCGAGACCGCCGCCCTGCTGGACGGCACTCGCCGGTTCGTCGCTGCGGTGAAGGCCGGCGACGACGACCTCGCCCGCCGCCTCTACGCCCCGACCCGCATGCACTGGGAGCGGATCGAGCCGGTCGCGGAGACCTTCGGCGACCTCGATCCCCGGACGGACGCCCGCGAGGCCGACGTGCCCGACGGCGAGGAGTGGACCGGCTGGCACCGGCTCGAGAAGGACCTGTGGCCGCAGGACGCGGATGCGGGCTACGAGCCGCTCACCCGGACCCAGCGGACCGACCTGTCCGACCGGCTCCTGACCGACCTGAGCGCGCTCGAGGACCTGGTCGCCGACGCGTCGTACGACGCCGACGAGGTCGCCGACGGCGGGCGCCACCTGCTCGAGGAGGTCGCGAGCAGCAAGGTGACCGGCGAGGAGGAGATCTGGTCGCACACGGACCTCTGGGACTTCCAGGCCAACATCGACGGCGCCTTCACCGCCTTCGCCCTGCTGCGCCCGGTGGTCCGCGAGACCGACCCGGAGCTCGCCCGCACGCTCGCCGACCGGTTCGCGACGGTGAAGCGGCTGCTGCGCAGCCACCGCGTCGGCGACGGCTTCGTGTCCTACGACGACCTGAGCGACGACGACGTCCGCGCCCTCTCCGACGCGGTCAACGCCCTGGCCGAGCCCCTCGCCGGGCTCAAGGCCGCCGTCTGATGCCTCGGCTCGACCGCCGGTCCCTGCTCGGTGCCGTCGGCGCCGGCTCGGCCGCCGGGGTCGCCGGCTGGGCGGTCGGCTCCCACGCCCTGTCCGACGAGGCCGCTGCCGCCGAGCACCACCCCTTCCACGGCGCGCACCAGGCGGGGATCGTCACCCCGGCGCAGGACCGGCTCTACTTCGCGGCCTTCGACGTCGTCACCGACGACCGGGCCGCGCTGGTCGACCTGCTGCGCCGCTGGACCGCGGCCGCCGCCCTCCTCACCCGGGGTCGTCAGCTCGGGGACGGCGAGGCCGACCTCGCTCCCGTCGACACCGGCGAGGCCCTCGGGCTGCCCGCCGCGCGGTTGACCCTGACCTTCGGGTTCGGACGCTCGCTGTTCCGCGACGCCGACGGGCACGACCGCTTCGGCCTGGCGGACCGCCTCCCCCGTGCGCTGCGACCGCTCCCCCACTTCGCCGGCGACGACCTCGACCTGCGGCGCAGCGACGGCGACCTGTGCGTGCAGGCGTGCGCCGACGACCCGCAGGTCGCGGTCCACGCGGTGCGCAACCTGGCCCGCCTGGGGTTCGGCACCGTCGCGCTGCGCTGGGCCCAGCTCGGCTTCGGTCGCACGTCGAGGACGTCCACCGCGCAGGCCACGCCGCGCAACCTGTTCGGCTTCAAGGACGGCACCGCCAACCTCACCGCCGAGGACCGCAGCGGGCTCGACCGGCACGTCTGGGTCGGGCGCGACGACGACCCCGCCGCCGGGTGGCTCGCCGGGGGCAGCTATGTCGTCGCCCGGCGCATCCGCATGCACCTGGAGACCTGGGACCGCACGCCCCTGTCGGAGCAGCAGGAGATCATCGGCCGCGAGCGTCCGGGCGGTGCGCCGCTCTCCGGCGGCGGCGAGCACTCGGCGCCCGACTTCACCGCGACCGAGGACGGCACGCCCCTCATCGCACCGACGTCGCACGTCTTCCTCGCGCACCCGGACCACAACGACGGTCACCGGATGCTGCGACGCGGCTACACCTTCGCCGACGGCAACGACGACCTCGGCCGCATGGACGCCGGCCTGTTCTTCCTCGCCTACGTCCGCGACCCGCACCGGCAGTACGTCCCCATGCAGGCGCGGTTGGCCACCGACGACGCGCTGTCGGAGTACCTCACCCACACCCGCTCAGGACTGTGGGCGGTCCCTCCCGGCGTACGCCGTGGCGGCTACGTCGGGGAGACGCTGCTCGGGTGAGGGTCAGGCGCTGAAGGCGTAGTCCTCCAGCGGGAATCGGCCGGCCTCGCGCAGCGCGTTGAGCGTCGAGGTCGGTCGCAGGAGCGTCGCCTCGCCGTGCTGGTTGAAGTAGTAGCTGTGCGAGCCCTCGCAGCTGCCCAGCGCGAACACGGTGTCGGCGACCCGGTCGGTCATACGGTCCAGGAACGCGTCGTTGGCCTCCTGGGTCACCTCGAACACCGTCGCCCCGCGCTCGCGCATCGCGCCGAACAGCCGCTCGAGGTGCTTCATCTGGCTCTCGATGGTCGTGAAGTAGGACAGGCCGCTGTAGGAGTAGGGGCTGTTGAGCGAGACCAGGTTGGGGAACCCGGGCACGGTCACGCCCTCGTAGGCCTGGAACCGGTTGTCGCGCCACCACTTGCCGAGGTTGCGGCCCTCGCGGCCGAGCACCTCGAAGGCGGGGAAGTTCACGTCCCACAGGTTGAAGCCGGTCGCGAGCACGAGGGTGTCGACCCGGTGGTGCTGTCCGTCCTCGGTGACCAGCCCGGTCTCGTCGATCCGCACGATCGAGGAGGTCTCGAGCGCCACGTGGTCCTTGGCCAGCGTCGAGAAGTAGTCGTTGGAGAAGGTCGGGCGCTTGCAGCCGAATGAGTACGCCGGCGTGAGCTTGCGTCGCAGCTCGGGGTCGCGGACCTGGCGTGCCAGGTGGGCACGGCACATCGCCTCGGCCGCCCGGTTGAACACCGAGAGGTCCTTGTAGTGCAGGACCCCGCCGACCATCAGCCCTTCGAGGAGCGTGCTGCCGCCCCACCGCACGAGCCGCTGGGTGATCGGCAGCGCCGCGAACGCGCGCCGCACCAGCGCGGGCACCGGGTAGTCGGGCTTGGGCGCGACCCAGATCGGGGTGCGCTGGAAGACGGTGAGGTGCTCGGCCACCTTGGCCACCTCGGGGATCAGCTGCACCGCAGTCGCGCCGGTGCCGATCACCGCGACGCGCTCACCGGTCAGGTCGGCGGTGTCGTCCCACGCCGCGGTGTGCAGGACGCGGCCGGCGTAGGTCTCGATCCCCTCGATCTCCGGCAGCTTGGGCTGGGAGAGGAAGCCGGTCGCGGTGAGGAGGTAGCGCCCCGAGAAGACCTCGCCGTCGGTCGTCGTGACGTGCCAGCGCTCGGCGTCCTCGTCCCAGACCGCGCCGCTGACCCGCCGGCCGAAGCGCATGTGGGACCGCAGGTCGTAGCGCTCGGCGACGTGCTCGGCGTACGCCTTGAGCTCGGCGCCCGGAGCGAAGAGCCGCGTCCAGTGCGGGTTGGGCTCGAAGGAGTAGGAGTACGTCGAGGACGGGATGTCGACGGCCAGCCCCGGGTAGTGGTTCACGTGCCACGTGCCGCCGAGGTCGTCCTCGCGCTCGAGCATCACGAACGAGTCCGGGGCGTCGAAGCCGAGCCGCTTGAGCGAGATGGCCGCACCCATGCCGCCGAAGCCGGTGCCAACGATGACCGCGTCGTACGTCTCCATGTGGGATACCCCCGGTATCTGAACTGTTCCACCGCGCACCCTAGGGTCTGCCCATGCCCCGCGTCCACGACCTCACCGAGGAGATGCTCGCCTTCTGGGTCGAGCGGCACCTCTGCACCGTGACGACCCTGCGCGCCGACGGCCGGCCCCACGTGGTGCCCCTCGGGGTCGCGCTCGACCCCAGGGCCCGCGTGGCCTGGGCGATCACCTCCCCCACCGGCCAGAAGGTCGCCAACCTGCGCCGCGACCCGCGCCTCGCGGTCTGCCAGGTCGACCGCGCGCGATGGGCGACCCTGGAGGGACGCGCCGAGGTGCGCAGCGACGCGGAGTCGGTCGCCGAGGCGGTCGCGAGGTATGCCGAGCGCTACCGGCCGCCTCGGGAGAACCCCGACCGCGTGGCCCTGCGCATCGAGATCGACAAGGTCATCGGGAACGTGTGAGCCCGCGGCGCCCTGCAGGTGCGTGCAGGTTGCCGCGGGCTCATCCCGGGCGAGGTCCGGACCTACCGACCCCCGCTGAGGTTTTGTCACGACGCGCCCCGAGATGCGCGTCGCCATCCGCTTTGTACCCGTGGTCCAGGACGTGAATCACACCCCCAGGGGTGCAATGTGGTCTAGACGTTGCGGTCGCTGCTCGTGCTGAACACGACCGACTCGTCGACCTCGACATGCTCCTCGTCGGCGTGCGCGGGCGGCCGCTCGGCGGCCTCCGCTCGCAGCGCGTCCCCGACGACGTCGACCGGCGGCTCGACCTCGGCGGCCGGCCGGTCGAGGCTGAGCACGACCTCGGGCTCGGAGGCGACCGGCTCGGCGGGCTCGG
>CAZKZQ010000226.1:0-4873 GCA_964557235.1 uncultured Nocardioidaceae bacterium
GTCGACGAGGACCTCGACCGCCTCACCGAGCGCGAGCGCGAGGTGATGCGGCTGATCGCGCGCGGCTACGCCTACAAGGAGGTCGCCTCCGAGCTGTTCATCTCGATCAAGACCGTCGAGACCCACGTCTCGAGCGTGCTGCGCAAGCTGCAGCTGTCCTCGCGGCACGAGCTGACCCGCTGGGCCAACGACCGCCGCCTGCTCTGAACGTGCCCTAGGCGGGGGTGGCAACCACCTCGAGGCCGAGGTCGTCCTCGGCCAGCGGCGAGGGACGCATCCGGCCCGGCAGCAGGGCCAGCGCCGCCACGGCTCCGAGGAGGCAGATCGTGCCGATGGTCAGGCACGAGGTCGACAGGCCGGCCATGAAGGCGTCCTGCATCGCGTCCAGCCGGGCCGGGTCGCCGCCCGCCAGGGAGAGCGCCGCGCCGACCGAGTCCTGGGCGGCCTCGAGCCGGGGCCGCGGGAGCGCGGCGTACGCCCCGGACGCGAGGCGGTCGGCGAAGACCGAGGAGAAGATCGAGCCCACGACGGCGACCCCGAGCGTGCCGCCGAGCTCGCGGGTGGCGTCGTTGACCGCCGAGCCGACCCCGGCGCGGGCGGGCGGGAGCACCAGCAGGATCGACTCCGTGGCCGGCGTCGAGATCAGGCCCATGCCGAGGCCCATGAGGATCATCTGCGGCACGATCACCGACGGGTACGACGAGTCGACGCTCACCTGCGAGATCCACAGGAACGCCGAGCCGAACGACACCAGGCCGGTCGTGACGACGACCTTGGTGCCGATGCGCGGGGCCAGGATCGCGCCGACGACCGAGCCGATCGCGATCGAGGTCGCGACCGGGAGGATGCGGGCGCCGGTGGAGAGGGTGTCCCAGCCGCGGACGAACTGCATGTACTGCGTGATCAGGAAGATGAAGCCGAACAGTGCGAAGAAGGTGACCGTGACCGCGCCGCTGGCCGCGGAGAAGGCCGGGTTGCGGAAGAGCGTGACGTCGAGCATCGGGTGGGCGACACGTCGCTCGATCACCACGAACGCCAGCGCGGCCAGGGCGGCGACCGCGAACCCGGCGAGCGTCTGGGCCGAGGACCAGCCGCGCTCGGGGGCCTCGATGACCGTGTGCACGAGCGAGCCGAGCATGACCACCGAGACCGCGAGGCCGGGGAGGTCGAGGTTGGCGACGCTCGGGTCCTTGGACTCCGGCACGACCACGAGGGCGAGGACGGCGGCGAGCAGGGCGACGGGGATGAGCGCCCAGAAGACGCTGGGCCACGCGAAGTGGGTGAGCAACCAGCCTCCGGTCACCGGTCCGGCGGCGACGCCGATGCCGACGACGGCGCCCCAGACGCCGAGGGCCGCCGCACGCTCGCGGCGCTCGGGGAAGGTGTTGCTGATGATCGACAGGGTGGTCGGGAAGATCAGCGCTGCGCTCGCGCCCATGGCGAAGCGCCACGCGACCAGCGCCCCCGAGGTGTCGGCGAGCGCGCCACCGGCGGAGGTGACGGCGAAGGCCACGAGGCCGACGACCAGCGCGGGGCGCCGGCCGAAGCGGTCCGAGAGGGAGCCGGCCGCGAGGACCAGCGCGGCGAAGGCCAGGTTGTAGCCGTCGACGATCCACTGCAGGTCGCGGGTGCCCGCGTCGAGGTCGCGGGCGAACGTCGGGAGCGCGACGTTGACGATCGTGGTGTCGAGGTTGATCGCGAGGACGGCCAGGCAGACGGTGCCGAGCACGGCGAGCTTCGAGCGGTTCATGGAGAGACCTCGGGGGAGTGCGATGTTGACGCTGGGAACATCAGGGTGCCCCAGGCATGTGGGCACTGTCAACATCGGGCTAGGATGAGCCCGTGAACCGGCCCTACCACCACGGCAACCTGCGCGAGGCGCTCGTGCAGGCCGCCGCCGACCTCGCCCGCGAGCGCGGTCCCGACGGCGTGGTGCTGCGCGAGGTCGCGCGCCGCACGGGGGTCTCGCACAACGCGGCCTACCGCCACTTCGCCGACCGCGACCAGCTGCTCGGCGAGGTCGCCGCCCAGGGCATGGCCCGCCTGGCCGCCCACATGCGCACGCGCACCGGTGAGGTCGCCCTCGCCGACCCCGTGGCCGCCGCGCGCGAGCGGCTGCGGGCCACGGGCCGCGCGTACGTCGAGTTCGCGCTCGCCGAGCCGGGCTTCTTCGAGGTCGCCTTCGCGGCGGTCGCCGACAAGGTCGAACCCGACCTGACCGAGCCCGACCTGGCCGCGCAGGAGACGCCCGAGGCCGACCCCTACACCCAGCTCAACCTGGCCCTGGACGAGCTGGTCGCGGTGGGCGAGGTGACGCCCGAGCGCAGGGTCGGTGCCGAGGTCGCGTGCTGGTCCGCGGTGCACGGCTTCTCCCAGCTGCACCTCGGGCCGCTGCACGGCTTCCCGGCAGAGGAGCGGGCCACCCATCTCGAGCTGATGCTCGACGTGATCGAGCGGGGCCTGGTCGGCCCTGCGGGGTGAGCAGGGCGGTTGCGGCTTCCCACTAGCGTGGGCCCATGACCTCGGCGAACGCAGGCCAGCCCGACCCCTCCGACCGTCCGGTCCGCACCGTCCTCGTGGCCGGCGCGACCGGCTTCGTCGGGCGGCACCTCTGCCCGGCGCTGGAGGAGAAGGGCTACGAGGTGCGGGCGATGACCCGCCACCCCGACACCTACGAGGGCCCGGGGGAGCCGGTCTTCGGTGACGTCCACGACGCCGACACCCTCACCGACGCGCTCAAGGGCGTCGACGCGGCGTACTACCTCGTGCACTCCCTGGACTCGCCGGACTTCGAGCGCCTCGACCGCGAGGCCTCGACGGCCTTCGGCCGTGCCGCCGCCGAGGCGGGGGTGCAGCGCATCGTCTACCTCGGCGGGCTCGGCGCCGACGAGGACATCCTCTCGGCGCACCTGCGCAGCCGTCGCGAGGTGGAGAAGTGCCTCGGCGAGGGCGGGGTCCCGGTCACCACCCTGCGCGCCGGCATCGTGATCGGGCACGACGGACTGTCGTGGGAGATGACCCGCCAGCTGGTCGAGCGGCTGCCGATGATGATCACGCCGCGCTGGGTCAAGACCCGCACCCAGCCGATCGCGCTGAGCGACGTCGTGCGCTACCTCGTCGGCGTGCTCGAGGTGCCCGAGACCGCCGGCCGCCCGCTCGAGGTCGGCGGGCCCGACGTGCTCAGCTATGCCGAGATGATGCGCCGGGTCGCACGCCACCAGGGCCGCACGATCCTCGTGCTCCCCGTGCCGCTGCTCTCGCCCAACCTGTCGTCGCACTGGCTCAACCTGGTCACCGACGTCGACACGGCCGCCGGCCGCTCGCTGGTCGACTCGATGGTCAACGAGGTCGTGGTCCGCGACGACACGTTGCAGCGCCTCGTGCCGCTGGACCTGCTCGACTTCGACCAGGCCATCGGCGAGGCGTTCGAGGAGCGCGAGCGCGAGCTGTCCAAGGCCAGCGGCTGGAAGGCGAGGCTGCGCGCCAAGCTGCCGATGTCGCTGTCCTACAAGGTGCCGGTCCGTCACGAGGAGTCCGAGGAGGTACGCCGCCGCCGGCGCCAGGTGGTCGCCGGCACCTCCCTGGTCGGTGCGGGCCTGCTGGGCTACGGCCTGAGCACCAAGCCCGGGTCGGCGGCGTTCTACGGCGCCACGCTCGCCACCGCCGGCGTCTACACCGCCGGTGGCCTCGCGTCCGGGCCGCTGCACCTGGGCTGGATCCAGCTCCAGGACCGCACGCTCAACCGGCCGATCGTCACGCCGATCCTCACCGGGGTGGGCGCGTTCGGCGTGTTCTACGTCGGCGCCCACGTGGTCAAGCTGGTGCCTCCGCTGGGCAAGGCCGTCGCCACGGTGCTGCAGTTCGCCGACCAGGGAGACGAGAAGCTGCTCTACCTCACCACCCTGTCCAACGGCGTGGCCGAGGAGATCTTCTTCCGGGGCGCGGTCTATGCCGCCCTCCAGGACCTCCACCCCACGATGAGCAGCACGGCGGTCTACATGGTCGCCACGATCCCGACCCGCAACCCGATGCTGGTCTTCGCCGCCGGAGTGATGGGCATGCTGTGGGGCGCCCAGCGACGAGCCAGCAACGGCCTCCAGGCGCCGGTGCTCACCCACCTCACCTGGTCGAGCCTGATGCTGCGCTACCTCCCGCCGGTCTTCGCCGACGTCATCCCCGAGCAGACCCGCGGGGCGCGCGCGGACGTCTCGCGCTCCGCCCCGCGCGAGCTCGGAGCCGTCGCATCGACCGCAGGCAAGGGGATTCGGCGCCGCTGGCTACGCTGACGCGGTGAGTGTCCTCGAGGTCGTCCTGCTGGTCCTGCACATCCTCGGCCTCGCCGCGGTCGCGTTCGGGCTGTTCCGTCAGCTCAACGTCGGCACCAAGTCGATCAACGCGGCGATCGCGCACGGCGCGACGACCCAGCTCGTGACCGGGCTGCTCCTCGTCGGCGTGCTCGAGGCCGGCGACGACGCGGTCAACCACGCCAAGATCGGCATCAAGCTGGTGGTCGCCCTGGCGATCGTGGGCCTGGCTCACGCCAACCGCCGCAAGCCGAGCATCCCGGCCGGGCTCTTCTGGGGCCTGCTCGGCCTCGAGCTGGTCAACGTCGTGCTCGCGCTGGCCTGGTAGCCGTGCGCGGGTGGCTGCCCGCGGTCGCCGTCGCCGTGCTGGTCGCCGGTTGCGGGGGCGGTGGCCTGCCCGGACCTGTCGCCGACCCGTCCACGCCGGCCACCTCCTCCTCGTCGTCCCGCGCTCCTGCTCCCGGCCCGTCCGCGCCCCGGCCCACCCGGACCGCGCCGGCGCTCGACACGTGGCAGGTGGGGGCGCGGGTCCTGCCGCTGCGCGCCGACGGCTACGGCGTCGTACGCCC
>CAZKZQ010000226.1:4973-6579 GCA_964557235.1 uncultured Nocardioidaceae bacterium
CGGTTCCCGATCGAGCAGATGCGCGTGGTGACGCAGGCCGACCTCGACGCGCCGCCGACCGGCGACGGCAACAACACCGCGGCCTACGCCTGCCGCCCGACCCGCGGGTCCACGTCGTGGTCGGCGCACGCCTACGGGCTGGCCGTCGACGTGAACCCGTTCATGAACCCCTACACCCGCGACGGGTCCGACCTGGTGCTGCCCGAGCTCGCCTCGGCGTACCTCGACCGCTCCTGGCGGCGTCCCGGCATGGTCCTGCCCGGAGGCGTGGTGACCCGCGCCTTCGCCGCGGTCGGCTGGACCTGGGGAGGGACGTTCTCGACCGTCCACGACCCGATGCACTTCTCCGCGACTGGACGCTGATCGAGCCCGGTCGAGATCACCGCTTGCGCCGTCCGCCGGTCTGTCGGCGCGGAGACATAGGCTGAGCCGGACATGACTTCATTCCCGATCCCGTCCGCAGCAGCAGCGAGGCAGCCCCGCATGGTCCCCGACGAGGAGGCGCTGTTCCCGGCGTCCGACGCCGGTGAGGAGCGACCGGTCCGCAAGCAGCGGGTCACCGCCGACCAGCTGCTCGAGGGACTCAACGAGCCCCAGCGCGAGGCGGTGGTCCACGAGGGCGCCCCGCTCCTGGTCGTGGCCGGTGCCGGCTCGGGCAAGACCCGCGTGCTGACCCGCCGCATCGCCTGGCTGATCTCCGAGCGCCGCGCCCACCCGGGCTCGATCCTCGCGATCACCTTCACCAACAAGGCCGCCGCCGAGATGCGCAGCCGGGTCGAGGACCTCGTCGGCGGTCGCGCCAAGATCATGTGGGTCTCCACCTTCCACTCCGCCTGCGTGCGCATCCTGCGCAAGGAGGTGGAGCGCTTCGGCTACAAGTCGGGGTTCTCGATCTATGACGCCGCCGACCAGAAGCGCCTGATGACGCTGGTGTGCAAGGACCTCGAGCTCGACCCCAAGCGCTATCCCCCCAACGCCGTCCTGCACTGGGTCTCCAACCAGAAGAACGAGCTGGTCGACCACGAGACCGCCTCGGCCAAGGCCGAGAACGACCTCGAGCGGGCCTACGCCGAGGCCTACGCGCTCTACCAGCAGCGCCTCAAGGCCGCCAACGCGATGGACTTCGACGACCTGATCATGACGACGGTCCACCTGTTCCAGGCGTTCCCCGACGTGCGCGAGACCTATCGCCGGCGCTTCCGCCACGTCCTCGTCGACGAGTACCAGGACACCAACCAGGCGCAGTACGCCCTGGTCCGCGAGCTCTGCGCGGTCGACCCCTCGGCGTACGACGTCGACGCGGACCCCGAGGCGGTCGGGCCGGCCGAGCTCATGGTCGTCGGCGACGCCGACCAGTCGATCTACGCCTTCCGCGGGGCCAACATCCGCAACATCCTCGACTTCGAGGAGGACTTCCCCGAGTCGCGCACGATCCTGCTGGAGCAGAACTACCGCTCCTCCCAGAACATCCTCACCGCCGCCAACGCCGTGATCAGCCGCAACCAGGGCCGCAAGCCCAAGAACCTCTGGTCCGACCAGGGTCGCGGCGAGCCGATCGTGGGCTACGTCGCCGACGACGAGCACGACGAGGCACGGTTCGTCGCCA
>CAZKZQ010000227.1:0-6528 GCA_964557235.1 uncultured Nocardioidaceae bacterium
GGCGGGCCCGTACGGTTTCAGCGTGCCCGACACCGCAGCCCCGTCCCTCGCCCAGCAGCTGCTCGACGCCCAGGTCCGGCACCACCTCGACGAGCTCGACGGTGACCGGCTCGCCGACACGGTGACCCGCCTGGTGACCGACCTGCTGGCCGCGTCCGGCTCCCACCGGATCGCCGACCTCGTGGACCAGGACGCGGTCACCGACATCGTGGTGCGGTCGCTGGCGACCGTGCCCGGCAGCGCCGCGGTGGGCGGGATCGTCGAGCTCGCCGCGACGGTCCTCTTCGACGGCCCGACCGAGCCGCACCCGCTCGGGGAGGTCGTCCACCGCGAGCACGTCGAGTCCCTGCTCGACGAGCTGCTCGCCCTGCACCCCGTGGTCGAGCGTGCCCTCGAGCGACTGACCGACAGCCCGCTGGTCGGCACGATGGCGTCGCGGTTCATGGGGCGCATCGTCGGCGAGGTGCTCCAGGCCAACAAGGCGGTGGCCGGCAAGGTGCCCGGGCTCGGGTCGCTGATGTCGTTGGGCACGAGCGCTGCGTCCAAGGCGATGGGCGCGGCCGACAAGCAGTTCGAGGCGCTGGTGGGCGGGTCCGTCGGCGGCACGGTCGGCAAGGGCGGCACCTTCGCCGTACGCCGGCTCAACCGGATCGTCGTGGAGACGCTGCGGGACCCCACCACCCGCGACGCGCTGCTGGAGGTGTGGGACCTGGTCGCGCAGGAGCAGGTGGTGGGGCTGAGCCACTACCTCTCGCGCGAGGAGCTGACCGCGGTGGTCGAGGCCGGGCACGGGCTGGCGACCAGCGCCGCCGCCACCGAGCAGGCCGGCCGGCTCGGCGAGGTGGTCGTCGAGGCGTTCTTCGAACGCTTCGGCGACCACACGCCCACCGAGCTGCTCGCGGAGCTGGAGATCGACGAGGCCGACGTGGTGGCGGACCTGGTGCGCATCGCCCCGGGCGTCGTCTCCGCGCTGCGGGAGAGCGGCGACCTCGAGCGCCTCCTGCGCTCACGGCTCGAGCCGTTCTACGCCTCCGCCGAGGTCGCGGCGCTGCTGGACCGCCGCGCCTGACGGCTCCCCGCGTAGTGTGGGAGGACGGGGCCGTTCAGGCCTCCTCTCAGAGAGATCCCCCATGAGCGACAAGTCGCCTCGGCAGAACGCATCGAAGAAGTCCGACAAGACCCTCAAGCAGAAGCGCGCCGAGAAGCGGGACAAGGCGACCTCCGCGACGGAGAGCCTGGCCGACAAGCTCCACCAGACGAAGCGGAAGTGACCCTGCTGCGTCTCGGTGTGATCGGGACGTCGGCCAAGGAGAACGAGCACCGGCTCCCGCTCCACCCCGAGCACCTCCCACTGCTCGACGCGGACCTCCAGGCCCAGATCACTCTCGAGCACGGCTATGCCGCGCACTTCGGCATCGCGGACGAGCAGCTGCAGGCCTCGGTGGCCGGGTTCGCCTCGCGCGAGGAGATCCTGGCGAGGTCGGACGTCGTCCTGCTGCCCAAGCCGCAGCACGAGGACGTGGCCGCGCTGGAGCCCGGGCAGGTGCTGTGGGGGTGGCCGCACTGCGTCCAGGACACCGAGCTCACCCAGCTCGCGATCGACCGGCGGCTCACCCTCATCGCGTTCGAGGCGATGAACCACTGGACCCGGGACGGCACGGTCGGCCTGCACGTCTTCCACAAGAACAACGAGCTCGCGGGCTACGCCTCGGTGATCCACGCGTTGCAGCTGGCCGGCCTCACCGGTGACTACGGACGTCGCCTCAGCGCCGTCGTGATCGGGTTCGGCGCGACGGCGCGTGGTGCGGTCACCGCGCTCAAGGCCCACGGCGTCCACGACGTCGCGGTGCTGACCAACCGGCACGTCGCCGCGGTCGGGTCACCGATCCACTCGGTGCGCATCCGGCAGTTCGACCACGAGCCCGACGGCGAGCACCTGAGCCACGTGATCACCGACCGCGGGCGCGAGCCGCTCGCGGCGTACCTCGCGGAGAACGACGTCATCGTCAACTGCACGCTGCAGGACCCCGAGCGGCCGCTGGTCTACCTCCGCGACAACGACCTGTCGGCGTTCCGCTCCGGCAGCGTGATCGTGGACGTCTCGTGCGACCTCGGCATGGGGTTCGAGTGGGCGCGCCCGACCACCTTCGACGACCCGACCTTCGTGGTCGGCGACAACGTCCTGTACTACGCCGTCGACCACAGCCCGTCGTACCTGTGGAGCTCGGCGACGTGGGAGAACAGCAACGCGACCATCCCGTTCCTGCGGACGGTGCTCGAGGGCGCCGACGCGTGGGACGCCGACGAGACGATCAGCCGCGCGATCGAGATCCGCGACGGGCACGTGGTGAACCCCGCCGTCCTCGCGTTCCAGGGTCGCTCGTCGCAGCCGCCGTACGCCGTGGCGTAGGCAGCACAATGGGTGCGTGAGAGGCACCCGGTCGGCCCGATCCGACTCCGGAGCGTCGGTCTGGCGATCGACGACCCGCGGCTACCTGTCCGGGACGTGGCTGGACCGGGCGTTCTGGGTGGGGATCGTCCTCAAGGGACTCAACGGACTCGTCGAGATCCTCGGCGGTGTCGTGCTGCTCGTCGTCTCGCCCACACAGATCCACCTGTTCTCCGTCGCGATCACCCGCGGTGAGCTGAGCGAGGACCCGCACGACCGCATCGCCAACGAGATCCTGCGCCTGACCAACCACCTCAGCGGTTCGCAGACCCTCTTCGGGGCCGTCTACCTGCTGCTGCACGGGATCGTGAAGGTGGTCCTCGTGGTCGCCCTGCTGCGCGGCAAGCTGTGGGCCTACCCCTGGATGATCGCCTTCCTGGTCGGGTTCATCGGCTACCAGGTCGTCGAGGTGGTCCGGACCGGCTCCGTGCCGCTGGCCGTCCTGACGGTCGCCGACGTCGTCCTGTGCTGGCTGACGTGGGCGGAGTACCTCAGGCACCGCCGTCACGCTGCTCGCTGAGACTCGTGACGCGGGCTTGCTACCGTCGCCGACATGAGGATGCTCGTCGTCGGGCACTGGCGCCTCCGGGTCGGCTCGCGGTGGCTGGTCACGCTGATGCTCGGCTCGGTCCTCCTGGTGACGGTCGCCGCCGCGGCCGCCGCCGCGCTGGAGAGCCGCACTGTCCCGACCTACTGGCGCGGGCTGTGGTGGGCCGTCAGCCTGGTGACCACGGTCGGTTTCATCGGCGAGCCACCCGAGACCACGCAAGGAGCGGCGCTCTCGGCCGTGCTGATGGTCGTGGGCTTCCTGCTGCTGGCCACGGTCAGCGCCTCCCTCGCCGCGCTCTTCGTGCGCGAGGAGGAGCTGCCCCGGGAGGAGCGCGAGGACTCGGCCGCCGTGGCGCTGATGGCGTCGCTGGAGGCCATCGAGCGGAGGCTGGCGGCGCTGGAGGAGGCGCTGCGTCGGCTCGAGGACGACCGCTAGCCGGCGGGGACGCGTACGACGACCACCGCGACGTCGTCGCGCGGAGTGCCGCCCTGGAAGGTCAGCACGTCGTCGACGATCGAGTCGACGACCTGGGCCGCGCTGCCCGCGTGGCCGCGCGCCGTGCTCTGGAGCCGGTGGTCGTCGTAGAACTCGTCGTCCCGGCGAGCCTCGGTCACCCCGTCGGTGTAGAGCACGAGGGCATCGCCCGCGGTGAGGGTGAGCCGCGTCTCCGGCCGGTCGACGTCGGCGACGACGCCCACCAGGGTGCCCGGCTCCCCGACGAACTCGGCGTGCGAGCCCCGCAGCAGCAGCGGCAGCGGGTGACCGCCGGAGCAGACGATCGCCTGCCAGCCACCACTCGCGACGCGTCGCAGCCGCAGGATCAGCAGGGTGCAGAAGCGCTCGGTCCCGTGGGCGAGCAGGACGTCGTCGACCAGTCGCAGCGCCTCCGACGGGTCGGAGGTCTGCACCGCGACCGCGCGCACCGTGTAGCGCACCAGCGCCGTCACGACCGCGGCCTCGACGCCCTTGCCGCACACGTCACCGAGCGCGACGACCCAGTCGTCGTCGGCGATCTGGAAGACGTCGTAGAAGTCGCCGCCCACCTCGGCGCCGTCCCCCGCAGGGCGGTAGCGCGCGGCCACGTCGAGGCCCGGGACGGCCGGGGGGAGCGGCGGGATCAGGGTCTGCTGCAGCGTCTCGGCCAGAGCTCGAGCCGTGGCCTCGGAGACCTCGGCGCGCTGCTTGGCGCGGACCAGCTCCCGCTCGTACTCCCGGCGCTCGGTGGCGTCGAAGACGGCGACACGGACCAGGGCGGGCTCGCCGTCGGCGTCGCGCTCGAGCACGGCGTTGAGCAGGACGGGCAGGCGCCCACCGGACGACGTCGTCACGTCGAGCGCGATCTCCCGCACCGACCCCTGCAGGCGCAGCAGCGGGGCGTAGTGCGTCTCGTGGTAGATCCGTCCGCCGGCGGTGAGCAGCGAGGCGAGCGTGCGCTCGCCGACCACCTCGTCGGCGGAGTACCCCGTCCAGTCCAGGAACGTGCGGTTGGCCTTGAGGATGCGGCCCCCGGGAGTCGTGGTCAGGTATCCGCAGGGGGCGCGCTCGTAGAGCTCCTGGGGGTCGTCGGCGAGCAGGGCCTCGGCGAAGGCGTCGTCCGCGGCACCCCGAGCGGGCCCGGATCCTTCGACCACGCGATCAGGCCTCCACGAAGCGTCGTATGGCGGCGGTGGTCTCGTCGGGGGCGCTCAGGTTGGGGCAGTGCCCCGAGGCTTCCAGGGTCACCAGCGTGCTGCCGGGCAGGTGGGCGTGCACGAACGTGCCCACGGCGGTCGGCGCGATCGCGTCGTCGCTGCACTGCATCACCAGCGTCGGGGTGGTGACCTTGCCGAGGTCGGCGCGGTTGTCGCTGAGGAAGGTCACCTCGGCGAAGCGGCGCGCGAGCTCGGGGTCGGTGCGGCAGAAGCTGTCGGTGAGCTCCTGGCCCAGCTCGGGCCGCTCGGCGTTGCCCATGATCACCGGCGCCATCGCGCTGGACCAGCCGAGGTAGTTGCTGTCGAGGGAGTCGAGCAGGTCACGGATGTCGGCCTCGGAGAAGCCTCCGGTGTAGCCCTCGTCGTCGACGTAGCGCGGCGACGGCCCGACCATCACCAGCTTGGCGAACCGCTCGGGCTGCTCGATCTCGGCGAGCATGCCGATCATCGCGGACACCGAGTGCCCGACGAAGACCACGTCCTCCAGGTCGAGGGCGTCGCAGATCTCGAGCACGTCGGTGGCGTAGCCGGCGAGGGTGGAGTACTTCTCGCGGTCGTAGGCCGTGAGGTCCGAGCCGCCCATGCCGACGTGGTCGAAGAGCACGATCCGGTGCTCCTCCTCGAACCGGGGAGCGACCAGTCGCCACATGTTCTGGTCGCACCCGAACCCGTGGGCGAACATCATCGGCCGCCCGCCGGGTGGGCCCGCGGTGCGCACGTTGTTGCGCCTCAAGGGGTCCATGGGCGCACTCTACGTGTGGCGCGTCGGTGACGAGCCCGGGCGCGTGATGCGCCTCGTCAGGCGTGGTAGGAGTCCGACTCGTCCCACGTCACGGCGAGCGCGTCGGCCCAGGTGAGGGAGTCCTCGTCGGGACCCCCGACGACCACCCAGAACAGGCCGTCGTGGTCGCACACCATCGCCAGCGTGTCGCCGCGGTGGCGCATGCGCTGGCGGCTGCCGGGCCACCGCCACTCCCCGCAGGGCAGCGGCTCGGTGGCGTCGAGCACCAGCTGGGCGACGGACTCGGGCTGGTCGTTGGCGCTGCGATAGGCGGCGACCCGCGAGGTGACGAACTCGAACGCAGCGTGGTGCAGCCAGAACGCCTGCTCGTCCTCGCCGGTCGGCTGCCACGGGTGCCGGTCGTCGTTCTCCCGCTCCACGAACGCCCCGTCACGGTCACGTCCCCACAGCCAGACGCCCTGGTTCTCCCGGACGAGGACCTGCACGTCGCCGTCCTGCTCGTCGACGGCCTGGTTGAAGGTCAGCAGCGGCCGGACGATCTCTGCGGGCGACCCGGTGAGGACCGGTCGTCGCGTCCAGCGCGCGATCCAGTCGGCCACGGTCGGTGCGGGGCGGCTCACGGCGGCGACGCTCAGTCCGCGAACGGCTGCAGGGGTACGTCGAGGGCGCGCTCGTCGCCGCCGATCTCGAGCACGGCGGTCCTCGCCGTCAGGGCGCGTCCGCCGACGGTGACCGTGGCCCGGGCGACCGAGGAGTTGACCACCTCGTGCTGCCCGCCGGTCGGGTCGGCGTACTGCCAGCCGACCGTGCGGCCGAGGTCGACGCGCGCTTCGGTGGTCACGACCAGGCCGCGCCCGCCGAGCGTGACGTCGGCACCGTCGGGGCGCAGCTCCACGCTCGTCCGGCGGCTGCCCAGGCCGCCGAGCGCGTGCCGGGTGCCGTCCAGGCTCAGCCAGCCGAACCCGGTCCACGGCGTGAGCCGGCCGGCCACGCGGACGCGGGCGAGCACCGCGTCGAGCCAGCCGCTCCCGTCGTCGCCGAGCCCGGCCGCGCGCAGCCAGATCCAGCGGGCGGCGTGCTCGCTGCCCCAGTTGTG
>CAZKZQ010000228.1:0-3663 GCA_964557235.1 uncultured Nocardioidaceae bacterium
CCGCCTCCTCCACCCCGACCCCAGCTCCCGGGGCCACCCACCACAGGAGGAACTCCCATGCGCATCCGCAACTCCCGCCGTACCGCACTGACCCTCTCGGCCGCCGCCCTCGCCGGCGCGGGCCTCACGACGCTGGTCGGTGGCACGGCCGAGGCCATCCCGGTGCCGCAGAAGCAGTGCAACTTCAACTACTCCTCGATCAAGGCCGAGGACGGCTGGAAGCCGCTCGGGATGGGCGTCACCATCCACAACGGCGACTCGCCCCGCAAGGTCGTCGCCCAGCTCGCGGCCGACATCGGTGTCGACACCCTCGCCGAGGTGCGCGTGGGCTACCAGGTCGACGGCGGTCCGGTGCAGGAGCGGGTCTTCGGCCCGGCCAACCTCGCCAACCACACGGAGTACTGGCAGACCCGCTCGACCATCGCGGTGATCCCGATCGCCCGGGGCACCCACACGGTCACGCCGTACTGGCGGGTCAGCGGCTCGACCGGCAAGACGGCCTGGTTCCAGACCGGCTGCTTCACCGTCGAGGGCCGGACGCGCTGAGCCCGTCACGCACCTCGGCCAGCGCCTGATCCAGCGTGACCCGCGGGCTCCAGCCCCAGCGACCGGCGCGATCGGCGACGATCCGCCCGGTCCAGGCCTCGCCCTCCTCCCACACCGGGTCCACGCCCAGAGCGCCGGTCACCGTCTGCACGTAGTCGCGGACGGTGGCCGGCGCTGCTGCCACGTTGAGGACCGTGCAGCCGCCCTCGACCGGACCGGCGTCCGGGTCCTCGGCGAGCGGGACGCGCCCGGTCGCCACGTCGGCGACCAGCCGCGCGAGGTCCTCGACGTGGACCCACGCGAAGGTCTGCTCCGGCACGGCGTGCCGCTCGGACTCCTGCTCGGCGAGCTCGGCCGGGCGCCGGGTGTTCCACACCGACGTCTCGCCCGGCCCGAGGATCGCCGGCGGCCGCACCAGCACTCGGGTGAGCTCCTCGACCTCCGCCAGCGCCGCGTCGCCGTCGCGCTTGGCGACCGCGTAGTCGCCCGCGTCGTCGTCGACCAGCGGCGACTGCTCGTCGACGTCGTGGCTGCCAGGGCCCCGGTCGTAGACCGCGGCCGTCGACACGTGCACCAGCAGCGGCACCCCGGCATCGCGGGCGGTCACCGCGAAGGCGGGGGTGACCTCGACCGCGACCGAACGCTGCTCGGCCCGGTCGGCACCGAGCGGGTGGACCGTGGTCACCACCGCGGTGGCGTCCGCGACGACCTCGGCGGCGAAGGCCGGGTCGGCGACGTCGCCCACCATCTCCTCCGCGCCGGCGGGCGCCACCCCCTCACGGCGTACGACGGCCCGCACGTGGGCGCCCTGCTCCAGCAGGTGCGCGACGACCCGTGACCCGAGGAACCCGTTGGCCCCGGTCACGACGACCAGCTCTCTCTCGCTCATGCGACGAGCCTGCCCCACGGCTCGGGGGATCACACGGGCGGCTCGGCCGCGTCAGGCGAGCGGCAGCTCGAACCAGAACGACGCCCCGCCGAGCTCGGCGGAGTCGCCGACGCCGAGCGTGCCGCCGAGGTGGCGCATCACGCGAGCACAGGTGGCCAGGCCGATGCCGAAGCCCTCGACGTCGTCGCGGATCCCGCGCTCGCCGCGGGCGAAGATCTGCGGGCGCACCTCCTCGGGCACCCCGGGGCCGTTGTCCTCCACGACCACGATCGCGTGGCCCCCGCGGACCTGGCTTGAGACGCGCACGTGGGCGGTGACGCCCGGGTGGGCGCTGAACTTCACCGCGTTGGAGATGAGGTTCTGCAGCACCGCGGCCAACGACCCGCGATGGCCGATGACGACGGGCAGCGGCTCGGCGGTGACGTGCACCCCCTGCACCAGGGAGGTGAGGTCGTCGAGCACCTCGGCGAGGAGCTCGTGCAGGTCGACCGGCTCGATGAGCAGGTCGCCGGTCACCAGCGCGAACTCGATCATCTCCTCGATCGTGCGGCCGAGGCGGTCCGAGCCCTGCATCGCGCGCTCCGCCAGCCGACCGATCATCGGGTCGTCGACGGCCTCCGCGCGCTCGGCGAGCAGCGCCAGGGAGAGCTTCATCGAGGCGAGCGGGCTGCGCAGGTCGTGGCCGAGCTCGCCCGCGAGCATGGCCAGCGACTCGTTGGACCGGTCGATGTCGCGGTGCGACTCCGCGAGGCGCTTGAGGCCCTCGGCCATCTGGACGGTGCTGCGGTGCTGCTCCATCACCAGCGAGGTGATCTCGCCGAGCCGCTCGAGGAAGTCCAGCTCGGTGTCGAGCAGCGGGCGGTAGTCGTCGTTCCAGACGCAGAGCGTGCCGTAGACGACGCCGGTGGACGAGATCAGCTGCGTGCCGGCGTAGGTGACGATCGAGGCGAGGGTGCCGTCGACGTAGGGGCTCTCCTTGAACCGCTCGTCCATGGAGGCGTCGGGCACCATCATCGTGCGCTCCTCGCGGGTCACGAGCCTGCTGCAGAAGCTGTCCTCGACCGGGACGCGCCCGCCGTGGCGGTCGGAGGTCGCGAGGTGGACGGTGTGCAGGCTGGTGACCACGTTGACCTCGGCCATCGTCATGCCGGTCAGCTGCTTGGCGAGGTCCGCGATCGCCTGGAGGGCGGGGAGCACGGGGCGCCCGAGGACCTCGAGGCTCAGGACCTCGGCCTCACGGAGCAGGGCGTCGTCGTGCACACCCCCCAGGGTAATTGCGGCCCCTGGTCGCCGAACAGCCGCAGCGGCCCGACCAGGCCAGGACCACCGACTCGGATGGACCATTCAGGACCGAGGTCCCGAGGTTCACCCGTTCGGATGGGCCCCATCGGATGGGAGAGGAGTAGGCAGGAGGGAGCAGTCTCGGCTGGAGCCC
This sequence comes from uncultured Nocardioidaceae bacterium, assembly GCA_964557235.1. Lineage (GTDB taxonomy): Bacteria > Actinomycetota > Actinomycetes > Propionibacteriales > Nocardioidaceae > Marmoricola_A. The sequence goes on from CAZKZQ010000228.1 coordinate 2,871, forward strand.
ACGGTCCGAGCCCTGCCCACTCGGAGGCAGTCATGAGCGCAACGTCCCCCTCGGGGGTCCCCGGCCGCGACGAGCGCGCCGCCCACACGCGCGACCTGCTGACCCAGGCCGCCACCACCAACGATGAGCACCGCCACGACCTGCAGGAGCAGGTGGTGCTGCTCCACCTGGACGTTGCCCGGACCATCGCTCTGCGCTACCGCGACCGCGGCGTCCCGGTCGAGGACCTGGTGCAGGCGGCCAACGAGGGCCTGGTCAAGGCCACCACCCGCTTCGACCCCGGCCTGCAGCACGACTTCCTCAGCTATGCCGTCCCGACCATGCGGGGCGAGGTGCGGCGCTGGTTCCGCGACCACGGCTGGTCGGTGCGGCCGCCGCGTCGGGTGCAGGAGCTGCAGTGGCGCCGCGCGCGAGCGGTCGACGGCCTGCACCAGCAGCTGGGGCGGGAGCCGTCCCGCGCCGAGCTCGCCGAGCGGCTCGACGTCGATCCGAGCGAGGTGGAGGAGGCCGACGGCGCCCACGGCGCCTTCACGCCGGCGTCCCTGGACCGGCCGAGCCAGGAGGGCGACGGCGAGGTCCCGATGGGCGAGCTGCTCCCCGGCGGCGACGACGGGACCTCGGCTGCGGAGGCGCGCGCCATGCTGCGGCCGGTGGTGCGCAGGCTGGGCGAGCGCGACCGCCGCGTGCTGTTCCTGCGCTTCTTCGAGGACTGGACGCAGCGCGAGATCGGCGAGGAGATCGGGGTCAGCCAGATGCAGGTCTCGCGCACGCTCGCGCGCGTGCTGGAGACGCT
>CAZKZQ010000228.1:3763-6499 GCA_964557235.1 uncultured Nocardioidaceae bacterium
GGCCCCTCAGCCCTCGAACGGCAGCTGGGCCAGGGAGAGCACGTGCTGCGCGACCGAGCCGTACGGCGCCCGCAGGGTCACGCCCGATCCCTCGCCCGCGAGCTCGTGGAGCACCTGCACGCCGGCACTGCCGAGGTGGGTGACGCCGCTGAGGTCCACCTCCGCCGCGAGGCTGCCCCCGCCGACCGCGCCGATCAGGAGCCCCCGCAGCGTGCCCGCACCACCGGCGTCGACGTCGCCGCTGACCACCAGCCCCTCCGCGGTCTGCTCGACGCGGACGTCGGGGTCGAGCTCGACCTCGAGCAGGGCCCGGCCGGGCGCCGGGGCCGGGCCGCCCACCGGACGGGTGAGCAGCCGGGCGGGCCGGGTGAGCCGCTGGGTGAAGGCGGCGACGGTCCCGGCCTCCCCACGGCCCGGCACCAGGTCGAGGTGGTCGACCAGCGCCCTCGTCATCGCCAGGCCACGCATCGGGCTGCGCTCCTCCGGCCCGCGGTCGCTGCGCTCGCGCCAGCGCCCGTCGTCGAGCACGCGACACCTCAGCGAGCCGTCCACGCCCAGCCGGGCGTCGAGGCCCAGCTCGCCGCGACCGCCGGGCTGGTAGGCGTGGGCCACGACGTTGTCGAGGAGCTCCCCCGCCGCGTGCTGGATCGTCACCCGGTCGACCACGCCGACCTCGAGGGTCTCCAGCCAGCCCACCAGCGCACGGCGGGCGATCCGGGAGCCGTCGTGGGAGGCGTCGACGCGGACGCGCAGCGGCACGGGGGCGCTCACCCACTGGGCGGCGAGCACCGTGACGTCGTCGTCGTGCCCGGTCTCGCGCAGCAGCAGCTCGAGCCCGTCGAGGGTCGCCGACTCGACCGTCCGCGAGCGGCCGTGCACCGGACCACGGCCCTGGCACACGTCGGTGAGGACCTGCAGCACCTCGACGGTCGACTCGGTCGGGGTGCGCCCGGGCCGCTCGACCAGCCCGTCGCTGACCAGCACCACCACGTCCTCCGGCGCGAGGACGAGCTCGCCGAGGTGGAAGCGCGGCTCGTCCCCCTGGGTCGCCAGCGGCGGCGATCCCGCCAGCCCGGCGAACCTCGCCTCGCCGTGGTGCGGCACGAGGATCGGCTGGGGGTGGCCGGCGCTCGCGACGACGGCCCGACCGGTGTCCGGGTCCAGGCACACCACGGCGACGGTCGCGCCGACCGCACCGCCGCCGTGCATCCGCGCATAGCGGTCGAGCTCGACCAGCGCCTGGTCGAGCGGCCCGCTGCCGAGCAGGGCCGCGGCCAGCACCGCCCGCAGCTGCCCCATCACGGCCGAGGCCGCGACCCCGTGGCCGACCACGTCACCGACCACGAGCGCGACGGTGCCGTCGGGTCGGCGTACGCAGTCGAACCAGTCGCCGCCGGCGCTCTGCTGCGCCCCGGCGAGGAGGTACGACGCGGCGACGTCGACGCGCGGCAGCGCCGGGAGCGCGTCGGGGAGCAGCTGGTCCTGCAGGCGCGAGATCGCCTCGAGCGCGTCGGCGTAGTCCTCACGGGCCTCGTCGATCGCGTGCCGCGCCTCCTCGCCGGCCCGCACGCGGTCGCCGACGTCGCGGATCATGAAGTGGATGCCGATCACCTCGCCGTCGACGACCTCGGGCACGAGGGTGAAGTCGAGCCAGACGTCCTCGACCTCCCCGGCGCCGCGGTCGATCTGGAAGCGCCACTCCTCGAAGGCCGCCGGCCGGCCGTCCTGGCGCACCCGCTCGAGGAACTCGACCAGCTGCTGCCCGTCGAGCTCGGGCCAGACCTCGAGCGGCGTGCGGCCGAGGACGTCGGGCTGGGCGTAGAAGGTGCGGTAGGCCTCGTTGCAGGCCACGACGGTGAAGTCGGGACAGGCGACGGTCGCCATCATCACGTCGCCGCGGTCGTAGGCGCGCAGCACCCACTCCGCGGAGCCGCTGCGCCCGGTCATCCGCCCATGCTCCCCAGCGACACCCCATCGGGCAAGGGCTCCACCCCTGGGGAGGTACGGTGGGACGCCCGCGGTCGAGCCCCGGCCGCTCCCTCCTGCCAGACGGGAGAACCACGTGCCTCCTGACGCCCACGCCGCCCTCCTGGCCCAGGTCGCCACCCACCTGCGCGGGGTGCGCGACGACCCGCCGGTCACCGCGGAGCGCATCGTCACCAGTGCGCTCGAGGTGGTGCCCGAGGCGGACCACGCCGGCCTCACCGTGCGACGCGGCAAGGACCGCTACGCCTCCCTCGGGGTCACCTCCGAGCTGGCCCGCGAGGTCGACCAGACCCAGTACGCCCTCGGCGAGGGTCCCTGCGTCGAGGCCGCGGCCGCGGCCGAGTGGTTCCGCAGCGGCGACGTGGGCGCCGACCCGCGCTGGCCCCAGTGGGGTCCGCGCGCCGCGCGGCTGGGCGTCCGGTCCCTGCTCAGCGTGCGGCTGCTCTCCGACGGCGCCCCGATCGGCGCGCTCAACCTCTATGCCGAGCAGACCGGACGCTTCCTCGACCGCGACGTGGTCGACCTGGCCAGCCTCTATGCCACCCACGCCGCGCTGGCCCTGACCGCCTCGGAGCAGATCAGCGGGCTGGAGACCGCGATGACCTCGCGGCACACGATCGGCATGGCGCAGGGCATCCTCATGGAGCGGTTCGGCCTCGGCCCGGACCAGGCGTTCTCCCTGCTGCAGCGGATGAGCTCGACGACCAACGTCAAGCTGCGCGACGTCGCGCTCGGGGTGGTCGAGGACCG
>CAZKZQ010000229.1:0-6492 GCA_964557235.1 uncultured Nocardioidaceae bacterium
TCGCCACGCAGGTCTTCGGCGGCTACGGCTTCATGGAGGAGTACCCCGTCGCGCGGTTCTACCGCGACGCCAAGATCCTCGAGATCGGCGAGGGCACCTCGGAGGTGCAGCGCATGCTCATCGCGCGCGGGCTCGGCCTGCCGGTCGAGTGACCCTCACCCTGCGCCGGGGCCGTCGAAGCACACCATCCCGGCGAGCTCGCGCTCGCCGGTCAGCCCGATCGTGCGCAGCGTCCGCTGCTGCACGCGCGCCCGTCCGGGCACGCACGCCAGGCTGACGTCGAGCCGCTCCAGCGCGTCGGCCAGCATCGCGGGCCGCGGGTCCTTCATGTGCGGGTCCATGAACCGGCGGAAGGCGTAGCGCGCGTCGTGGTCGGCCTGCGGCTCCTGCACGAACTGCACGTAGTAGTCGCGCGGCACGACGGAGACCACCTCGGTCGTGGTGATCGCCAGCGTGCGTGACTCGCCCGGCGGGAGCAGCACGGGTCCCGGCCCCGGGTCCTCGGCGAGCACGGCGTCGACGCGCTCGCGATGGACGGCCTTGACCTTCCACGTCGGGGACCCGGCGAGGGTCGCGTGCGCGCCGTGCGTCCACACCGGGGTGCCCGCGACCGCGAGGAACCCGACCACGACCGCAGCCGCCACCAGACCCGGGAGGTACGCCGCGGCGCGCGGCCCGGCGCGCAGCCGTGCGGTGAGCGCCGCGGGCAGCGGGGCCGTCACCAGCAGCCCGACCAGCACCGGGAACGGCGCGGTGAACAGCATGCGCACCGCGATCGGGCCGGTGCCGGTGAGCCGGTCGAGCAGGTCGAAGACGCCGGGCAGCAGGACGCCGAGGGCGACCAGTGACCCGAGCCCGGCCAGCACCCTGGCCTCCCGGCCGCGGGCGAGCACGGGGCCGAGGATCAGGCCGATCCCCAGCAGCACGACGAGGGGCCGGTCCTCGCCCAGCACCTTGGCCCACACCAGGGGCGGGTCGGAGACGAAGTTCTCCTCGGCGACCGGGCCGCTGGAGCTCAGCACGGTGGCGACCCCGGTCAGCAGCGGCGCGGCCAGCAGCGCGAGGGCGCCCAGGCCGAGCGGCCGTCGTACGCCGGGGAGGAGGAGGGCGGCGAGGATGCCGACGCCGGCGAGGAGCCCGGCGAAGACGGGGGCGGTGATGGTCAGGCCGCTCCACGCGACTCCGAGCACGCCCAGGACGGCGATCGACCAGGCCGTCCCCTCGACGCCCCGGGCGAGGCGGGTCAGGTGCGTCCACGCGAGCGGCATGACCAGCAGGATCACGACGACCTTGCCCTGCCACTCGCGGGCGTGCGCGAACTCGCCGAGCAGGCCGGTGCCGGTGAACAGCGGCACGGCCACGGCCACGGCCAGGGCCGCGAGGGCGCGACGGCTCGCCCACGTGCGGACGAGCCGCCACGCCGCCCACACCGACAGGCCGGCCAGCACCGGGTTGGCGACGAGGTAGGCGAGTCCCGCCGCACGCACGCCGAACAGCCGGGCCAGCGAGCCGTAGGCCTCCTCGAGCGCGGCGATCGGCAGGCCGGCGCCGTACGTCGAGGGGAAGGTGAGCGGTCCGAACATCGTGTCGCGGTCGGGGAACGTGCCGCGCTCGGCGACCCAGGCCGCGCGGTTGAGGTAGTAGACGTCGTCGCGCGAGGGGTTGAGCACGAAGAGCACGAACACCCCGACGGCCACGGCGAGCACCAGTGCGGCCACGTGCGCCCAGCCGTCCTGGCCGCGGGGCTCCGGTGCCGGCTCAGGGGTCACGGCGAGCTCCAGGTCCGTCGCCGAGCCCCGTGACCAGACGATGCAGGCGAGGACCACGGCCAGGGCGACCAGCCACGGGACCGTGAACGCCGCACCGGTCAGGACGGCGCAGCCGACGGCGGCCGCCAGCGCGAGCACCACGCAGCCCACGGCCCGCGTCCGCGTGACGCGGCGGGGGTCGGGCTCGCCGACGAAGGCATAGGCGTGGGCCGGCCGGGAACCCCACCAGGCCATCCCGGCCATCGTGGGCGCGGCCAGCAGGAACCACAGCACCCCGGTGGTGCGGACGCCCCAGCCCGCCTCGGCACCGACCAGGTGCACGACGGTGAAGACGGCGAAGCCGACGAGCCCGACCTCCACCGCGAGGTCGAGAACTCGCACCCAGCGCGGGTCCGGGCGGTGGTCGGGGGTGGGCAGCACGCTCCGAAGACTAGGAGGCGCGCGGACGGTTCACGCCGAGGCGTGCCGGTCGAGCGCCGGGTCGCTCCAGAGGTCGGTCCAGCGGTGGCCGAGCTCGGCGCACAGCTCGCGCAGGAGAGGCAGCCCGATGCCCACGACGGTGTGCGGGTCGCCGTCGATGCCGGTCACGAACGCGCCCCCGAGACCGTCGAGGGTGAACGCCCCCGCCACGCGCAACGGCTCGCCGGTCGCGACGTAGGCCGCGATCTCCTCGTCGGAGAGGTCCGCGAAGCGCACGACGGTGCGGGCGCTGCGCGCCACCTCCCGGCGTACGCCGTCGCGCAGCTCGACCAGGCAGTGACCGGTGTGCAGCGTCCCCGACCGGCCGCGCATGCGACGCCAGCGGTCGACGGCCTCGTCGGAGGAGGCGGGCTTGCCGTGGATCTCGCCGTCGAGCTCGAGCACCGAGTCGCAGCCGACGACGAGCACCGTGCCGGCCGCGTCGCCGACGCGCGGGACGACCGCCTCGGCCTTGAGCCGGGCCAGCCCGAGGGACAGCTCGGCCGGGTCGGACAGGTGGTCCAGGACGCTCTCGTCGACGCCGGAGACGATCACCTCCGGGTCGAGCCCGGCGCTGCGGAGGGTCGCGAGGCGGGCGGGGGACTGGGAGGCGAGGACGAGGCGGGCACCGGGCACGCCTGGAGTATCGCGCGGAGGGGTCGGGCTGGAGGGCCGGGGCTACCGTGAGGAGATGTCGGCGAGGGTGCGATGGGGGACCGTGGCGCTGCTGGTCGCCCTGCTGGTCGCGACCCCCGTGGTGGTGCGGGCCTGGCCCGTGCCCTCCTCGCGACTCACCGCCGCCGAGGTCGTCCGGAGCGTGCGGGAAGCCAGTGCCCTGGCCTACACCGGGCGGGTCGCGTCGCGCGGCGGGGTCGAGCTGCCCGCCGGGGAGTCGCTGACCAGCGTGGCCAAGGTGCTCGGCCGCGACAGCGACCTGCGCGTGTGGTGGCGCGACCCCCGCACGTGGCGCGTCGCGAGCCTGCGGCCGACCGGCGAGACCGATCTCGTCCACCGCAAGGACATCACCCGGCGCTGGGTCTACGAGTCCAAGAACGTCACCCTGACCCCCGACGTCCCGGTGCGCCTGCCGACCTTCCTCGACGTCCTGCCGCCGCTGCTCGCCGTGCGCGTCCTCGAGGACGCCGAGCCCGACGAGCTCAGCCGGCTGCCGACCAGGCGCGTGGCCGGCCGGGTCGGGGTCGGCGTGCGACTGGAGCCCCGCGACCCGCAGAGCAGCGTCGGGCACGTCGACGTGTGGGCGGACCGGGAGACCGGGCTCCCGCTCCGCGTCGACCTCTTCGGCGAGGAGGGGCCGGCTGCGCTGACGACGGCCTTCACCAGCCTGGAGCCGGGGCGCCCGGACGCGTCCGCCCTGGAGTTCACGCCGCCTCCCGACGCCCGCGTGAGGTTCGACCAGACCATCGACCTGGCGTCGTCGGCCGACCTGTTCTCCCACCGGGTCGTCCCCGACACCCTGGCGGGACTGCCCAGCCGCGCGGACACGCTCGGGTCCGTCGGGGTGTTCGGCCGCGGACCGACGGTGCTCCTCGCCGTGCCCGTGCGGGCCCGCGACGCGCAGGACCTGCGACGCGAGCTCCGGCGCCGGCCGGGCTCGACCTGCGTGGAGGCCGGTGACCTCGTGGCCACGGGGCCGCTGACCCTGATGCTCACGCGCCGCCGCTACGCCGACGACTGGCTGCTCGCCGGGACGGTCACCCAGGAGGCGCTCGTGCGGGCCTCGCGCGAGCTGCCCCTCGCCCTCGCCCTCGCGCTGCCCGGACCGTCCGACCCGGGGTGCTCGTGAGCACCGCCGGGTCCGTGATCCGCACGAGAGGGCTGACCAAGCGCTTCGGCGGGCTGGTCGCGGTCGACGACCTCGACCTCGACGTGCGGGCGGGCGACGTCTACGGCTTCCTCGGCGCCAACGGGTCGGGCAAGACGACGACGGTCCGCATGCTCCTCGGGCTGGTCCTGGCCACGTCCGGCACCGTGGAGGTGCTCGGACAGCCCATGCCGCGCGCGGCCAAGCGGGTGCTGCCGGACGTCGGCACGCTGGTCGAGGGCCCGGCGGCGTACTCCCACCTCTCGGGGCGCGCCAACCTCGAGCTCTTCGACGCGATGGGGGCCCGACGCGGCGGCCGGGGCGACCGTCGTCGCCGGGTGGGCCTGGCGCTGGAGCGGGTCGGCCTGTCCAGGGCCGCCGAGCGACGGGTCCGCGGCTACTCCCTCGGCATGCGCCAGCGGCTCGGGCTCGCTGCTGCGCTCCTCGGCGAGCCGAGCCTCCTCGTGCTCGACGAGCCGACCAACGGCCTGGACCCGCAGGGCATCCGCGAGATGCGCGACCTGCTGCTCGAGCTCAACGCCGGCGGCACGACCGTCTTCGTCTCCAGCCACCTGCTCGCCGAGGTGGAGCAGCTCTGCACGCGCGTCGGGGTCCTCGACCGCGGCAGGCTCGTGGTGCAGGACGACCTGGCCGCGCTGGCCGCGCCGACCGGGCGCACCGTCGTCGAGACGACCGCGGTGCCGCAGGCCGTGGCGCTCCTGGACGGGTGCGTGGTCGAGACGGCCGGCACCCGGCTGCTGGTCGCGGGGGACGACGTGGCTGCGCTCAACGCGCGGCTCGTCGGTGCGGGCATCCCCGTCCACCACATCGCCGCCGAGCGCCGTGGGCTCGAGCAGGTCGTGCTCGAGGCCACCAGCGGGAGCGGGGACGTGCGGTGATCCGGGTCGAGCTGGTCAAGCTGCTCCGTCGCCCGCGCACCTGGGTGACCATCGCGCTGCTCAACGCGCTGCCGACGCTCGTGGCCGTGCTGCTGGCGGTGACCGACCTCGGGCCGCAACCGGGCGAGGGCCCCGCCTTCCTGTCCGCGGTGCTCACCGACGGTGCGCTGTTCCCGCTGGCCGCGCTCGCGATCGTGCTCCCGCTCTTCATGCCGGTGGCGGTCGCGCTGTTCGCGGGGGAGTCCGTCGCCGGGGAGGCGGTGGGCGGCACCCTGCGCTACGTCCTGGTCCGCCCGGTGGGGCGCACCCGCCTGCTCGTGGCCAAGCTGGTCGGGATCATGGCGTTCGTCCTGCTCGCCGTCGTGGTGGTGGCCGTCGTCGGCTACGTCGTCGGCCTCCTGCTGCTCGGCGACGGGACCGGGTCGACCGTGACGGCCGTGTCCGGCAGCACGCTGACGCCGGCCGACCTCGTCCAGCGCACCTTGCTGTCGGTGCTCTACGTCGCGCTCTCGATGCTGGGGGTGGCCGCGCTGGCCCTGTTCCTCTCCACGACCAGCGACTCGCCCCTCGCCGCCGCGATGGGAGCGCTGGCCTTCCTCATCGCCTCCACGCTCCTGCTCACCCTCGACGCGGCGGAGGTGCTGCAGCCCTACCTCCCCACCCGCTACTGGCTCGCGTTCGTCGACCTCTTCCGCGACCCGATCGCGTGGCGCGACGTCGTGCGCGGCGTGCTGCTGCAGGGCGTCTACGTCGTGGTGTTCCTGGCCGCGGCGTGGGCGAACTTCAGCACCAAGGACGTGACCAGCTAGGCGCAGTCCTCGACCTCGGGCACGGCAGGCGCGTCGGCGCCCAGCGCGGTGCCGAGCAGGGCGAGCACCACGGGGTCGGACGGGAGCGCGCCGTGCGAGGTGCGCCGGCCGGGGCAGACCGACTGCACGGTGAGGTCCAGGGCCCCGTCCAGCCGAGCGGTCTCCGGCGGCGCCGAGACCTGGTCGACGTCCGACCACACCGACACCCACGACGGGCCCGGGGGCGTCTCGTCGCCGGCGTTGAGGCGCGTGAGCAGGTCGCTCCCAGGAGCGAGCTCACGGCAGGCGGTCGGGCAGGAGCCGAGATCCAGCGCCAACCCGGCGAGGTCGGACCCGTGGTGCGGCGACCCGATGGTCAGGACCCGCCGGGCCAGGTCGTCCCCGCCGTGCTCGCGGACCCACAGCCGCGCCACCACGCCCCCGGCGGAGTAGCCGACCACGTCGACCGACGGGCCGTCGTGGTCCTCCAGCGCGCGGGTCGCGGCCTCGCCCAGCGCCTCCGCCTGCGCGTCGAGGTCACCGGTGCCACCGTCGAGCGGCGGCACCACCTCGACCACCCTGCCGAGGTCCTCCAGCCGCGCGGCCAGGGGCTCGAGGGCGCGCGTGGACCCGCCGTAGCCCGTCACCAGCAGGACCGGCCCGAGGTCGTCCTGGGGCACGACCTCCGGGTCGTCCACGGCGGCCCGCACGAGCAGTCCGCCGGTCGCCAGGGCAGCGAGGCCGACCAGCGCGAC
>CAZKZQ010000230.1:0-6464 GCA_964557235.1 uncultured Nocardioidaceae bacterium
GGCCCGCCGACTTCGGCCACTACGGCGGCCTGATGATCCGCCTGAGCTGGCACGCGGCCGGCACCTACCGCATCTACGACGGTCGCGGCGGCGCCGGCGACGGCAGCCAGCGGTTCGCCCCGCTCAACAGCTGGCCCGACAACGCCAACCTCGACAAGGCCCGTCGCCTGCTCTGGCCGGTCAAGCAGAAGCACGGCCAGAAGATCTCGTGGGCCGACCTGCTCGTCCTCGCCGGCAACGTGGCGATCGAGGACATGGGCCTGCCGACCTTCGGCTTCGGCTTCGGTCGCGCCGACACCTGGGAGCCCGAGGAGATCTACTGGGGTCCCGAGGACACCTGGCTCGGCGACGAGCGCTACGCCGACGAGCGCACCCTCGAGGAGTCGCTCGGCGCGGTCCAGATGGGCCTGATCTACGTCAACCCCGAGGGCCCCAACGGCAACCCCGACCCGCTGGCCTCGGCCCGCGACATCCGCGAGACCTTCGCCCGCATGGCGATGAACGACGAGGAGACCGTCGCGCTCATCGCCGGCGGCCACACCTTCGGCAAGACCCACGGTGCCGGTGACGCCGACCTGGTCGGCCCGGAGCCGGAGGGCGCGCCGCTGGAGGAGCAGGGCCTCGGCTGGCGCTCGTCGTACGCCTCGGGCAAGGGCAAGGACGCCATCACCTCCGGCCTCGAGGTGACCTGGACCCGCACCCCGGTCCGCTGGAGCAACGACTACTTCGAGTTCCTCTTCGCCCACGAGTGGGAGCTCGAGGAGAGCCCCTCCGGCGCCAAGCAGTGGGTCGCCAAGGACGCGGAGGCCGTCATCCCCGGCCCGACCGAGGACTCCCCGAAGCGCAAGCCGACGATGCTCACCAGCGACCTCGCGCTGCGCTTCGACCCGGAGTACGAGAAGATCTCGCGCCGCTTCAAGGACAACCCCGACGAGTTCGGCAAGGCGTTCGCGAAGGCCTGGTACAAGCTGCTCCACCGCGACATGGGTCCCCTGTCGCGCTACCTCGGCCCCTGGGTCGCGGAGCCGCAGCTGTGGCAGGACCCGGTCCCGGCGCACGAGGGCCCGCTCGTCTCCGACGACGACGTCGCCTCCCTCAAGGCCAAGGTGCTCGACTCCGGCCTGTCGGTGACCGAGCTGGTCGCGGCGGCCTGGGCGTCGGCGTCGACCTTCCGCCACACCGACAAGCGCGGTGGCGCCAACGGTGCGCGCATCCGGCTCGAGCCGCAGCGCGGCTGGGAGGTCAACCAGGGCGTCGACCGGGTCCTCGAGGTGCTCGAGGGCATCCGGGCCGAGTTCAACGGCGCCGGCGGCGCCCAGGTCTCGCTGGCCGACCTCATCGTCCTGGCCGGCACGGCCGCGGTCGAGAAGGCCGCCCGCGACGCCGGTGTGGACGTCACCGTGCCGTTCCACCCCGGCCGCACCGACGCCACGCAGGACCAGACCGACGCCGACACGTTCACGGTGCTCGAGCCTCGCGCCGACGGGTTCCGCAACTACCTGCGGGCCGGCGAGAAGCTCCAGCCGGAGACCCTCCTGGTCGACAAGGCCTACATGCTCGGCCTGACCGCGCCGCAGATGACGGTGCTCGTCGGTGGCCTGCGGGCCCTCGGCGTGACCGCGCAGGGCAGCAGCCACGGTCTGCTCACCGACAAGGTCGGCGTGCTCTCCAACGACTTCTTCGTCAACCTGCTGTCCCCCGGGACGCAGTGGAAGGCCTCGGAGTCCGACGAGAACGTCTACGAGATCAAGGACCTCGCCTCCGGCGAGACCCGGTTCACCGCCACCCCGGTGGACCTGATCTTCGGCTCCAACTCGCAGCTGCGGGCCCTGGCCGAGGTCTACGCCAGCGCCGACGCCCAGGAGAAGCTGGTCGCCGACTTCGTCGCCGCCTGGACCCAGGTGATGGACGCCGACAGGTTCGACCTGCGCTGACGTCGCCTGACGTCCGCTGATCAGCGGGGAGGGTTCCCGGCACCTGGTGCCGAGAACCCTCCCCGTTGGCGTCTGCCGTGCGACGATGTCGCCCCGGCATCGGAGGGGGCGCCATGGAGGGCGAGCTGAGCGGCGGGTGGTCGCCCGGGTGGTACGACGACGAGTCGGCTCCGGGCAACCGCCGCTGGTGGGACGGCGAGCGGTGGACCGACTTCCGGGTCGACGCCGAGGGCGTGCCGCTCGGGTCCACGGGACGTCGTCGCCGCAAGCTGCCGACGTGGGACCTCGCTCCTGACGTCATCGTGGCCAGCTGGCGCACGGTGCTGCGGGACCGCTGGGTGGTCTGGCTGCTGCTGGCGGGCGCGGTGATCGGCAGCGTGATCAGCTCCTCGGTGCTCGCTGCCTTCGGCGTCGTCGACCTCGAGGCCGGGGGACCTGGCAAGCTCCGGACCGCTGCCGCCGTCGCCGTCGCCGTCGGCCTCGACGTCGCCCTGACCCAGGTCTTCGTGGCCACGATCGTGGCTGCCGCCTGGCTGCGGACGCGAGGGGAGACCCCGACGCTGCGCTCGTCGCTGCGGCTCGTGTGGGAACGGAGACGCCAGCTCGCCGCGTGGGCGGCGGTGAGCTTCGTCGTGGTCGGGATCGCTCGGAGCCTGCGCTTCCTCGACTCCTGGGGTGTCGTCTCCGGCGTCCTCGCCGAGCTCGCGTGGGACGTGATGACGGTCTTCGCCCTCCCGATCGTGGTCGTCGAGGGCACCATGCCGGTCGCCACGATGCGTCGGTCGGGGAGGCTGCTCCGCCAGAACCTCGGCTTCCTGTTCTCGTGCGGTGTGCTGGCAGCAGTCTTCTCCACCGTGCTGGTCCTCGCTGCCGCGGCGGGTGTCCTGGTGATCGGTGGCGCCGCCGTCGTCGTGCTGCTCAGCAGTCCGGGTCAGGTCGCCGCCGTCGCGGCCTGGGGCGTGCTCGGGCTCCTCCTCGTCGCGGTGCTGCTGGCCGGGGCGCTGGCCTCGGCGGTGTCGCAGTACCTCACCTTCGCGATGTTCCGCGTGGTCACGGGAGAGACGGTTGCCGGCATCGATCCGCGTCGGCTGCCTCCGCGGCTACCCGGACCCGCCGGCGCCTGAGGGCGTCCTCCTCGCGCGCACCACGAGGTCGACGTGGTGGTGCGCACCACCGCCGCCGCTGATCCGGCGGTCGCGGGTGTCGTGGGCCTCGACCGTCCAGCCCTCGCCGAGCCCGCTCGCGACGTCGGTGGGAGCCATGTACTGCTCGGGGTCGAAGCCGTGCTCGAGCGCCTTCTCGCGGTCCACCTCGGCGTGGTGCACGACGAGCAGCGTCCCTCCCGGAGCGACGCGGCGCGACAGCAGGGCGACGGGGTCGGTGTCGCGGTAGAGCGCGGCATACATCGCCACCACCAGGTCGTACGCCGCGTCGGGCACCTCGGCGTCCACGTCCTCGAGACCACCGTGCACCCACTGCGCCTCGACGCCCGCGGCCTCCGCGGCGGCGCGCGCCCGGGCCAGTGCGACCCCCGACGGCTCCACGGCCGTCACCGTCCAGCCGCGGCTCGCCAGCCACACCGTGTCGGCGCCCTCGCCGCAGCCGACGTCGAGCGCGCGTCCGGGGGAGAGGTCGGCGACCTCGTGCACGAGAGCGTGGTTGGGCTGCCCGCTCCAGATCTGGTCGCCCTCGGAGTAGTGGGCGTCCCAGTCGGTCTCGCCGGGCCGTGGTCCGTGGTCGTGGCTCATGCGGGCGAGTCTGCCGCTCCCACCAACAGCTCGTGCAGCAGGCGGGCGGCGCGCTCGACCCCGGCGACGTCGCCGGTGACCAGCTCGTCGAGCAGCAGCCCCCTCGTGGCGGCGAGGGCGAGACGGGCGTGGTCCTCCGCCCGGTCGGCGGCGATGCCGAGCTCGACGCACAGCGCGGTCACGGCGGGCAGCCAGTCGCCCAGCATCCGCGTGCCGAACTCGGCCGCGTGCTCCCGCCCCTGGGCGGCGTGCGCGGCGATCTCGAAGAAGAGCGGGCCGTAGGACCGCGCGGCCTGCGCGGTGGCACGGAAGTAGGCGACGCCCTGCTCGACGGGGTCCTCCTCGGGGTCGCCGAGCGAGGCGGTCATGACCTCTCGCTGGCGGGTCTCGACGGCCAGCGACACCGCGGCCAGGAGCCCTTCACGGGAACCGAAGTGGTGGATCAGCATCCGGTGGCTCGTGCCGAGGTCCTCGGCGATGCCGCGCAGGCTCCGGTCCGCGACGCCCGACGTGCCGAAGTGCTCGACCGCCCTCGCGAGCAGCCGGTCGCGTGGCGAGTCAGCCACCCAGGACCCGCTTCTCCAGGCAGGCGCCCTCGCGGTCGACGTACTCCTGGGTGATCCGGGCGTACATCAGCCGTGCGAGGCCGCGCAGCGGACCGAGCTGCTCGATGCCGAGCGTCACCGTCGACCCGCCGTCGGCGGTCGGCTCGACGACGTGGCGGCCGACGAACCGCAGGCCCGGGGCGGTCGACTCCCAGGTGAAGTGGTGGCCGGGCTCGACCTCGGTGACCGTCCACGTGGCCTTCGGCAGCCGTGGCTGGCGGATCGTGGCGCGGTCGCCGACGGACGGTGGGCTCGCGGCGCCGTCGAGGAGGGTCAGCTCGTCGACGGTGTCGAGCCAGTCGGGCCAGTGCGCGACGTCGGCGAGGACGGCGTACACCTGGTCCGGGGGAGCGGGGATCGTGCGGGTCGAGGAGATCATGTACCAAACGGTACACCCGATCGCGCGCGGCCCGCCAGGTCCTCGATCCGGTCCGCGCCGAGGGTGGCGCCGGGACGTGAGCGGACGGCCTCGCCCAGGCGTGCCGCGGCGGCGCGGTGCGGACCGTCGGCGAGCAGCTCCTCGACGACTGGGCGGAGGGCCGCGGCCCTCGCCTTCCTGGGTACGACGCGGCCGGCGCCGGCCCGGGCGACCGACGCGCCGACCATCGGCTGGTCGACCATCGGGTGCATCGGCATGACGACGAGCGGCAGGTCGTGCGCGAGCGCCTGCATCGTCGTGGAGTGGCCGCCGTGGCCGACGACGAGCGAGGCGTGCGGCATCAGCTCGGCGTGCGGCACGAAGCGGTGCACCTCGTGGTTGGCTGCGGTCCGCAGCGAGGCCGGCTCGATCACGGGCCCGGTGGTCACGACGACGCGGGCGTCGATGCCCGCGGTGGCGTCGAGCAGCTCCTGCAGGCACCCGGCCATGCCGGGGTAGGCGAAGGTGCTGAGGCTGACCAGCACCGTCGGGTCGCCGGCCACCCGCGGGCTCCAGTCGACGACCGGACCGACGTGCTCGATGCCCGATCGTTCGCCGGCGGGGTCGAGGTCGGGGATCGAGGTGACCAACCGGGTCGCGGCTCCGGACAGGGCGCGGCCCGGGCGCAGTCCGTGCAGCCGCATCCCGATGCCGATCGGGCCGCGGAGCACCGAGCGGTAGAACGCGTCGTACAGGTGCTCGAGGACGACGTACGGCGTGCCGTGCTCGCGCACCGTCTCGATCACGCCCATGAGCATGCAGTCGACGACCACGAGGTCCGCCGGCCGCGCGTCGAGCGCCTCGGTCACGTCGTGGCTCAGGCCACGGTCGGAGAACGTGCGGATCATCGTGACCGGCGAGCTCTCCTCAGTGCCGGCGAAGTCGCGGGCGTGCGAGGACGGCACCACCTCGAAGCCGGCTGCGGTGAGTGGGTCGCGCTGGACCGGGTGACCGGCGACCCGCACGCGGTGGCCGCGTGCGAGGAGCTCGCGCGCGATCCCGAGCGCGGGTGGGACGTTGCCGCCACCGTCCCAGGTGACGACGAGGATCTCGGCCATGACGGCCTCCTTCAGTGGGTCGCGCCCGCCAGCACGGCGGTCACGAGGTCGAGCATGCGCTTCTGCGTGGTGGTCCGGGACAGGCCGCGGTCGAGCCGCAGCAGCTTCCAGGTGTAGACGTCGGTGGCCACGACCAGGAGGTCGAGGACGGCGACGTCGTCGGTGGCGGGTGCGAACGCCTCGCGCACCCAGTCGCGGTGCATCTGCTTGCCGAGGTCGGTCGCCCGCCTCGCGGTGTCGTCGTACGACTCCTGCCCGAGCATGAGGAGGGCGGTGCGGCCGCGGTCCTCGTAGTGCTGCACGACGGTGCGCACGGCCGCGTCGACGTCGCCCGGGGGAGTGCGCCGGCTCTCGACGACGTCGTCGGTCGCCTGCTCCATCGCCTGTGTGAACAGGCTGTCGCGGCTGCCGTACTGCCGCAGCACGGTCTGCACGCTGACCCCGGCTGCGCCGGCGACGTCCTCGAGCGAGATGTCGGAGAGGGGTCGCTCGCCGGCGAGCCGGACGAGGCTCTCGACGATGCGCCGCCGGTTCTCCTCGACGGCCTGGGCGCGTGCGCCCATCGTGTATGTCCGGGTCGTTTTCATGTCAGTAGCAGTTGACGCCAAATTCTGATTCGTGTCAACGATCGCTCACACCGATGTCTGGACCGTTGACAGCTAGAACGTGTTCTAGTGACACTCGCAGGATGACGAGCACGC
>CAZKZQ010000231.1:0-6436 GCA_964557235.1 uncultured Nocardioidaceae bacterium
GGCTCCTCGGGCTTCGTCTCCGGGGCGGTGTCGCAGTGACCGTTGGCGTTGCCGCCGCCCTGGCCGTTGCCGATGCCGTTCTCCGCGCCCTGGCCGTCACCCTGGCCGATGCCGCAGCCCTGCTCGCCCGCCTGGCCGTTGCCACCGGTGCCGCCGTTGCCGTTGCCGGGCTCGGCGGCGGCGCTCCAGCCGGAGCCGAGGACGAGGACGACGGCGGCGACGCCGAGGCCGATGGGCTTGAGCACGGGGTGCGTGGTCTGCTCGATCATGGTGTTCCCTCCCTGGGTGACCGGACGCGGTCAGGGGAAGAACGAGCCGGGCCCGACGCAGGAAACGGACTATCCGGGCAAATCATCCGTTCGGACTACCCCTCGCCTCCGCGTGGACCCCCCTGGCAGAGTCGAGGCATGACCGACGACTCCACCCGCTCCCGCGCCACCGAGCTCCTCCGCCTCCACACCGACCCCGCACTGCTGACCGTCGTGAACGTCTGGGACGTCATCAGCACCCAGGTCGTCGCCCAGGTCGAGGGCACCAAGGCGATCGCGACCGCCAGCCACTCCATCGCTGCGTCCTACGGCTACGAGGACGGCGAGAACATCCCCCTCGACCTCATGCTCGAGGCCGTCAAGCGCATCGTCGACGCCACCGAGCTGCCCGTCACCGCGGACCTCGAGGGCGGCTACGGCGACGCCGCCGAGACCATCCGCCGTGCCATCGGCATCGGCGTGGTCGGTGCCAACATCGAGGACCAGATGAAGCCGCTGGCCGAGGCCGCGCGTCAGGTCGAGGCGATCATGAAGGTCGCCGAGCAGGAGGGCGTCGACTTCGTCCTCAACGCCCGCACCGACACCTTCCCCAAGGGCCGCGGCCGCGACAAGGGCGAGCTCATGCAGGACACGCTCGAGCGGGGCAGGGCCTTCCTCGACGCCGGCGCGCCTGTGGTCTTCGTGCCCGCCATCCTCGACGAGGACGACGTGCAGACCCTGGTCGAGGCCTTCGGCCCCCAGCGCCTCAGCCTGATCGGCATCCCGGGCAACCCGCCGCTCGCGCGGCTGGAGGAGCTCGGCGTCGCCCGCGTCTCCTACGGCCCGATGGCGCAGAACGTCGCCCTCACCGCGCTCCAGGAGCTCGTCGAGGACGTCCAGCGCGGCGGCGGTGTGCCGAGCAACATGCGCATCCTGAACTGACCTCGGTGGAGGTCCTCGTCGTCGACGGTGCCAACGTCGTCGGCAGCCGGCCCGACGGCTGGTGGCGCGACCGGGCCGGCGCCGCGGCGCGTCTGCACGAGCGCCTGCGCGCGCTGACGGCGTACGACGAGGTGGTGCTCGTGCTGGAGGGCCGGGCCCGGCCGGGGGTGCCCGAGGGGCTGGACGGCCCGGTCCTCACGGTGCACGCACCGGGCGAGGGCGACGACACCATCGCGTCCGTGGCCACCGACCGAGCGGCCGACGGGCACCGGGTCGTCGTGGTCACCGCCGATCGCGGCCTGCGCGCGCGGGTCGCCGGCGCCGGCTGCGAGGTCGTCGGGCCGCGGCACGTGCTGGGCGGCTGAGAGGCACCGACACGACGGATCGGACGCCGGACCCGCCGTGTCGGGCTTGACGAGACCCCCGGGAGCCGGAGGTATCCTCCGGTTATGAGGTGGAGGCAGACCATCACTTCTGCAGACCCGCTCGGCTGGGACGCCCACGACGCGGGGGTGGCTCGCCTGCGCGCGTCCTACGCCGCGATCCCTGCCGGCGCGCCGGTCCGGCTGGCCAAGCCGACGTCCAACCTCTTCCGTGCCCGCTCCGGCACCGGGGTCCCCGGGCTGGACGTCTCGGGGCTCGACGGGGTCGTCGAGGTGGACCCGGTGACCCGCACCGCCGACGTGCAGGGCATGTGCACCTACGAACGGCTCGTCGACGCGACCCTCCCCCACGGCCTGATGCCGCTGGTCGTCCCCCAGCTGCGCTCGATCACCCTCGGCGGCGCTGTGACGGGCCTGGGCATCGAGGCGACGTCGTTCCGCAACGGTCTCCCCCACGAGTCGGTGCTCGAGATGGACGTGCTCACCGGTGACGGCACGATCACCACGGTCAAGCCGGGCGAGCCGCTGTTCGACGCGTTCCCCAACTCCTACGGCTCGTTGGGCTACGCCACCCGGCTGCGGATCGAGCTCGAGCCGATCGCGCCCTACGTCGCGCTGCGACACCTGCGCTTCGACGACCTCGACGAGCTCGCCCGGGTCGTCGGACTGGTCAGCGAGGAGGGCACCTGGGCGGGCGAGCGCGTCGACGGGCTGGACGGCGTCGCGTTCTCCCCGACCGAGGGAGTCCTCACGCTCGCCCGGTGGAGCGACGAGCCCGGCCCCACCTCGGACTACACCGGACAGGAGATCTTCTACCGCTCGCTGCAGACCCGCGAGACCGACCGGCTGACCGCCTACGACTACCTCTGGCGCTGGGACACCGACTGGTTCTGGTGCTCGGGCGCCTTCGGGCTGCACGACCCGCGCGTGCGCCGCGTGTGGCCGCGCCGGTGGCGGCGCAGCGACGTCTACCACCGCCTGGTCGGCCTCGACGCCCGCGTCGGCTTCTCCGCCCGACGCGACCGCCGCCACGGCGTCGCGCGCGAGCGCGTGATCCAGGACGTCGAGGTCCCGGTCGAGCGCATCGCCGATTTCGTGCGCTGGTTCGACGAGGCCGTCGGCATGCGGCCGGTCTGGCTGTGCCCGTTGCGGCTGCGCGAGCCCCACGGCCCCGGCAGCGCCCGCACCTGGCCGGCCTACCCGCTCACCCCCGGCACGACGTACGTCAACGCCGGCTTCTGGGGCACCGTCGAGGTCCCCCTCGGCACCCCCGACGGTCTGCTCAACCGCCAGGTCGAGGAGAAGGTCACCGAGCTCGGCGGCCACAAGTCGCTGTACTCCGACTCCTACTACGACGAGGCGACCTTCGCCTCCCTCTACAACACCACCCACCTGGACGAGGTCAGGCGCACCACCGATCCCGACGGTCGCCTGACTCCCCTCTACGACAAGGCGGTCAGACGACGGTGAGCACACGAACCCCCACCTCCCTCGCGACCGGCGGCGGCATCGCCGGCGCCCTCGCCGGGCTGTTCGAGCACGGCATGCCCTTCCGCTTCACGGCGTACGACGGCAGCGCGGCCGGGGCGACCGACTCCTCCATCCACGTGCACCTCGTGCGCGAGCGCGGGCTGTCCTACATCCTCACCGCCCCCGGCGACCTCGGCATGGCCCGCGCCTACGTCCAGGGCGACCTCGAGCTGCACGGCGTCCACCCGGGCGACCCCTACGACATGCTCGTGCTGGCGATGAGCCGCTTCACGCTGCGACGCCCGACCCCCGTGGAGCTCGTGCAGATCCTGCGGTCCCTCGGCATCGCCAACCTGCTCCCCCCGCCGGTGCCCGCCCTGGAGCACGCGCCGCGCTGGCGTCGCCTGGTCGACGGCGCGATGCACAGCAAGGCCCGCGACGCCGAGGCGATCCATCACCACTACGACGTCTCCAACCGGTTCTACGAGCTGGTGCTGGGCGAGTCGATGACCTACACCTGCGCCTGCTACCCCACCGCGGACGCGACGCTGGAGGAGGCGCAGGCGTTCAAGTACGACCTGGTCTGCCGCAAGCTCGGGCTGAAGCCCGGCATGCGCCTGCTCGACGTCGGCTGCGGCTGGGGCGGCATGGTCCGCCACGCGGTGAAGAACTACGGCGTCACGGCGATCGGCGTCACGCTCTCGCGCGAGCAGGCGACCTGGGGGCAGGAGGCGATCAAGGCCGACGGCATCGACGACCGTGCCGAGGTGCGCCACGAGGACTACCGCGACGTGGTCGAGGGCGACTTCGACGCGGTCAGCTCGATCGGGCTGACCGAGCACATCGGCGTGCGCAACTACCCGGCGTACTTCGAGTTCCTGCAGGACAAGCTCGTCCCCGGCGGTCGGCTGCTCAACCACTGCATCACGCGTCCGGACAACCGGCTGACCCGCACCGGCGCGTTCATCGACCGCTACATCTTCCCGGACGGGGAGCTCACCGGGTCGGGCCGGATCATCACCGAGATGCAGGACGTCGGCCTCGAGGTGCGCCACGAGGAGAACCTCCGCGAGCACTACGCGCTCACCTGCCGCGCGTGGGCGCGCAACCTGCAGGCCAACTGGGACGAGTGCGTGGCCGAGGCCGGCGAGGCGACCGCCCGCGTGTGGGGCCTCTACCTCGCCGGGTGCAGCCGTGGGTTCGAGATCAACGACATCCAGCTGCACCAGGTGCTGGCGGTGAAGCCCCGCGAGGACGGCTCGGTGGACTTCCCGCTGCGGCCCGACTGGCTCAGCTGAGCGCGACCGTCACGATCCGCGGCCTGAGGCCTAGGCTTCCCGCGTGGACGAGCTGCCGACCTGGGACGAGAGCGCCCGCCCTCCGCTGGTGACCTACGCCGACGCCCCGCCGTACGCCGGCGGGGCGTTCGCCCACCTGCGAGCCATCCACGACCACTACCGCCACGGGCTGGCCGTCGTGGCGTCCGTCGTCGACCAGGTGGTCGAGGGCACCGCAACGGTCGGCGACGCCCGGGCAGCGTTGCACGACACCGGCCTGACCGCGTCGTACCAGCGGTTGGGGTCCTACTGCGGGCAGCTGTGCCACGCGGTCACGCAGCACCACATGATCGAGGACGTCGTGCTCTACCCCCAGCTGAGGGCGGCGGACGCCGACCTGGGCACGACGATCGACCGGCTCGACCACGAGCACCGGGTGATCCACGACGTGCTCGAGCGGATCGACCGGAGCCTGGTGGCGTTCGCCGCCGACCGCGGACACCTCGACCTGCTCGTGAGCGAGGTGCGACACCTGCGCACGCTGCTCGAGTCGCACTTCACCTACGAGGAGGACGCCATCGGGCGGGCCCTCGGCGTGCACCGGATCGGCATCTGAGTGGAGACCGACGAGGTCCTGGACCTGCTCCGCCGGGTCTCCGCCGAGGTCGTCGACCCGCGCTTCGGCAACCTCGCGGCCGGAGAGGTGCGGTCCAAGCGACGGCCGGGCGACCTGGTCACCGTCGCCGACCGCGAGGCAGAGCTGCTCCTCGCGTCCTCGCTGCAGCAGGCCTACCCCGAGGCGCTCGTGCTCGGCGAGGAGGCGGTGTCGCAGGACCCCTCGCTGGTCCGTGCCTTCCGTGCCGCGGACCACGCGTTCACCGTCGACCCCGTGGACGGCACGCGCCACTTCGCGAAGGGCTCGCCGGACCATGCGCTCATGCTCGCCGAGGTCCGCTCGGGCGAGGTCGTCCGCAGCTGGATCTGGCAGCCGCAGCACGGCTCGGCGTGCGTCGCGGAGCGCGGGGCCGGCGCGTGGGTCGACGGACGCCGCCTGCAGGTCGAGCCGTCCGGTCAGGTCGCCCGGTCCCTGGCGTCCCGGTCGTGGCCGCGGCGCGTGGTCGGTGCCTGGCGCGGGCTGCGGCTGACCGCGACCTGCTGCGGCATCGACTACCCGCGACTGGCGTCCGGCTCGGCCGACTACGCGGCGTACCTCAAGACGAAGCCGTGGGACCACGCCCCCGGGAGCCTGCTGCTGACCGAGGCCGGCGGGACGGTGACGACGCTGGACGGACGTCCCTATCGCGTCGCCGACTCGCCCCGGGGCCTCGTGGCTGCGACCGATGCGGACACCGCCGAGCTCGTGCGACGCACGCTGCACGCGGTGCCCGGCCTCTGAGGCGTCCTCAGCAGCAGGCCGGCTGCTTCGCGTCGGCCTCGACCGCGGTGTCGGTGTCGGTGCAGCAGGCCTGCGCCGACGGGTCCGCGTCGAAGAAGGTCTGGCTGTCGGCGAGGACGGTGTAGACCTCCCAGCGCTCGCCGTCGGGAGCGCCCTCGACCCAGAACTTGTCCTGCTTGGCGTAGCAGCAGGTCGTGCCGCGCTCGTCGACCGACGCGAGGCCGGACTCGGCCAGGCGCGTCTGCTCCCGGTCGACGGAGTCGACGTCGGCGTGCTCGACCCCGAGGTGGTTGAGGGTGCCGCCCTGGCCGGGGTTCTCCAGCAGGACGAGCTTGAGGGGAGGCTCGGCGACCGCGAAGTTGGCGTAGCCGGGGCGGCGCTTGGCGGGCTCGACGCCGAACAGGGTCGAGTAGAACTCCACGGCCTTGTCGACGTCGTCGACGTTGAGGGCGAGCTGGATGCGCGACATGTGGTCCTCCTTGGGACATTGATGATTGTCGATGTCTAGGTTGCAGAGCATATCGACATCTGTCAATATCGACACATGTCGAAGTCTCTGACGCTGACGCCGGTCCAGACCGTGGCGTGCTGCTCACCGCTGACGGCCCAGCCCATCTCCGCCGAGCACGCCGAGCGCGTGGCTCCCCTGCTCAAGGCCCTCGCCGACCCGGTGCGACTGCGCCTGCTCTCCCTGGTCGCCTCCCACGCCGACGGCGAGGC
>CAZKZQ010000232.1:0-3468 GCA_964557235.1 uncultured Nocardioidaceae bacterium
GGCGGCACCAACGAGATCCAGCGCGACATCATCGGCATGGTCGGCCTCGGCCTGCCCCCGGCGAAGAGGTAGGCACTGATGGACTTCACCCCGACTTCCGGCCAGACCGACACCGAGGCGCTCGCCCGCGAGATCTTCGGCGACCGGTGCACCAACGAACGCCAGCAGCAGGTCGAGGCCGGCGGTGACCGGTTCGACCGCGAGCTGTGGGCCGAGGCCGGCAGGCTCGGCCTGCTCGGCATCCCGCTGCCCGAGGAGCACGGCGGCGCCGGGCTCGGCGTGCTCGAGCTGACCACCCTGCTGGTCGAGGCGGGCCGCCGGATCGCTCCGCTGCCGCTGGCCGCCCACCTCGCCTCGGCCCGCGTGGTCGCCGAGGCCGGCACGGCCGAGCAGCAGTCGACCTGGCTGCCGGACGCCGCGGCCGGCGAGTCCGTGCTCACCGCAGCCGTGGCCGAGGACGGCCTGGAGCTGCCCGAGGTGCCGTCGACGACCGCGCGCCGCACCGACGGCGGCTGGCAGCTCGACGGACTCAAGACCAACGTGCCCGCCGGCACCGTCGCAGGCCTCCTGCTGGTGCCGGCCGCGACCGACGAGGGCACGCTCGTCTTCCTCGTGCGACCAGACGACAGCGGCGTCTCGGTGAGCGCCCAGAAGCTCAGCGACGGCGACGTCGCCGGCCGCGTCGAGCTGTCCGGCGTGCTCCTCGGCGCGGACCGGGTGCTCGGCGACCCCACGACCACCACGCGCCTCCTCGCGCTCCTCACGCTGGCCGACTGCGCCTGGCAGCAGGGCGTCTGCGAGGGCGCGCTCACCCTCACCTCGGCGTACGCCCGGACGCGCGAGCAGTTCGGCCGCCCGATCGGCACCTTCCAGGCCGTGTCGCAGCGGCTGGCCGACGGCTACATCGAGGTCAAGGGCCTGGCGCTGACCGTGACGTCGGCCGCGTGGCTGCTCGACCAGGGCCGCGACGCCGCGGTCGAGGTCGCCACCGCCAAGCTGTGGGCCGCCGACGCCGGGCACAAGCTGGCGCACACGACCGTCCACGTGCACGGCGGGGTCGGCATCGACCTCGACGGCGAGGCGCACCGCTACTTCACCGCCGCCAAGCGGGCCGAGTTCGCCTACGGCGGCACGACGCTCATGGCGCGCACGGTGGGCAGGGCGCTCGCGGTGGAGCCGGTGTGATCTCGGCCAGCCACTCGCTTCGCTCGTTGCTCGATCACCGTCCGTGACGGTCCGTGACCTCCTCCTGGCCCGTGCCGACGACGACCGCCCGGGGCTGCTCTTCGAGGACCGGTCCTGGTCCTGGCGCGAGCACGTCTCCGACTGCGCCGCGCTCGCGGCGGGGCTGACCGCGCGCCTCGATGCGGCGCGCCCGCCGCACGTCGGGGCGCTGCTGGACAACACCCCCGAGATGGCGGCCCTGGTCGGGGCGGCGGGCCTCGGCGGTCCGGTGCTCGTCGGGCTCAACCCGACCCGGCGCGGGCCGGCGCTGGCGGCCGACATCGGCCGCACGGACGTGCAGGTCGTCGTGACCGAGTCGCGGCACGCGCCTGCGCTGGAGGGTCTCGACCTCGAGGTGCCGGTCCTGGTGGTCGGCTCGCCGGAGTGGGAGTCCCTGGTCGCGACCCCTGCCGACCCCGCGGCCCTCGCCCCGGGCGTGGCTCCCGACGACCTGATGATGCTGATCCTCACCTCCGGCACCAGCGGCGACCCCAAGGCCGTGCGCGTCACCCAGGAGAAGGTCGCCCACCCGGCCCGGCTGCTGTCGGAGCGGTTCGGGCTGTCACCCGACGACGTCTGCTACCTCTCCATGCCGATGTTCCACTCCAACGCGGTGATGGCCGGCTGGGGGCCCGGGCTGGCGGGAGGCTCGACCCTCGCCCTGGCCCGTCGCTTCACCGCGAGCGGGTTCCTCGACGACGTACGCCGCTTCGGGGCGACGTACGCCAACTACGTCGGCAAGCCGCTGACCTACGTCCTGGCCACGCCGGAGCGCGACGACGACGCGGACAACCCGCTGCGGCTGGTGTTCGGCAACGAGGCGGCCGAGCGGGACATCGCGGCGTTCGGAGAGCGGTTCGGGTGCGTGGTCGTGGACTCCTATTCCTCCACCGAGAACGCCGTGATCGTGCAGCGCGTGCCGGAGATGCCGCCGGGGTCGCTGGGCCGGCCGCTCCCCGGCGTGGCCGTGCTCGATCCCGTGACGCACGCCGAGGTGCCCGACGCGGAGTTCGACGAGGCGGGCCGCCTGGTCAACGGCGACGTCGCCGTGGGCGAGCTGGTCAACACCGCCGGCGCCGGGTTCTTCGCGGGCTACTACAACGACCCGGAGGCCGACGCCGACCGCATGCGCGGCGGGATGTACTGGTCCGGCGACCTCGCCTATCGCGACGCCGACGGCTTCGTCTTCTTCGCCGGGCGCACGGCCGACTGGCTGCGCGTCGATGGCGAGAACCTCGCGACCGCACCGATCGAGCGGGTGCTGCTGCGCCACCCCGACGTGCAGCAGGCCGCGGTCTACGCCGGCCCGGACCCCTCCGGCGTCGGCGACCAGGTGATGGCGGCACTGGTGCTGCGCGAGGGTGCGGGACTCACCCCTGACGGCCTGCAGGAGTTCCTGGCCGAGCAGCCCGACCTGGGCGCCAAGTCGTGGCCGAGGTGGGTCCGTCTGGCCGAGTCGCTCCCCCAGACACCGACCAACAAGGTGCTCAAGCGACAGCTCGCCGCGGAGCACCTGGATACGCCGGACACCATCTGGGCACGGGTGGACCGGACCACCGCGTATCACCCTCGATGAATTTCTCTCCCTAACCGTGTCATAACAGCGCGTGAGACCCGTCTCACTCCCAGAGAGCGACGAACCAGACACGTCAGACCAAGCCAGACAAGGAGGGCACGACGATGTGCACTCACTTCCCCCGGTGCCCCGAGGCGACCGCCCCCGACTGCTGCCACGCCCACATCGCGTCCGACCACTCCGAGCAGGGCTGGCTCAAGCTCTGCAACGGCGTGATCCTCTTCGACGACGGGCAGTACCTCACCCCTGACGGTCACGTGCTGACCGTCCCGCTGGCTGCCTAGACCAACCCGTCCCAGGACCAGCGCGGCACGCCCCGCTGCTGCTCCACGTCGTCCGCCGTCCCCGGCATCACCGCGACCACCCGGGAGACCGCCCACTCCATGTAGTCCCGCATCGCGGCGCGGAACTCCTCGTCGTCCGGCAGGCCCGCATCGTCCAGGGCCGCCGCGAAGCAGGCCGCGAACCGCTCGCCCCAGCCCGGCAGGTCCTCGCCGCAGGCGTGCCGCCGCAGCACCGCCGTCTCCGGGTCGGCGTTGTGCGCGGAGTACTCCGCCGGTCCGCCCATCACCTCCGCCCAGTACGCCGCCAGGCGCTGCACGTGGTCGGGCTTGTTGTCGTCGTGCCCGAACGGGTGGTTGAGCTCCGGATCGGCCAGGCAGCGCGCG
>CAZKZQ010000232.1:3568-6430 GCA_964557235.1 uncultured Nocardioidaceae bacterium
CCCAGAACCCTTGCAGGTAACGCCGATCACGTGGGTGGCGTCACAGCGCGGATCGCTTGTGTTCCGTCCGTTCCGGGGGAGTCTTGAGGTGAAGGTTCCACCTCATCCCCCGCCCGGTCGACCCGATCGGGCTCGCACTGGAGGAGGCACATCGTGTCCACCAACCCGACCTTCGCCGAGCGGCTACGAGCCGCCAACGACCGCAAGCAGGCCGACCGCCGCCGCACGTTCCTCGCGTGGTTCCGCGGACCCCGGGCCGGCTTCACCCCGGGCGTGGCGGTCGAGCCGCACGACGCCGTACGCCCGCGGGACGAGTACGCCGCGACCCTTCGCGACGCCAGCTGAGCCGCCGGCTCGCCTCGTCCGGCTGCGGACGCGCCATGGCGCGTCCGCACGCGGACGAGGCGGTCAGGCGGTGAGCTCGCGGACGATCATGTCCACGACGGCGACCAGGTCGCCGCCGGAGTCGGCAGCCAGCGCACGCTGACGTTCGTACGACGCTCCGTGGTCGGCGATGCGCTGGATGCCGGCGAGCTCGTCGGCACAGCCCAACCGCTTGGCCACGGGGGCGAGCCGCTCGAGCAGGTCCGCGAGGTCGTCGCGCAGCAGCCGCTCGTTGGAGTCGGCGTCGGTGATGATCCAGGCGTCCATGCCGTATCGCGCCGAGCGCCACTTGTTCTCCTGCACGTGCCACGGCGGCAGCTCGATGAGGCGCTCCCCGGCGGCCGCCCGCTCCTCCAGGTCCACGACGAGACAGTGGGTCAGCGCGACCAGGGCCGCCAGCTCGGTCGGTGAGGACACCGCGTCGCAGATGCGGACCTCGAGGGTGCCCAGGCGGGGGCTGGGGCGCA
This sequence comes from uncultured Nocardioidaceae bacterium, assembly GCA_964557235.1. Taxonomy (GTDB): domain Bacteria; phylum Actinomycetota; class Actinomycetes; order Propionibacteriales; family Nocardioidaceae; genus Marmoricola_A. The sequence continues at coordinate 4,420 of CAZKZQ010000232.1, forward strand.
CGTCCCACCGGATCTCGTCGACCTGGTCGATCACCCCGGTCTTGACCTGCGAGGCGACGAACCCCTCGAACTCGGTCCACGTGGGGAACTGGAAGGGCAGCCCGGCGGTCGGCAGCTGCTGGAACATCATCGCCCGGTTGCTGGCGTAGGCCGTGTCCTCGCCGGCCCACATCGGCGAGCTCGCCGACAGCGCCTGGAGGTGGGGGTAGTAGGTCAGCAGCGCCGACAGCACCGGCATGACCGTCTCGGGCCGCGGCATGCCGACGTGCACGTGGACGCCCCAGATCAGCATCTGCCGCCCCCACCACTGGGTGCGCGAGATCAGCTCGGCGTACCTCTCCCCCTCGCTCAGCTCGGAGTCGGTCCACAGCGCGAAGGGGTGTGTGCCGGCGGCGAACAGGTCGACCCCGAGGGCGGTGGTCACCGGCAGCACCCGCTCGAGCGTCGACTGCAGGTCGGCCATCGCCTCGGGGACGGTCTCGCAGATGCCGGTGACCAGCTCGACGGTGTTGCGCAGCAGCTCGCGGTGCAGCCCCGGTCCGCCGGCCTCGCGCCCGGCCTCGGCGTGGAGGCGGTCGAAGACCTCGTCGGCGACGTTGACGAGGTCGCGCGTGACCCGGTCGACGAGACCGAACTCCCACTCGACCCCGAGCGTCGGTCGCGGCGACGCCGCGAAGGGGATGTCCACGCGGAGAAGCGTGGCACATCGGCTGTTAGGTTGCCCGCGTGCCCGACCCCCTGCCCGCTCGTCGCGCCACCGCCGGCCTGGGGCTGACCCTCGCGCTCGCCGTCGGCCTCAGCGGCTGCTCCGGCGACGACGCCCCATCTGCCAGGCCGTCCCCGAACCTCTCCCCGACCACGAGCCTCGACACGAGCCCCTCCAGCCCGACCGCGAACGAGTCGTTGTCCTACTCCGTGCGGGTCCAGGGCTCCGACCGCGGCACCGGCATCAGGTTCTTCCTGCCGGGCTCGGTCCGCGGACCCGTGCGCAGCACCCGGCCCGGGCAGGGCGGCATCGACGTGCAGAGCCGCGAGTACGCCAGCGCCGAGGACGGGGTCCGCCTCTCCGTCAGCGTCCTGACCACCCCGTCGGACCCGACCCAGGTCCGCGAGACGGTGCGCGCGCAGTACCTCCCCTTCCTCGTGGTCGACACGGTTCGCGCGCAGGGAGCGACCGACGCGGGCGTCGTGTCCAACCGGCGCCTGCAAGGGTTTCCCTACACCGCCTTCGACTCACAGCTGACCTTCGTCAGGGAGGGACGCAGAGCGGTCTGGTTCACCCGCGCGATCGAGCTGCCGAGGACCGTCGTCGTCGCGCAGGCCGTCGCCTACGTCCCCGTCCGCGAGGACGCGGTCGACCGGGTCCGATCCGAGTTCCGACAGCTCACCGACGGACTCACGATCCCCTCCTGACCAGCCCGTGCTCGTGGGCGAACACCACGATCTGCACCCGGTCGCGCAGGCCGAGCTTGCGCAGCACCGCCCCCACGTGGGTCTTGACGGTCGACTCGCTGAGGAACACCTCGGCGGCGATCTCGGCGTTGGAGCGGCCCCGCGCGACCGCGTCGAACACGTCGCGCTCCTTGTCGGTCAGGCCGAGGTACGCAGCCGGCGGCTGGCCCTGGGGGCGAAGCGACCCCTCCAGCAGCGTCGAGAGGTCGCGCGGCGCGAGGACCGCGTTGCCCCCGTGGACCGTGCGTACGGCGTCGGCCAGCTGCGCCGGCGTCGCACCCTTGAGCAGGAAGCCGCTCGCCCCGTGCCGGATCGCGAGCGTGGCCCGGTCGTCGAGGTCGAACGTCGTCAGCACCACGACCCGCAGCGGGGTCGGGCGGGCACCGACGCGCTCGGGGAGGAACAGCTGGCGCGTCGCCTCGACGCCGTCCATCTCGGGCATGCGCAGGTCCATCAGCACGACGTCGGGCCCGAGCTCGTCGGCCCGCTGCACCCCCTCACGCCCGTCGGCGGCCTGGCCGACGACCTCGATGCCGTCCTGGGCGCCGAGGATCACCGC
>CAZKZQ010000233.1:0-6350 GCA_964557235.1 uncultured Nocardioidaceae bacterium
CACCTGGTCCAGACCGACGGCACGATGTTCAGCGTCTTCTTCACCGAGGACGACGCCGTCACGTCGGTCACGGACTTCGCCGGCGCCTCCGCGCAGCGCACCGACCGCTTCGCGGCGTTCTTCCACGCGATGCTCGACCAGGGCGTGCACCTGCCGCCGAGCGCCTTCGAGGTGTGGTTCCTCTCCGCTGCCCACGACGACACCGCCGTCGACCGGGTGCTGCAGGCCCTCCCGGCCGCAGCCCGCGCAGCAGCCGCCGTGCCCGACCAGGCTCCTCAGGGAGGAACCCGATGAAGACCGTCGTCCACCTGCTCCGTCACGGCGAGGTGCACAACCCCCAGGGCATCCTGTACGGCCGGCGCAGCGGCTTCCTGCTCTCCGACCTGGGCCACCAGATGGCGCAGCGCGTCGGGGAGACGCTGGCCGGCCGCGACGTCACCCTGATCCGGTCCTCGCCGCTGGAGCGCGCCCAGCAGACCGCCGCCCCGGCGGCCAAGGCGCTCGGGCTGCCGATCGAGGTCGACGAGCGCGTGATCGAGTCCTCCAACGTCTTCGAGGGCCAGCCCTTCGGCCAGGGCAACGGCATCCTGCGCAAGCCGAGCACGTGGAAGTACCTCTGGAACCCGTTCAAGCCGTCGTGGGGCGAGCCCTACACCGAGGTCGTCCACCGCATGATGGCCGCGGTGCACGACGCCCGCCGCGACGCCGAGGGCCACGAGGCGGTGATCGTCTCCCACCAGCTGCCGATCTGGACGACGCGGCTGCACGTGGAGAACCGCCCCTTCCTCCACGACCCGCGCCGGCGCCAGTGCACGCTGTGCAGCCTCACCTCGCTGGAGTTCGAGGGCGAGGACATCGTGCGGCTGGTCTACAGCGAGCCGGCCGGCGACCTCATCCCGGTCAAGGACCGCAAGGCTCCGTTCTCGGCCGGGGGTGCGCCCGAGGAGAACAAGCCGGCCGGCACCGAGACGTGATGCGGACCCCTGCCCTCGCCCTCGCGGCGCTGCTGCTCGCCGGGTGCTCGCCCTCGCTGACCAGCGGCGACCAGGGCTTCGTGACCGGCGACGGCACCGTCAACGTCGTCGCCGAGGCCGATCGCGAGCCGCCGGCCGGCGAGGTCGCGGGCGAGACCGTCGACGGCAAGGAGGTCTCGCTCGAGGACTACCGCGGCAAGGTCGTGGTCATGCCCGTCTGGGGCTCCTGGTGCGGCCCGTGCCGCGCGGAGGCGCCGGGGCTCGCCCTCGCGTCGCGCGACCTGGCCGACAAGGGCGTCGTGTTCCTCGGCATCGGGTCGCGCGACCGCAACAAGGTCGACGTACGCCGGTTCCTCGAGCGCTTCGACATCCCCTACGACTCGATCCACGACGAGGACGGCCAGACGCTGCTGGCCTTCCGCGGCACCCTGCCGCCGATGAGCATCCCGTCCTTCGTCTTCGTCGACGCCGAGGGCCGGGTGGCCGCGCGCATCCTCGGGGAGGCCGACCTGTCCACGCTCTACGGCGTGCTCGAGGACCTCACCGGCGAGAAGCTGACCGTCCCGCGGGAGGGCTCTGCGTGAGCGTGGCGGACTGGTTCGTGGAGCAGGTGAGCTCCGGCACGATGCCGGTGGCCCTGGTCGTCGCGGCCGCGGCGGGGACGGTGTCGTTCCTGTCGCCCTGCGTCGTGCCGCTGCTCCCGGGCTACGTCTCCTACACGACCGGGCTCAGCGGTGCTGACCTCGAGGACGCCCACCGCGGCCGGATGCTGCTCGGCACGACGCTGTTCGTGCTGGGCTTCACGACGTGGTTCGTCGTCGTCGGCATGACGACCGGCGCGCTCGGGGCGTGGCTCTACGAGTACCAGCGCGTCATCTCCCAGGTCCTCGGTGGCATCACCGTGGTCGTCGGGCTGGTGTTCATGGGGCTGCCGTTCCTGCAGCGTGACGTGCGCGTGCACCGGCTGCCCGCCGTGGGGCTCGGCGCTGCACCCCTGCTCGGGCTGCTCTTCGCGATCGGGTGGACGCCCTGCCTCGGGCCCACGATCGTCACGGTCCAGTCGATGGCGCTCTCCGAGGGCACCGTCGGCCGCGGCGTGCTGCTCAGCGTCGCCTACTCGCTCGGGCTCGGGCTGCCGTTCATCGCGCTCGGGCTGGCCTATCGCCGCACGCTCGGCGCCCTGCGCTGGGTGCGCACGCACCAGGTGTGGGTCACCCGGCTCGGCGGGCTGATGCTCGTCGTCGTCGGCCTGCTCCTGCTGACCGGGTGGTGGGACGTCCTGGTCGCCGACCTGCGCGGCTGGAGCGCGGGCTACGGGGTGGACGTGTGACGACCTCGACGAGCTCGACCACCGAGAGCGCGACACCTCCGCCGCCCCCGCCGCTCGCACCGCGGGAGCTGGGTCGGTGGGCCTGGCGCCAGCTCACCTCGATGCGCACCGCGCTGCTCCTGCTGCTGCTCCTCGCCCTCGGCTCGGTGCCCGGCTCGGTCGTGCCGCAGGAGGCCGTCGACGCCGCCCGGGTGGTGCGCTGGAAGCAGGACCACCCCGACCTGGCCCCGATCTACGACCGTCTCGGGCTGTTCTCGGTCTACGACTCCGTCTGGTTCTCCGCGATCTACCTGCTGCTCATGCTGTCGCTGGTCGGCTGCATCATCCCGCGGCTCGGCGTCTACGCCCGCGCGGTCCGTGCCCGTCCGCCGGCGGCGCCGCGCCGGCTCGAGCGGCTGCCGGCGTACGCCTCGGCGACGACGTCGCAGCCCGCCGCCGAGGTGCTGGAGCGGGCCAGGGCGGTGCTGCGGCAGCGGCGCTACCGCGTGGTCGTCGACGGCGACGCCGTCGCGGCCGAGCGCGGCCACCTGCGCGAGGCCGGCAACCTGCTCTTCCACCTCTCGGTGATCGCGGTGCTGGTCTGCTTCGCGGTCGGCCAGCTGTGGGGGTTCAAGGGCGGCGTGATCGTGCCTGTCGGCCGCGGGTTCACCAACCTGGTCTCGCAGTACGACACCTTCGACTCCGGCACCCTCATGGACCCCGCCGACCTGCCGCCGCTGCACTTCGACGTCGACGACTTCCGGGTCAAGTTCATCGCCTCGGGCAGCCACCGCGGCCAGCCCGAGTCGTTCTCCGCCGACCTGACCTACACCGAGGCGCCGGGCGAGCCCGCGCGCAAGCAGACCATCGAGGTCAACCACCCGCTGGTGCTCGACGGGGTCAGCGTCTTCCTCGTCGGGCACGGCTACGCCCCGGTCATCACGATCGAGGACGCCAAGGGCGAGGAGGTCACCTCCGGCCCGGTGGTGTTCCTCCCGCAGGACGCGAGCTTCGCGTCGTACGGCGTGGTGAAGGCGCTGGAGGCCAAGCCGCAAGTCGGGCTCGACGGCTTCTTCCTGCCCACCTTCGCGGCGTCGAAGGAGCGGGGCGTGTTCTCGGGGTTCCCCGACGCGCTCAACCCCGGGCTGTCGCTGCGGGCGTACTACGGCGACCTCGGCCTGGACGACGGCGTCCCGCAGTCGCTCTACGAGCTCGACACCAGCCGGATGAAGCCGGTGCTCGGCAAGGACGGCAAGCCGCTGCAGATCATCCTGTCGCCGGGTCGCGCGGTGAAGCTGCCCGACGGCCTCGGCACGGTGCGCTTCGACGGCTGGCAGCGGTGGGTCAAGCTCCAGGTGAGCGACGCCCCCGCCAAGACGCCGACGCTGCTCTCGATCACGATCGGCCTGCTCGGCCTGATGGTCTCCCTCTTCGTGCGCCGCCGCCGCGCCTGGGTGCGCGTGCTCGACACCCCCGAGGGGACCCGGGTCGAGGTGGCCGGGCTCGACCGCTCGACGGTCAACCAGACGCTCGACGACGAGGTTCACACCCTGCTCGCCTTGGTCGTCCCCGCCGCAGCGCGGGATACTGACGACGCCCCGCCCGCATCCACGGAGGAGACCACGTGAGCACCGCCGACTTCGCGCAGGTGAGCGACCGGGCGATCATGTTCGCCTCGATCGTCTATGCCCTCGCCCTGCTCGCCCACGTGGCCGAGTGGGCGCGCTCGATGAGCCGCCCCGCCGCCGTCCGGGTCAAGGAGACCGTGGGCGCGGGTGCCCCGGCCGAGCCGGCGGCTCCGTCCGCCGAGGCGCTGGACCGCTGGGAGCTCAAGATCGAGTCCTCGGCGCGCATCGGCGTCGCGCTCACCATCGTCGGCGCGCTGCTCCACCTCGTCGGCGTGGTGACCCGGTCGTTCGCCACCGACCCGGTGCGGGTGCCCTGGGGCAACATGTACGAGTTCACCGTGACCGGCGTGCTCGTCGTCGTGGTCGCCTACCTCGCCCTGATGCGCCGCCTCGACCTGCGGTGGATGGGGCTGTTCCTCACCGCGTTCGTCGTGGTCACGCTGATGGCCGCCAACCTGCTGCTCGTGCAGGAGGCCGGCCCGCTCGTGCCGGCCCTGCACTCCTACTGGCTGGTGATCCACGTCGGCGCCGCGATGGTGTCGTCGGGGGCCTTCGCGCTCGGTGCCCTCGCCTCGCTGGTGTTCCTGCTCAAGGCCCGCGCCGAGGAGCGCCCCGGCTCGCGGCTGACGCGCGTGTCCGCGCTCTTCCCGGCTGGGGACTCGCTCGACCGCTTCGCCTACCGCGTGCACGCCGTCGGCTTCCCGCTGTGGACCTTCGCGGTCCTCATCGCCGGGCCGATCTGGGCGGAGTACGCCTGGGGCTCCTACTGGAACTGGGACCCCAAGGAGGTCTGGGCCTTCATCACCTGGGTCTGCTACGCGGCGTACCTCCACGCACGGGCGACGGCCGGCTGGAAGGGCCGCGCGGCCGCGATGCTCGCCCTGATCGGGTTCGCCTCGCTGCTGTTCAACTTCGTCGGCATCAACTTCTTCTTCGGCGGCGGGAGCATGCACTCCTACGCCGGCTGACGCCGCGCACTTGACCACGACATCGGCGGCTATCACACCCCATGGGGTGTGATAGCGCCATCGGGGATCATCGGCACTCCGCATGGGTCGTCGTCCCCTACCCGTGGCTGCTCGGGAGGGACTGGCTGGGAATCACACTGCCCCCACCTGAGGAGACCCGATGCTTCCCACCCGCACGACGGCCCTGGCGGCCGGCGCCCTCTCGGCGCTGCTCGCCGCGGCCACACTCTCGGGCCCGACCGCGACCGCGGCCGGCAAGAAGACGACCGTCGAGACCTACGACGACTTCTCCAAGCCCGGCTACTCGCTGACCGACTACGACGCCAAGTGGGCGAACCCCTACGGCCTCGGCGAGATGGCCTCCCACGACACCCGCTCGTTCAAGAAGGGCAATCTGTCGGTCTCGGCCGTGCCGTTCACCGTGGGCTACGACTTCAGCGTCTTCGACCACCTGAAGTACATCGCCGTCAGCACCAGGACGTTCCCCGTGCCCACCGACGGATCGGTGGAGATCTCCTCGACCATCAAGGCCGCGACGCCCGGCACCCAGCCGGGACGGGTGATCGAGGGCACCTACGTGCAGTCGGGCCTGCCGTACGCCCAGCCGACGTTGGAGGGGCAGCAGGCGGGCGCGGTGATGAACGTCATCGACTTCGCGACGGGCCAGCTCTTCGACTGGTTCGTCTCGGGCCACACCGCGTTCGCACTGGTCGAGCGCCTGCCCAGTGGCGTGACGGCTCCCGGCCTGGTGCCCGGGGACCCGGGGTACGTCGGGCTGGACAAGGCCTACACGCAGATCGTCGCCGAGATCCCGTCCTCACCGGGGGCGCACTCGGTGTCGGTGCGCTTCAGCCGCACCAACGGCAAGGGCACGGCGGAGTACGTCTTCGACGGGCGCACGGTGGCGACCGTGCAGCACGTCGGCGTTCCGCTGGACGTGCAGGGGGTCCCCTTCACGCGGATCTACCCGTCGCTGGGTGCGGGCGAGGAGCTGGGCGGCCAGATCAACAGCCTGGCCATCGGCCACGGCCTCTTCAGCCTGCTCGACGCCTTCCCGTTCCAGCACCCGGAGCGTCCGGACCTGGCGGTCTCCATCCCGGTGGCGAACCGGCTGTTCGGGCAGGGAGCGAGCGCGACCTTCGACGACTTCAAGGTCAAGACCGTCAGCAACGACTGACGGGGACGGCCGGAAGGAGGGCGAGGCCGGCTCAGCCGGGCTCGTCCTCCTGGGGGTCCTTGCGGTGACGCTTGCGGTCGAGGTCCCGCAGGAAGTCCTCGTCGTCGTCGGGGGCGACCATCCGCGTGGGTGGCCGCTTGCCGCGACCGCCGGAGGGGTGCTGCCGCGCGGCGCGTCCTGCCGCCTGGCGGCGCTCGATCGCCCAGAACACCGCATAGATCAGTCCGGCGACGATCGCGGCGACGAGAAGGACCTTGAGCACGCCACCAGCCTAGACCGGCGACTCCAACCCGG
>CAZKZQ010000234.1:0-6342 GCA_964557235.1 uncultured Nocardioidaceae bacterium
GTCGTGTTGAGGTAGGCCAGCGCCTTGCGGGCGATGTTGCGCGGGTCGCGGCTGTAGGCCTCGCCGGTGATCGGGTCGTGGATGAAGAAGTTCACGACCAGGGTCTTGGAGGCGCGGAAGGGGTCGATGTAGGCCGTGGTCGGGTCCGGGAACAGCGCCATGTCCGACTCGTTGATCGCCTGGAAGCCGCGGATCGAGGACCCGTCGAAGTTCAGGCCGTCGTCGAACACGGACTGGTCGAACGACGAGACCGGGACGGTGAAGTGCTGCATCACGCCAGGCAGGTCGCAGAAGCGGACGTCGACCATCTCGACGCCCTCGTCCTTGATGTACTTGAGCAGCTCGTCGCTGTTAGCGAACATGCGTTCCTCCTCGGTCGCGCGCGCGACCTCGATGACAGGGGAGAGGTCAGGGCGCATCGGTGCACCCACCTGTCCGGACCCTAGGTTCGGGCAGTTTCTCCACCGTATCCCGGTTGTTTCGTCCGTGTTACGGACGCCTCTCGGCAGGTGAGAGAGGGGCCCTGGGTCCCGACTCGCCCAGAACTCGCGAGGAGCCCCCGGCTAGGGTTGCCGCCGTGAGCGAGCAGGGAGCGCCGGCCTACCCCGGGGAGCGGCTGGGCCTCCCCTCCGACGGGCCCCGGTCCGTGGCGTCGTGGGGGCGCCGGCTCGCGGCGCTCTTCCTCGACTGGATCCCGAGCCTGCTCGTGGCCAACCTGATCTCCGACGCCGCGGGGCTGACCCGCGACCAGGCGTCGTTCATGCCGCTCCTGGTGTTCCTGCTCGAGACCGCGCTGTTCGTCTCGTTGCTCGGCGCGTCCTTCGGGCAGCTCGCGATGCAGCTGCGGGTGGCGCGGCTCGACGGCGGCGGCGTGCCGCTCCTGCAGTCGCTGCTGCGCAGCCTGCTGGTGTGCCTGGTCGTCCCGCCGCTGGTGTTCAACCGCGACAACCGCGGCCTGCACGACCTCGCGGCGAAGACGGTCGTCATCCGCCGCTGACCGCGGCCGGTCGAGATCAGCGGCTGATCGTCAGGATCGCGTCGTCGAGGTACCCGGTGCGGAAGCCGGCCTCGCAGTACGCCAGGTAGAACTCCCACATCCGGCGGAACGTCACGTCGAAGCCGAGCGCCTCGATGCGGTCCCAGTTGTCGATGAACCGCTCGCGCCACAGCCGCAGCGTGTGGGCGTAGTGGAGCCCGATGTAGCGCTCCTCGACCAGCCGCATCGAGGTGTGCTTGGCCAGCACGTCCTCGATCGCCTGGGTCGAGGGGAGCAGGCCGCCCGGGAAGATGTACTTGTGGATCCAGCCGTAGGTGTTGCGGGTGGCCAGGAAGCGCTCGTGCTCGAGCAGGATCGCCTGGATCGCCACGCGGCCGCCGGGGGCGAGGACCTCGTCGATCTTGCCGAAGTACGTCGGCCAGAACTCCTCGCCGACCGCCTCGATCATCTCGACGCTCACCACGGCGTCGTACTCGCCGTGCTGGTCGCGGTAGTCGCGCAGCTCGACCGAGACCCGGTCGGTCATGCCGGCCGCCTCGATCCGCTCGCGCGCCAGGTCGGCCTGCTGGGCCGAGATCGTGATCGTGGTGACGGTCGCACCGCGCTCGGCCGCGCGGATGGCCAGCGAGCCCCAACCGGTGCCGATCTCGAGCACGCGGCTGCCCTCGCGGACGCCGGCGGCGTCGAGCACCGCGTCGATCTTGCGCAGCTGCGCGGCCTCGTGGTCGGCCTGGACCGGCTCGGGGTCGAGCCCGTCGAACAGTGCGCAGGAGTAGGACAGCGTCGGGTCGAGGAACTCCGCGAACATCTCGTTGGACAGGTCGTAGTGCCGGTGGATGTTGTGCCGGGACCCGTCGCGGGTGTTCTGCTCCGAGGACAGCAGCCGGGGGAGCACGACGTGCCGCAGGCGGTAGAAGCTCTTGGGGATCAGGTCGGTCAGGCTCGCGGCGAACGGCGCCAGCGCGTCGGCCAGGTCGGTGCCGTCGGCGGTGTCCCACTCCTCGGCCATGTAGGCCTCGCCGAGCCCGATCATCGGGCTGTCGCCGAGCCGGCCGAAGAACGCCTCCTCGTCGTGCACACGCAGCTGGGGCAGCCGCGGGTCGCGCGGGCCGAAGTGCTCACCGGAGGGCAGGGCCAGGCCGACGTCGACCTTGCGGACGATGCGCGCCAGGACGGACCGGGCGACCTTGCCCTTGACGCCCAGGGCGGGCGCCTCGGGGACGGGTCGGCGGCCGGCGACCTTGCCGGCGACCAGGGAGTCGGTGCTGTCGAAGTGCGTGGCAGCGGTGCTCATGCGAGGCCTTTCGGAGTGCGATGGGGGAGTCGGGGGACCACAGGCAGACGTCGCAGCCAGAGGGTGATCCCGTGCAGCCTGATGAGCGCGGTGACGCGCTGGGCAGCGAAGGGGTCGCGCAGGAACGCGCGCAGGACCGAGCGTCGCGTGGCGGGGCGCAGCTCCCCGGCGACGGTGCCGGTGAACACCCGCTCCTCGCCCTGGGTGAGCGAGATCGACACCGCGACGCGTGCGTCGTCGAGCCGGGCGCGGATGTCGTAGCGGCCCTCGACGGTGAAGAACGGCGAGACGTAGAACTCCTTGGCGGTCGTCGCGCCGCCGGAGGTCGCCTCCGCGCCCAACGGGTAGCAGTGGCGCTCGCCGTAGGTGTTGTGGACCTCCGCGAGGATGCCCTCGAGCGCGCCGTGCCGGTCGAAGACGAAGTACGTCGTCAGCGGGTCGAACGCGTAGCCCGAGGTCCGTGCCCCGGTCAGCACGAGCACCCGGTGGGCCGTCCACGGCAGGCGCTGGGCACCGAGGTAGTGGTCGAGCTTCCAGCGCAGCGTGGCCGAGCCCGGGGCGAGGTGGTCCTCGTCGCGGACGGTCAGCAGGCCGCGCAGCAGCCGGGGGAACGCGGCGCGCGGACGGTCGAGGTCGACCAGCCACGCGGTCGTGCGGTGGGTGAAGGCGTAGTCCCACGGGCGCGTGCGCCGGTGGGTGACGGTCGCGTGGACCACCTGTGCGCCCAGGCGGCGGACGTCGGTGCGCGGGGTGGCGACCTGCTCGGCGGTCGTGGTCACGACGAGCCTCCCAGCGGATCGGCCCCCAGGGACACCGCGGCGCGGACGCCCGAGGCGCAGCCGTCCTCGTGGAAGCCCCAGCCCTGGTAGGCGCCGGCGAAGGCGATCCTGCCGTCGTGCAGCCCGGGCAGCTCGCGCTGCGCCGCGACCGCCTCGGCGGTGTAGACGGGGTGGGCGTAGCTCATCTCGGCGATCACGTCGCGCGGCAGCTCGTCGTCGGCGGGGTTGAGCGTGACGACCAGGGGAGCGGACTCGTCGTGGTGCTGGAGGCGGTTCATCCAGTAGGACACCCGCGTCCGGTCGGCGGACTCCCCGCACTCCTCGAGGCGGTAGTTCCACGAGGCGCGCACCCGCGGCTCGGGGAGGAACGAGTCGTCGCGGTGGAGGAAGGTCCGGTTGTCGGAGTAGCCGAAGGCCCCGAGCAGGCGGCGCTCGTCCTCGGTCGGGTCGGTCAGCATCGCCAGGGACTCGTCGGCGTGGGCGGCGAGGACGACCTTGTCGAAGCCGGCCACCTCGGTGCCGTCCGGGCCGGTCGTCTGCACGAGCACCTCGTCGGGCTTGCGGCTGACCGCCGTGACCGGCGTGCTCCGGCGTACGACGTCGAGGCGGTCGGCGACCGCGCGGACGTAGGTCCGGGAGCCGCCGACGACGGTGTGCCACGTCGGGGCGTCGCCGAGGCGCAGGAAGCCGTGGTGGTCCAGGAAGCGGAAGAGGTACGCCGCGGGGTAGGCCAGCGCCTGCTCGCGGCCCATCGACCACACGCAGGACACGACCGGCACGGCGTAGTGCGCGACGAAGTGCTCGCCGAAGCCCTCGCGGGCCAGGAACTCGCCGTAGGTCAGCGACTCGTCGCCGGTCTCGAGCAGGGCGAGGGCGCGCTTCTGGAAGCGCGAGATCTGGAGGAGCAGGCGCAGGAACCGCGGGTCGAGCACGCGGCGACGCTGGCCGAAGATGCCGCTCGCACCCCGCCCGCCGACGTACCCCAGGCCGCAGCCGCGGCAGGTGATGCTCATGCTCATCTCGGTCGGTCGCGTCTCCACGCCCACCTCGGCGAACAGCGTCCGCAGCAGGGGGTAGGTCCGGTCGTTGAGCACGATGAAGCCGGAGTCGACGGCGACCTCACGCCCACCCGAGGTGACGGTGTGGGTGTGGGCATGGCCGCCCAGGCGGTCCTGGGCCTCGAAGAGCGTGACGTGGTGGTCGCGCTGGAGGAGGTAGGCCGCGGTCAGGCCGGAGATCCCCGCGCCGATCACGGCAACACGGGGGCGGGCGTCGGGGGTCTCGCTCACGTGGGCTGTTCGCTCCTCGGGCGCGGAGGGATGGGTCGGACGACGGCGCGGAGGTTAAGGTCAGGCGTGCTTCCCCGTTGCCCGTACGGACGCCTGAGCCGAGCCCTCGTGCCGCTGGCGGTCCTGGCCAGCCTCTCCCTGACCGCCTGTCAGGACGATAGCGAGCCGGCCTCGGCGCCGCTCGCCGACCCGTCGACCTCGGCGACCTCTCCCGCGGACGAGCCGGCCTCCGAGTCGTCGTCCGAGCCCTCGTCGGAGCCGTCCGCCACCACGCTCGACGCCGCCGCCGAGGACTTCCTGGACCGCATGCGCCGCGGGATGGGCAAGCGCGGCACCGCCCACCTCGAGATGACGGTGAGCGGAAAGGCTGCCACGACGTCCTCCGGCGACATGAGGTACGGCGACGGCGGCAGCGAGATCCGCCTCAGCTCGCAGCTGGCGAGGCTGGGGGCACGGCCGATGGAGATCGTGGTGCTCCGCGACGCGGCGTACCTCAGCATCCCGGGGCTGACCCAGCCCGGGAAGTTCTTCCGGATCGGCAGGGACGACCCGCGCTTCAGGTCGCTCGCCGGCGCCAGCATCTCGATGAGCCCCGACCAGTCGGTCAAGGCGTTCCGCGCCGGCCTGATCTCCGTGCGCGAGGTCGGCCGGGAGACGGTGCAGGGCGAGCCGACCACGCGCTACGCCGTCAAGGCCGACTCCGTGCGCGCGCTCCAGGCCCAGGGCGGCGACGTCGTGCCGGGCATGCCCGAGACGATCACCTACGACGTGTGGCTCGACCGCAAGGACCGGATGCGCCGCATGGGGCTGTCCATCCAGGGCGTGCGCCTGCGCATCGAGATCTCGCGCTGGGGCGAGCCGGTCGACATCGCCGCGCCGCCCAGGTCGGCCCTGGTCGACCCGCCTCCGGGGATGTGACGTCGGGGGCTCAGCGGCCGCGCATGTTGCCGCGCATGCCCTTCATCGAGGTCGGCACCGGCCCCTTGGGCAGCGGCACCTGCGAGCGCGAGGCGTCGATCGCCTTGAGCCGCGAGAGGACCTCGGTCATCTCGGCGGGCTGGATCTGACGACCCAGCTTGGTGACGTGCTTGGTGAGCTTCTCCAGCGGGACCTGGCCCTCGCCCTCGCCGACCATGACCTCGTGCACGGGGGTGTCGGCCGCGACCCGCTGGTGGCGGGCCTTCTCGTTCTGGAGCAGGTGCTTGACCCGGCTCGGCGCGCCCTCGCCGATGAGCACGATCCCGGGCGGGCCGACGACGCGGTGCACGACGTCCTGGTTGCGGTTGAAGGCGACCATCTGGTCGACGCGCCAGCCGCGGCGCAGCACCGACAGCACCGCGAGCGCAGCGCCCGGCTGGCCCTTGACCTGGGCGATCTGCGACTTGGTCGCACGCCGGCCGAAGACGAAGACGAGCGCGATCAGGCCGACGAAGAAGGCCGTGATGATGTCCAGCGCGAGCCAGCTCGGCGGGATCAGCGACAGCAGGAAGAACGCGATGAAGAAGCCGGCCAGGAAGGTTCCGAGGAGGATCAGCCCGATGTGCTTGTCCGCCTGCTTGGTCAGCTTGTAGACCTGCCGCATCTGCGCTGCGCGACCGGGCTTGCCGTCCTTGCGTGCCATGTCGTTGTCTCGTCCTTCTGGTCGTACGTCGGGTCCGTGCGAGGGGCGCGGGACCGCCGTGGGGCGGGGGAGCGCCCGCCCATTGTTCCCTATCGGGCGACGGCGGCGCGCCGCTCCATGGCCTGCTGGTAGAGCCGGCCCGCGCGGTAGGACGAGCGGACCAGCGGACCGCTCATCACGCCGGCGAACCCGATCTGCTCGGCCTCGGCGGCGAGCTCGACGAACTCCTCGGGCTTGACCCACCGCTCGACGGGGTGGTGGCGCGGCGAGGGGCGGAGGTACTGCGTGATCGTGATCAGCTCGCACCCGGCGTCGTGCAGGTCGCGCAGCGCCTGGGAGACCTCCTCGCGGGTCTCGCCCAT
>CAZKZQ010000235.1:0-6326 GCA_964557235.1 uncultured Nocardioidaceae bacterium
CGACGCGCCCGACACGCCGTCCGACGCGTGCATACTTGATATGCACCTACGGCGTATGCATACTCCGTATCCATGAGCATCAAGCACGGGCTGCTGGCCCTCCTCGAGCGGGAGCCGATGTACGGCTACCAGCTCCGCACCGAGTTCGAGTCGGCCACCGGCTCCACCTGGCCGCTCAACGTCGGGCAGGTCTACACGACCCTCGCCCGGCTCGAGCGCGACGGCCTGGTCGCCCCGCAGGGCGAGGACGCCGACGGCCGCGAGCGCTACGCGATCACCCCGGCCGGGCAGGCCGAGCTGGCGTCGTGGTTCGCCTCCCCGGTCTTCAGCTCCGACCGTCCCCGTGACGAGCTCGCGATCAAGCTGGCGCTGGCCGTCACCGTCCCCGGGGTCGACGTCACGGCGGTGATCCAGCAGCAGCGCGCGGCGACGATCGTCGCGATGCAGGACCTCACCCGGCTGAAGAAGACCGCCGACGAGCTCAGCTGGTCGCTGGTGCTCGACTCGATGCGCTACCAGCTCGAGGCCGAGGTCAAGTGGCTCGACCACTGCGAGACCACCCTCAAGCGCCACGGCCACGGTGCGCCGCCCGCACCGCCCCGACCCGGCACGGGGGAGACGCTCCGCGCCGGCACCGCCACCCTGACGACCAAGGAGTCCGACCGATGAGCAGCCAGCCGACCCAGGAGACCCCGGTCCTGGAGATGACCGACGTCTCCCGCATCCACGGCAAGGGCGACGCCGCCGTGCACGCGCTGCGCGGGCTCTACCTCACCGTCCGCCCCGGCGAGCTCGTCGCGGTCATGGGTCCCTCGGGCTCGGGCAAGTCGACCCTGCTCAACCTCGCCGGCGGCCTCGACCAGGCCACGGCCGGTCGCATCAAGGTGCGCGGACAGGAGCTCGGCTCGCTGCGCAAGGCCGAGCTCGCCGCCGTACGCCGCCGGGCCGTGGGCTACGTCTTCCAGGACTACAACCTCATCCCGAGCCTGACTGCGGTCGAGAACGTCGCGCTGCCGCTCGAGCTGGACCGCGTGCGCACCGGCGAGGCGCTCCGCCAGGCCCGCGCCGCGCTCGACGAGGTGGGCCTCGAGGGGCTCCACGACCGGTTCCCCGACGACCTCTCCGGCGGACAGGCTCAGCGTGTCGCCATCGCACGGGCCGTCGTCGGCGACCGGGGCCTCATCCTGGCCGACGAGCCGACCGGCGCCCTGGACTCCGACACCGGCGAGCACGTCCTCGCGCTGATCCGGGCGCGCTGCGACGGAGGCGCCGGTGCCGTCCTGGTCACCCACGAGGCCCGCCACGCCGGCTGGGCCGACCGCGTGGTCTTCCTGCGCGACGGCGCGGTCGTCGACGAGGCCGGGTCGATGGTCGACGCCGAGGCGTTCGTGCTCGGCGACGTGATGGGCGGCAGCCGATGAGCGTGCGCGCCTGGCGCCCCGCCCTGCGCCTCGCCCGCCGCGACCTGTGGCGGCACAAGGTGCGGGCCTCGCTGACCTTCCTGCTCGTCATGGTGCCGGTGCTCGTCGCCGCGGCCGTGGCGGTCACCGTGGAGAACGGCAGCTCGACCCCCGAGGCCTACGCCCGCGAGCAGATGGGCGACGCCGACGCGCTCGCCCGCGTGACGCCGTACTCCAAGGTCCGCGTGCGGGCCGCGCTCTACGGCTCGGGGGCGATGCTCAACGGCAGGACCGCCGAGCGCGATCCCGACGACGTCGACCTCGCGGCGCTCCTGCCGCAGGGGTCGAGGGTCGAGCCGGGTCCGAGCTTCGGCCCGATCGAGCTGGCCACGGGCGGCACCGGGTTCGCCCGCATCCTCCCGGACAGCGACCTCACCTCGTCGATGACCCACGTCCTCAGCGGACGGCTCCCCAAGGACGCAGGCGAGGTCGCCCTCGGCCACGGGGCGGCCAAGGTGCTCGGCCTGCTCGACGGGCGGGGCGAGCCCCGCAGGGACGCCTCCCTCGTGCTCGCCGACGGCACCGACCTCCCGGTCGTCGGCACCTTCGCCGCCGACGGGTCCTACCTGACGGTCGTCGGGCGGCCGGGCCTGCCCACGACGTCCGAGCCCGAGGTCGAGAACGAGGGACCGAGCTTCCTGGTGGACCTGCCCGACCAGTCCCAGGCGGAGCTGAAGGCCCTCGTGCGGAGCCTCGCGGCGTCCGGCGTCGCGCTGCAGCCGCGGGACGCCGTGCTCCACCCCGAGCGCTGGGGTCTCGGCGGGCGCGGGTTCGACGCCGACGCGGCCTACGCCGGTGCGTTGGCCGTCCTCGTCGGGCTGGTCGAGGTCGTGCTCGTGGTGGGCGCCGCCTTCGCCGTGGCCGCGCGTCGCCAGCTGCGCGACCTCGGTCTGGTCGCCTGCAACGGCGGCGTCGGCAAGGACGTCCGCCGGCTGTTGCTGGCCCAGGGGGTCGTGCTCGGCACCCCGGCGGCGATCGTCGGAGCCGGCCTCGGCACCGTGCTGGCGCTGGCCGGAGGTCGCTGGGCCGAGCGCCGGTTCGGCATCGTGCTCTCCGGTGCCGACGTCCCGTGGTTCGGACTCGCCGTGATCGTCGTCCTCGGCGCCCTCACCGCCGTGGTCGCGGCCCTGGTCCCGGCGTGGAGCCTCGGCCGGGTCACGCCGGTCCAGGCGCTGTCGGGCCGCTTCCCTGTGCGGCTGCGCGCTGCTCGGCCGCACCCCGGTTCGTTCTGGCTCGCAGGCTCGGGACTGGTCGTGCTCCTCCTCGGCGGCTACCTCACCTCGCGCTGGTTCGCGCCGCGAGCCTCGGAGAGCCCGCTCGGCCCGTTCATCTCCGCGATCGGGCTGCTGCTCCTGCTCGCCGGCGTGGTGTGGGCGACGCCGTTCCTCGTCCAGCTCGCGGCCGCCGCGGGCCGGCGCCTGCCGCTCTCCGGCCGCTACGCCTTCCGCGCCGCGGGCCGGCACCGCTTCCGCACGGCTGCGGCGACGACCGCGCTGACCTTCACGGTCGCGGTCGCCGTGCTCACCGGCTTCGGGGTCTCGGAGGCGGTCGCCGCCGCGGGGCCGCGCGACGGCGCGGACGTGCACGCGGTGAACGTCGACAGCACCGGCGTCGACGGGTCCACTGCCGCGAGCGCCGCCCGGGTCCGGGCGACGCTGGAGGACACCCTCGGCGAGCTGACGCTGGTCAGCACCCAGATGGTGGGCCGGGCCGACGGCAGCTACCTCGCGGTCCGGGGCAACGGCGGCTGGCCGGAGGTCCGTCAGATCGACCTCGCCTCGCTCGAGGCGCTCCAGGGCGGGCTCACCGCGGACGAGAAGGCCGCCTTCGCACGCGGTGACCTGATGGTGCGTCCCGACGGGGGCATCGCTCCGCAGCGCGACCAGGTGCGGGTCGGGGTCCAGGGCGAGCCCGCCAGCGCCTGGACGCTCCCGATCACCCACCTGGACCGGCCGATCGCCTCCGGCGAGCACAACCTCGGGACGGCCTTCGTCTCGGCCTCGGTGGTGCAGCGGCTCGGGCTCGACACCAGCTACGCGTCGTACGTCGGGTTCGCGGAGCGCGCGATCACCGACGCCGACCTGCAGAAGCTCAACGCCTACGGCCTGAGCGCGTGGTCGGACGACCCGCACCGCACCGCGATCGAGCGGTTCCGCTTCGTCGGGGTGCTCGGCGCGGGCCTGCTGAGCCTCCTCGTGGTCGGCATCGCGGTCGCCCTGGCGGCGGCCGAGGGCAGGGACGAGGCGGCGACCCTGACCGCCGTGGGTGCCGGACCGGCGAGGCGGCGGGGGATCGGCGCCATGCACGGGTTGTTCATCGGCCTCACCGGCACCGTGCTCGGCGTGCTCGTCGGGCTGCCGGGGGCGCTCGCGTTCGTGCAGCTCAACGGCGAGCGCGGGGTCGACGTCCCGTGGCTGTCGTTCCTCGGCACGCTCGCGGCGGTCGCCGTGCTGTCGCCGGTCGCCGGCTGGGTGGTCACTCCCACCCGCCTGCGGCTCACCCGGCGCGAGGGCTGAGCGCGAGGGCTGAGGGGGGACGCGCCGGGTCGGGCGGGACGTGCGTAGGTCGCACGTCCCGCCCGTAGCGTGTCCCGCGTGACCGAGCCCCCGGCGACCCCGACGACGCCCCCACCGGTCGAGCAGGAGGCCGCGCAGCTGCGATCGACGTGGGACCGGCTCGGGCTCACCGGCGCGGTCGACCTGCACACGCACTTCATGCCGGCCAACGTGATGGCCAAGGTGTGGGCCTACTTCGACGAGGCCGGGCCGCTGCTCGGCCGCCGCTGGCCGGTGACCTATCGCGAGGACGAGGACGCGCGCGTCGAGCGCCTGCGTGCCTACGGCGTGGAGAGGTTCACCTCGCTGGTCTACCCCCACAAGCCCGGCATGGCGACCTGGCTCAACGACTGGGCCACCGGGTTCGCCGCGCGCACGCCGGAGTGCCTGCACAGTGCGACGTTCTTCCCCGAGCCGGGCGCAGGGGAGTACGTCGCCGCGGCGGTCGCCGACGGTGCGCGCGTGTTCAAGGCGCACGTGCAGGTCGGCGGCTACGACCCGACCGACCCGCTGCTCGACCCGGTGTGGGGCGTGCTCGAGGACAGCGGCACCCCGACGGTCGTCCACTGCGGGTCCGGCCCCGCGCCGGGCACGCACACCGGACCGGGTCCGATGGCCGAGGTGCTGCGTCGGTTCCCGCGGCTGCGGATCGTCGTCGCCCACCTCGGGATGCCGGAGTACGCCGACTTCCTCGACCTCGCCGAGCGGCACGAGGGCGTGCACCTCGACACCACGATGGCGTTCACCGACTTCGCGGAGCGGATGAGCCCGTTCCCGCCCGCCGACCGCCCGCGGCTCGTCGAGCTGGGGGACCGGGTGCTGCTCGGGTCGGACTTCCCGAACATCCCCTACCCCTACCTCCACCAGGTCGAGGCACTGGAGCGGCTCGACCTGGGCGAGGACTGGCTGCGCGGGGTGCTGCGCGACAACGCGGTGCGGCTCCTCTCCCTGTGACCCGCCGCTGATCCGCCGCTGACCTGCCCCTGACCTGCGCGGACGCGGGCCCCGCCGGGGTAGACCACCGGTCCCCGGCCTGTCCGGAATGCGTAACTTCAGGGCGCACGTCCCGTTGACCTCCGCAGAAGGACACCACTGGGGAGAGGTGAGGGGAATGAACGCGTTCAACGTGCTGGGAGTGCCCGCCGACGCCACGCCGGAGGAGATCCGCGCGGCCTACCGCAAGCTGGCCCGCGAGCTGCACCCCGACCGCCACGTGCAGGCCGACGGCACCGTCCCCACCGACGTCCACGAGGCCTTCGTCAAGGTCAACCGCGCCGTCGACGCCGCCCTCAAGGCGCAGAGCGTCCCCGTCGAGCCGGTCCTCGCCGCGCCCGTCGTCCCGGCCCAGCCCGTCCGTGCCGCCCACGCGGCCCGCCCGGCTCCCGCTCCTGCCCGCCGTCCGGCCCGCTACGCCGACCCGGTCCTGGCGCTGCTCACCGTGCCCAAGTCGGCCGGCCACGCGTGGACCGACGCCGAGCTCGAGTTCTGGGCCCTGACCCTGGTGCCCGTGGCCCGCAGGCACGAGCCCGAGGCGCTCCGCCTCGCCCGCGCCGCCGGCGCGTCCACCGTCCACCAGGAGACCCTGGCCACCGCGCACGCGCTGCTCTCCCTGAGCCTGCGCGGCAAGGCCGGCGCCAAGGCGCACCGGGTGCGCAACGCCCTCCCGTCGGCGTACGCCGCCCTCGAGGCCGACCTGCCCGCCCCCGTCGTCGCGCGCCTCCCGCGTGCCGTCGTCACCCCCCGGGGCCGCTTCCGCCTCTTCGGCTGACCGGCCGCGCCGCTCGGGGTGCGTGCCACGATCGGGCGCATGGACTGCGTCTTCTGCCGGATCGTGGCCGGCGACCTGCCCGCGGCGATGGTGCTCGACGAGCCCGACCTGGTCGCGTTCCTCGACGCCCGCCCGGTCTTCAAGGGCCACGTGCTGCTCGTCCCGCGCGAGCACGTCGTCACGCTGCCCGACCTGCCGGCGGCCCTGCGCGACCCGTTCCTCGCCGCTGCCCAGCGCCTGGCGACGGCGGCGGTGGAGGGGCTCGGTGCCCAAGGCTCGTTCGTCGCGATGAACAACACGGTCTCGCAGTCGGTCCCGCACCTGCACCTGCACGTCGTCCCGCGCACCAAGGGCGACGGCCTGCGCGGGTTCTTCTGGCCGCGCACGAAGTACGCCGACGGGGAGGCCGAGGACTACGCCGCGCGGCTGCGCGAGGCGCTCAGCTGACGGGCTGCTGGGCCGTCGCTGTCGCGACCGTCCTGACAGGTCGGCGGCGGAAGGCCTGGCCGGTGCCCTTGGCGGCGATCCACGCGCCGGCCACGC
>CAZKZQ010000236.1:0-6246 GCA_964557235.1 uncultured Nocardioidaceae bacterium
GGTAGGCCCCGTGGGGCTCGAACCCACAACCCGCGGATTAAAAGTCCGCTGCTCTGCCAGTTGAGCTAGAGGCCCTGGACAGGCGGGGCTGCACCCCGCCTGCTCGGGACATCATCGCAAGCCGTGGCCGCGGCTCAGAGGTAGAGGTCGGCAGCGAGGTGGTCCTCGGTGTGCAGGCCGGGTCGTACGTCGTCCCAGGCGGCCGCGCTGACCCGCCAGCCGGCGTCGGTCCGGACGAGCTGGATCGACTTCATCCCCGCACCGGGACGCGGCTCGCCGTGGAGCAGGCCGTCCTTGGTGTAGCTGCCGAACCAGTGGGCGACGTCGCCGAACACCTCGACCCGTCCCTGGACGGCGTGCTCGCTGAACTCGGTCAGCGTCCCGTCGGTGAGGAGGGTGCGGCGCGGCTCGATGAAGCCCTCGACGTCGTACGTCGCAGGGTGGAGCCCGCAGGTCCGCACCACCACCGCCTCGGGCAGGAGGATCGCGCGCAGGGCGGCCATGCGCTCGTCGACGCCGTCACCGGAGGTGAACGCGGCGAAGAACGTCCGCACGAGACCGAGGATCTCGTCGACGTCGGGGGACGCGGGGGGTTCCCGCCACTCGTCCTCGGTCAGGCCGTAGACCAGCTGCGTGACCCATGCGCCCTTGTGGAACGCGCTGTCGACGACCCGCGCCTCGCGTCGGAAGCCGAGCCGCTGCAGCAGCCGCGCGGAGTCGTGGTTCTGCTCGATGCAGACGCCGACGATGCGGTGCAGGCCGAGGTCCTCGAAGCCGAGCCGCAGCATCTCGCGGGCGGCCTCGGCGGCGTACCCCTGGCCCTGGTGGTCGCGCCCGAGCGCGAAGCCGAGCTCGCCCTGTCGGTCGGTCGCGCTCTCCCACTTGAGCAGGACCTCGCCGATGACGGTCGCGCTCTCGCGGTGCTCGATCGCCAGCACCAGCCACTGACCCGGCTCGCGCAGCACGCCTTGGTCGAGCTTGGCGCGCAGCGCCGTCTCGGTCGCCTCACGGTCACGCTGCGGCCACGGGATCCACCGCACCACCTCGGGGTCGCCGTGGAACCGGGCCAGGTCGTCGAGGTCCTCCATCCGGTGGGGACGCAGGTCGAGCCGCTCGGTGCGGAGGGGGAAGTCGGGCCTCAGTTCCACGTCGGCATGCTCGCACGGCTGCCGCGGCGCGCCGCGTCAGTCGGGGCGCAGGGCGTCGTCGAGGAAGGCGAGCACGCGTTCGCGCCAGGCCAGCGGCTCGGTCGCGAGGCCCTGGGTGTGCCCCGACCCGGGCACCGTCCAGACCTGCACGCGCTCGGGAGCGGCGGCGCGGAGCCGCAGCGCTGCGAGCCGTTCGGTCTCGACGTCGCCCGCGGTGATCAGCAGCAGGGGAGCGGTGCTCGCGCGGACCGAGTCGCGCAGCGGCGCCGGCTCGGGGGCTGCGGTCAGCAGACCCGCCACGGCATAGGTGACCCGGTCGACGCCCTGCTGGAGGTGGCCCCGGAACCCGTAGGCGTCGAGGTAGTCCTTGTCCGCCGCGACCCGGTTGGTCGCGCCCTCGGCGACGACGGCCGCGACCCGGTCGTCCTGGCCGGCCGCGCCGATCGCGACCTCGCCGCCCATCGACAGCCCGACCAGGCCGATGCGGTCGTCGGAGACGTCGGGCCGGTCGACCAGGAAGTCGACCGCGGCGGCGGTGTCGCGCTCGCCCCACCAGCCGAAGTCCATGCCCCGGCCGTCGCTCTCGCCGTGGCCGCGGGCGTCGACGAGGAGGACGCCGTAGCCCGCGTCGGCCAGCGCCTCGGCCTGGCCGAGCGTCGCCGTGCGCGTGGATCCCGCACCGTGCAGCAGCGCGACGGCCGCGCCGTTGTGCGAGGGCACCCACCAGCCCGCGAGCTCCACGCCGTCGCTCGTGCGCAGCGTGACGTCGTCGTAGGCGAGCCCGACCGAGGCCGGCGTCCGGTCACCGAGGGACGCGTGCGGCGGAAGGCTCGCGGCGACGCCCTGCCCGACCGTCCAGATCGCGAGGTACGTCGTGACCAGCACGACGGGCAGCCAGAGCACCCACCACCGCCGTCGTACGCCGGACAGCAGTCGCCGCGCTGCCCACGCGGCAGCGACGACGCCGATGCAGGCGAGGGCCAGGCCGGACCACGTCGTCGGGGACAGGCCGTCGTTGCCGAGGTGGGGGACACCGAGACCGAGCCCGGCGGCCGCGACGGTGACCGCCACGGCGAAGCCCAGGAAGGACGAGGCGGTCCTCAGTCGGGGACCATCGACGGGCGCGCGCACGACTCCTCCGGTGGACGGTCGGGGACCAGGGACGGACGCAGCCAGGCCACCAGCAGCGTGACCAGGGCGGCCGAGAAGAGACCGAACCCGGCCGCCAGGCCGACGGACGCGTCGGGGTCGTCGCGGGCGAGCATCACCAGCGCCATCGACAGCACCGACGTCGACAGCACGGCGTAGGCCGTGAGGAACGGGTAGGTCACCCGGCACGCCCAGGCAGCACCTCGCAGCAGGCCGATGCCCGTGACCACCGCGGCCGGGACGACGATGCCGAGGTCCATCAGCTTGACCAGCCAGAACGGCGTGGGTGCCGAGGCGTACTCCGTCATCGACGTCGGGTCCGTCCACGCGGCGAGCATGGTCGGCAGGTGCAGACCGAGCACGAGGAACGCCGCGACCGCGACGAGCACCGAGCCGGTCAGCCGCTCGAGCCGCCGGGACGGGGAGCGCAGGTTCCGGTCGACCTGTCGCCAGCCGAGCACGGCCAACGCCTCGCCGAGGACGAAGACCGCCAGCAGGAGCGGGAAGAACCGCTCGACGTTGCCGGGTCGACGCAGGTACTCCTGACCCACGACCACCTGCGTGTAGGTGTAGACGGCGTACACCCCGACGCCGGTCGCGAGCAGCGGCCCGGCGCGGTGTCCTCGGAGCACGAGGATCGCCGCGACCACCGCGAGCGGAGACGCCACGACCAGGGCCGCGAGGTCGCTGCCCATCAGCTGGTTGAGGGTGGTCGGCGAGGTGCGATAGACGAGCCGGTCGACGCCGACCGGTCCGAGGAGCGAGGCCGCGGCCATCGTCGACCCGAGCAGCACGGCGAGGGTCGCGAGCCGCCTCTCGGAGCGGGTGGCGGTCATGGCACGGCGGGCCGGCGCTCGGCGCGGCGCTTGATCCCGAGCAGCATCCGGCGCTCCATGATCGCGTGCGGCAGCTCGATGAGCAGCAGGTAGAAGATCCCGCCCACGCTCCGGTCGGCGTGCGAGCGCGCGACCAGCCGGCAGCTGGTGTCGTCGATCCGCTCGACGACGTAGGCGCCCCAGTCCTTGATCACGAGCGCGTGGGGAGGGTCGACCTCGAGCAGCGGGGTCGAGTGTCCCGGGAACATCATGAGCCGGTCGCCGGCCTCGCGGTGCTGCCACTCCTCGTGGATCGTCTCGGCGCTGTGGAGCTCGCAGCCCGCGAGGTTCTCCAACCAGTCGTAGGAGTAGAAGCCACCCCGGTCCTGGCCGATCTGCACCAGCCAGCGCCAGACCTCCGCTGCCGGCGCGTGGACCGTGACGGCCCGGGTGGTCGTGAACAGCGGCGTCGTGCCCTCGGGGTCGCCAGGCATCCGGCTGGTGCGCTCGGACAGCGTGGCGCCCCAGCGCCGCAGCCAGGGACGGACGAGACCGTGGTCGACCACCGGCGCGGCGACGCCGACCGCGGTGAGGACCCGCGCGGCCCGGCGGGTGGCCGGCGTGGGCATCCGTCGCGGCCAGTGAGCGGCCGCGGAGACGGGGCCGAGGACCTCGAGCGCGTCGAGCAGCAGGGGACCGGCGGTGACCACCCCGGCGGCGCGGGCGACCGAGGGGGCGCTGGGCGCGCTGGGAGCGCTGGGAGCTGAGTGCTGCGTCTCGCGGTCGGTGGTGTCGTGGACGAGCGTCGACATGATTCCTCCACCTGAGGCGGGGAGGCCCGTCACGGGCTGCGGCGGGAGGCCCGCCTTCACCTCCACGCTACGCGCGGCCACGGGCGACGGCGGTGTCTCGTCCGCCACACAGGGGCTCGCTAGCGTTGACGCGTGGCTACGGAGATCCGGCTGCGCGACGGCACCCAGGCGATGACCTGGTCGCTGCTGCCCGAGGACCGGGCGGCGCTGGCCACGGGCTACGACGCCCTCGGCGAGGAGTCGAAGTTCCACCGCTTCCTCACCGGCGTGCCCCACCTGACCGAGGGGCTGCTGCGCCGGCTCGTCGACGAGGTCGACGGGAGCAACCACCTCGCGCTGGTGCTCTTCGTCCTCGAGGAGGACGGCTCGGGCGGCCCTGCGGGGGTCGGTCACCTCATCCGCTACCCGGACGACCCGTCGGCTGCCGACGTGGCGGTGACCGTCGCCGAGGGGCTCCGCGGGCGGGGCGTCGCCACCGCCCTGCTGGACCAGCTGGTCAAGGAGCGTCCGCCGGGCGTCGAGCGGCTGGTGACCTCCGTCGCGGGCGACAACCCGGCCGCTCTCGCAATGCTCCGCCGCCTGGGTCCGACGTCGGTGACCGACGTGGGGGACCGGCTCGACGTGGTCGTCGATCTCACCGGGTGAACCGGGGTCCTTGTTCCCCTGTGTCGGGTGGGACGGCTGAGTAGAGTTCACACGGCCCCAGGTCGCGTGACCGGGGCACACGGGAGGAGGCACCCGGATGGGTGTGATGCGTCGTCGTCTGGCGCTCTCCCTGGCGACCGTCCTCGCGTCCGCGGCCGGTGCCGCAGCCCCGCAGATGGTCTCGACCAGCGAGGTCCGTGCCGCGTCGTCCGAGCCCGCCGACCCCGCCGTGACGGCTGCCCGGGCCACGCTCGACACCGTGCGCGAGATGTTCACCGAGCCCGGCGCGACGTCGTACGCACGGAGGGCCGTCGCCTCGGCCGGCGCCCGTGAGGCGACCATGGCCCTGCGCGACCTCCGGGTCGCCCTCCCCGACCTCCACGGCGCGGACGCCGCCGAGGCCGAGCGGATCCTGACGCGACCCACCGACCGGGGCAGCTCCGGCGAGGGTGGCTTCCACTACGACCGCTCCGCGGAGGTCGACTGCACCGACCACCTCTGCGTGCACTGGGTGGAGCAGGGCAAGGACGCGGTCGACTCCGCCGACTACGACGGCGACCGCGTGCCCGACTGGGTGGAGACGACGCAGCGCACGCTCGAGACGGCGTGGCGTCACTTCGACCGCGCGGGCTACCGCTCCCCGGTGTCGGACAAGGCGATGAGGTCCCACGGCCCGGACGGCCGGATCGACGTCTACCTCGCCGACGTCGCGTCCTTCGGGTTCTACGGCTACTGCCCCACCGACGGCCTCACCCCCGGCAAGCGCACGGCGACCGGCTTCTGCGTGCTCGACAACGACTACGCCTACGACCAGGTGAGCACCGAGCCGTCGATCGCCCTGGAGGCCACGGCCGCGCACGAGCTCTTCCACCTCGTGCAGTTCGCCTACGACGCCCGCGAGGACCTCTGGTTGATGGAGGGCACGGCGTCGTGGATGGAGGACGAGGTCTTCGACACCGCCAACGACAACTGGAACTACCTCGGCACCTCGACGCTCGCCCACCCGGGCGTCCCGGTGGACTTCGGCGAGGACTACTTCCCCTTCGGTGCCTGGACCTGGTGGCGCTTCCTCTCGGAGTACTTCGGCAGCGCCAAGCAGCCCGCCCCCGAGGTGATCCACCGCATCTGGGCGGCCGCGGGCGACCCCGAGCGGGAGCGCGACTCGCTCACCGCCACGCGCTACGTCCTCAGCCGGCTGGGCACGCGCTTCAAGCGGGCGTTCACCGACTACTCCGCGCTGAGCCACGTGGCGCGACGGTGGTACTTCGAGGGCGACGACGCTCCCTATCCCGAGGCGCCGATGGCCCGCCGGGTCACGCTCACCGACCGTCGGCCGACGACTGGTGCGGCGCGCGAGCTGCGGCTGGACCACCTCACCAGCGCCAACATCGCGCTGGACCGGTCCCCGACGCTGACGGGCCGCGGTCGGCTGCGCATCTGGGTCAACGGTCCTGCCGCGACGAGCAGCCCTGCCGTCGAGGTGACGCTGCACCGCAAGGACGGCAGCCTCGGCTGGCGGATCGTCACGCTCAACCCGTTGGGCGACGGAGTGATCACCGTGCCGTTCGGGCGCGGCGAGATCTCGAGGGTCGTGATCACCCTGGTCAACGCCAGCCCGCGCATGGTCTGCAACCAGGACACGACCCTGGCGTGTGGTGGCCTGCCGCGCGACGACGG
>CAZKZQ010000237.1:0-6225 GCA_964557235.1 uncultured Nocardioidaceae bacterium
CTACTTGGCCGTCACCTTCCACTGGAAGGCGGTCAGGCGGTTGCCCGCCGGGTCCTTGATGCCGGTCGAGAGCTTCACGTAGTACGACTTGCCGACGAGCAGGTTGGCCTTGGGGTTGATCGTGGCGTAGCGGCCCGTGCTGCTGAGGCTGACCGTCGCCGAGACCGGGGTCGAGTAGCCGACGCGATAGACCCGGAAGCTCGTCGAGGTCACGTTGGCGACCCGCTCGCTGAAGCGCACGTTGAAGTTCGTCGAGCGCGTCACGCGCCCGGTCGGGGCGTGGGCCGTCACCGTCGGACGGGTGGCGTCGACCTTGACCGAGCGCCAGGCCGAGGCGCGGATGTCCGCGCCCTGGTTGTCCACCGCGACGACGCGCCACTCGTAGCTGCCGTCGGCGATCGGCGCCGTCGGCGCCCAGGCGAGTGCCACCGTCGAGATCGCCTCGAGGAGACCGGCCTCACCGGCCTTGCGCCGCTCGTAGCGGTACGTCGCGGCGTCGTCCACGGCACCCCACGAGAAGGACGACCCGTTGCCGGTGACGTAGGCCCCGGCGGCCGGGGAGACCAGGTTCGGAGCCGTGGCGCGGACCTTGAAGCTCGCGTCGGGCGCACCGGCCGGGTCGGAGGACCACGGACCGCGATAGCCGGAGATGTCGATGCGGCGGATGCGCCAGACGTACGCCGCAGCGCGGACCGGGAGCGGGGTCGCCGGGGTCCACGCGGCCTGCTGCACGACGGCGTTGGCGACGCGGTTGACCGGCTGGAAGGTGGTGTCACCGTCGCGGTAGACCTCGACCTCGTAGCCGTCGGCGTAGTTCTGCGGGGTCCAGCGCAACGGCGCGCCGGTGCCGACCACGGCACCGTTGATCGGGGAGGTGGGCGCAGGCGGGGGCGACTTCTTCCAGACCGTGCGCACGACGCTCCACGGCAGCTGGTTGCCGCTGTAGTCGATCGCGCGGACGCGCCAGTAGAGGACGCCCTCGGGGTAGGCGTTGCTGTGCTCGGTGTAGGTCGTCTGGTCGACGTCGTCCTGCCAGACCGTCCCGCTGAAGTTGGGCGTGGTGCTGACCTGGATGCGGTACGTCGCTGCCTCGACGCCGCCGTTCTGGCCGACCTCGTCCTTCACCGCCGCGTTGGTGCTGTCGAAGGTGGTGAGCATGTAGTCGCGCCACGAGAAGGTGATCTCGTTGGCGATCGGCGCCGCTGCGCCGGGGTCGTGGGCCGGGCTCGTGAGCTCGACGGCGTTCGACAGCTTGCTGAAGGCGTGGGTCGCCGGGCTCAGGCTGCGACAGGCGCTCGCGATGGACCACTTGCAGGGCAGGACGACCCAGTAGTACGCGTCCTCCGCCTGCGACTCCGGCAGCGCCGTCGTCGGGGTCAGGGCGTTGGTGTCGGCGTAGTAGGTGGCGTAGATGTTGGTGAACTGGTTGTCCTTGCTCAGCACGACCTTGTAGGAGCCGGCGTTGTCGACCGGGTTCCAGCGCAGGACGGGTGACTGCCGCACGTTGGTGCAGCGGTTCTGCAGCGCGTCGGTGCACGACGTGGCCGCGGACTGGGAGGCCGTGCCGCTCATCGCGACGCGGTGGCCCGAGATCGCCGGGAGCCCGTCGATGACGAAGGTGCGGGTGCCGCCCTGGCCGAGGTAGCCGCCGGCGCCGTACGCCTCGACGTACCACTCGTAGGTGCCGGGCAGCAGGTAGCCGGTGCCCGAGTCGTCGCCGGCCGGGTAGACGAACGCGTCGGCCAGAGGGACGGCGGCCGCGATCGTGGCGGTGTCGCGCAGGTAGACCTTGTAGTAGGTGGCGCCCGAGACCGCGGTCCACGTCAGCCCTGGGAAGCGGACGGCGTGCGTGCCGCTGGTGGGCGACGTCGGCTGCGGCAGGGACGCCGACGGGCTCGGCTGGGCCGCGAGCGTGAAGGTGTTCTGGGCGCTCGGCACGACGCCGGCGCCGTTGCGGCCGCCGCCGGTGACGGTGCGGACCCACCAGCGGTAGGTGGTGCCGGGGGTGAGGGCGAAGCGCGGCGTGTAGGTGGTCGAGTAGGTCTGTGCGCCACCGAGGACGGATGCGCCGTCGGAGGCGCGGCTGATGTAGACGAGGTAGCTCGCGGCGCCGGGGACCTGCGGCCAGCTGAGCGTGGGGACCGTGACGGTGGCACCGTCCGCGGGGGTCGCGGAGCCGAGGTCGACCATCTCGGGGAGGTAGCTGAAGCTGCGCACCTGCGCCTGCAGGGGCTCGGTCGGGACCCCGCGCGGGTCGTCGTAGCCGTAGACGCGCCAGTAGTAGGTCCCGGCCGCGCCCGGCATGCAGTTGTTCACCGTCGGAGCGGGCACGACGGTGGTCTGCGTGGTCGAGCAGGTGCCGGCGATGGTGTCGAAGGTGGGGTTCGTGCTGATCTGCACGACGTAGCGGCTGGCCTTCTGGGCCGGCGTCCACTGGAAGAAGAACGGGTCGCCGACGACCGCCCCGTCCGCCGGGTAGGTCAGGCTCGGCTGGTCGGGCCAGTGGCGACGGAAGGTCCAGGTCTCGGCCTTCTCCCAGGGGCGGGCCTGGCCGAAGGTGTCGATCGGGCGGACCTGCCAGTAGTACTGGTCGTTGTCGAGCGTGGTCGGCGGGGCGTAGCGCGTGCCCGTCACCCCGTTGGCCTGGTGCGTGACGTCGCTGAAGTTGATGTCGGTGCTGAGCCGCACGTCGTAGGAGCTCGCCCCCGGGACCGGCTTCCAGTCCAGCACCATGTCGGCGACGTTCGTGGCCCCGCTGTCGGCCGGCGCGACCAGCTCGGGCGAGGTGAGCTCGGAGACGGTGTACTGCCGCACCGAGGACCAGTCGCTGTAGAGGTCGGTGCCGAGCTCGGCGCGCACGCGCCAGTAGTAGGGCTGGTTGATCTGCGGGGTGGTGATCAGGAACGCGCTGTTGGAGGCGCGGCTCGTGGTCGTGCGCGAGTCGGAGGGGAAGTCGGCCGAGGCGCTGCTGATCTGCACCTCGTAGGCGCGGGCTCCCGGGACCGGGCTCCAGGTCAGCACTGCCGGGTCGGTCGGCTGCTGGAAGACGAAGTTGTTGGACGGGCTGGTCAGCGCCGGTCCGCCCACAGCGCCGTGGACGAACGACGCGGTGGCCCAGTTGCCGGACCCGGCCGCACCGTCGCCGCGCACGCGCCAGAAGACGGCACCGCGCGGGAGCTGGGTGGTGGGCGTCCACCGCTGGTTCACCGTCGCGGTGGACGCGGTGATGGTGCCGAAGTCCGAGCTCGTGGAGACCTGGACCGTGTAGCCGGTCGCGCCGGAGGACCGGTTCCAGCTCAGGGTCGGCGCACCCGAGACGGTCGTGCCCGACGGGGCGAGCGAGGTCGGGGCTGCCGGGACGGCAGCCTGCGCGCTCGGAGCAAGGGTGATGACTGCGGCCATCAGGGCGAAGGTCGTGACGGCAAGCCAGAGCGCGCGAAGCCGGTGCATGCAGGGTCCCCCAAGAACACGTCGCCGATGGCGAGGGTGAAAGTCGCGCCCAAGATACGAGACTTCTGGCCCTCAGGAGGACGGAATGACCCGTTTTCAGGACCTTTGCCGCTCACGTGGGGACGTGCGACCGAGCGGACCCGTTCAGAGGTCGACGGTGCGGCCCGTGCGGGCCGAGTCCTTCATCGCCGTCGCGACGAGCACGACGTCGCTCGCCTCCTGCATGGTGACCACGTCCATGCGCTCGCCGAGGACCGCGTCGCGGAACGCCTCCAGCTCGACCGCGAGGGGCTCGGGCTTGGCGATGGCGTAGCGCACCATGTCGCCCTGCACCACGCCCTGGAAGGACTGCATGGTGTCCCAGCCGACGGGCTGCACGCCGTTGGCGTAGAAGGTCAGGTCGGCGCTGATCGTGTCGGCCACGAAGCTGCCGCGCTCGCCACTGACCACCGTGACGCGCTCCTTGAGCGGGGAGAGCCAGTTGACGACGTGGTTGCCGACGACGCCACCCTCGAGCCCCGCCACGGCGGCCACGAGGTCCTCGTGCTCCCGGCCGCTGCGGTGGGCGGTGCGCGCGGCGACCGAGGTGTAGGCCCGTCCGGTCACCCAGGCGGTGGAGTCGATGTCGTGGGTGGCGAGGTCGAGGATCACGCCGACGTCGGCGATGCGCGGCGGGAAGGGGCCCTGACGCCGCGTGGCGACCTGGTAGAGCTCGCCGAGCTCGCCGTTGGCCAGGCGCTTGCGCAGCTCCTGGAGCGAGGGGTTGAAGCGCTCGATGTGGCCGACGCAGCCGACGAGACCGCGGTCCGAGAACGCCTTGGCGAGCGTCGCCGCCGCGTCGGTGTCGGCGGCGACCGGCTTCTCGACCATCGTGTGGATGCCGGCGTCGGCGAGCTTGAGCCCGACTCCGAGGTGGGTCTGGGTCGGGGTGGCCACGACGCACAGGTCGACGCCTGCCTCGATCATCTCCTCGACCGTGTCGAAGAACCGGACGTCGCCGGGGCGGTTCTGCTCGGGGACGTGGGGGTCGACGATCGCCACCAGGTCGACGCCGCTGAGCTGGCGCAGGACCCGGGAGTGGTGGCGCCCCATCTGACCGAGGCCGATCAGACCGGCGCGGAGCTCAGCCACGGTCGCCCCGGACGTTCGCGACGACCTCGTTGACGGTGCCGATCACGCGCTCGACCTCGTCGTCGGTCAGGCGCGGGTGGATCGGGAGCGAGAGCACCTCGTCGGCCGCACGCGCGGTCTCCGGGAGGTCGTCGTCGGTGCCGTAGGCGGGGAGGAGGTGGTTGGGGATCGGGTAGTAGACGTCCGCCCCGATGCCGGAGGCCTGGAGGGCTGCCAGGACGTCGTCGCGGTGCGCGACGCGCAGCGTGTACTGGTGGAAGACGTGCTCGCTGCCGGGACGCACGACCGGGACGGTGACGCCCTCGAGCCCGGCGGAGTAGCGTGCCGCGATCTCCTGGCGGCGGGCGTTCCAGCCGGCGAGCTGACGCAGCTGGACGCGGCCGATCGCGCCGGCGATGTCGGTCATGCGGTTGTTGAGCCCGGCGATCTCGTTCTCGTAGCGCCGCTCCATGCCCTGGTTGCGCAGCAGCCGGACCTGGCGGGCGGTGTCCTCGTCGGCGCAGACGACCATGCCGCCCTCGCCGGTGGTCATGTTCTTGGTCGCGTAGAAGCTGAACGCGGCGACCTGGCCGAGGCTGCCCGCCGGGCGCCCGGAGTACGACGCCGCGTGGGCCTGGGCGGCGTCCTCGAGCAGCAGCAGCCCGTGGCGGGCGGCGACCTCCTCGAAGGCGTCCCACTCGGCCGTCTGGCCGTAGAGGTGCACGGGCATGATCGCCTTGGTCCGCTCGGTGACCGCCTTCTCGGCGGAGGCCGGGTCGAGGCAGAACGTGTCGGGGTCGATGTCGGCGAACACGGGCCGGGCTCCGGTCATCGCGACGGAGTTGGCCGTCGCGGCGAAGGTGAACGACGGGACGACCACCTCGTCGCCCGGACCGATCCCGCAGGCGAGCAGGCCGAGGTGGAGCGCGCTCGTGCCGGAGTTCACCGCGACACAGGTGCGTCCGCCGACGACCGCGGAGAACTCCTCCTCGAACGCGGCGACCTCGGGACCGCCGACGATGCGCCCGCTCTCGAGCACCGCGGTCACCGCGGCGATCTCGTCGGGGCCCATCACGACGCGGACGGCGTCGATCCTGCTCATCGCTCGATGGCCTCTTCCTGCTCAGCGGCCGGGCTCAGCGTCCCGTCCTGCTCGACGAAGCGGGCGCCCGTGGCGGGACAGACCCACGTGCCGTCCTCCTCGCGGAGGCGGCGGCCGGCGGGTCCCACCCAGCCGATGCGACGGGCGGGGGAGCCGACCACCAGAGCGTAGTCGGGCACGTCCCTGGTCACGGTGGACCCCGCGCCGACCATGGCCCATCGTCCGATCGTGACCGGGGCGACGCAGACCGCGCGCGCCCCCACCGAGGCGCCCTCGCGGATCGTCACCCCGACCGCGGTCCAGTCCGAGGCGCTCTTGGCGCTGCCGTCTGGCGACACGGCACGGGGGAACTCGTCGTTGGTGAGGACCACCGCGGGGCCGATGAACACTCCGTCCTCGAGCCTCGCGGGTTCGTAGACCAGTGCGAGGTTCTGGATCTTGACGCGGTCGCCGATCTCGACGCCCGTGCCGACGTACGCCCCCCGGCCGACGATGCAGTCGCGTCCGAGGACGGCCTGCTCACGGACCTGCGCGAGGCCCCAGACCTTGGTGCCCTCGCCGAT
>CAZKZQ010000238.1:0-6213 GCA_964557235.1 uncultured Nocardioidaceae bacterium
CGACCGTGGCCATCTGGTACGACGCCCAGCGGAACACCTGGCTGCCCTGCATCACCAGGTGGGGCATGAACGGCCTCTCCGCGGCGACCACGTCGCGCCAGTCCTCGGTCTGCCGGATCAGGTCGTACTGCTCGCCGTCGGAGCCCCACACGACGGGTCCGATGCCGACCTCGTCGGACGGTCCGACGACCACCGCGCCCGCCCCGTCGGCGAAGATGAACGCCGTCCCGCGGTCCGTCGGGGACGTGATGTCGGTCAGGCGCTCGACGCCGATCACCAGCACGTGCCGGGCGCTGCCGGCCCGGATCATGTCGCTGGCGAGCGCGACGCCGTGGCAGAAGCCCGCGCAGGCGGCCGAGATGTCGAAGGCGACCGGGTGGTCGAGGCCGAGCTCGTGGGCGATCGCGGTGGCGATCGCCGGGGTCTGGAGCAGGTGCGAGACGGTCGCGACGATCACGCCGTCGATCTGGGACGCGTCGACGCCGGAGCGCTCCATCGCCTGACGCGCGGAGGCGACCGACATCATCTGCACGGTCTCGTCGGGCCCGGCGAACCTGCGGGTCTTGATGCCGGAGCGCTGCTGGATCCACTCGTCGCTGGAGTCGATCGCCTCGACCACCTCGGAGTTCGGGACGACCTTGACCGGGCGATAGGCGCCGACGCCCAGGATCGCGCCGTGCTGTGCTCCGGTGACGGAACCGATGGTCTTCAAGGCCGAGCACCCCCTCCGGGTGGCCCCGGACGTTGGCCTGCCGGGATGCGGCCAGGCTACGCAGCCGCTGAGTCCCCGTCCGACCCGGACGACTACCCGTCAGTATCGCGAGACGGTCGCGGTCCGCCCGGGGGCGAGGGTCGGGGGGCTCAGCCCCCGAGGAGCTTGGACGCCATCACCGCGGCCTGGGTCCGGCGCTGCATGCCGAGCTTGCCGAGGATGCTGGTGACGTAGTTCTTCACCGTCTTCTCCGCGAGGAACAGGTGCTCGCCGATCTCACGGTTGGTGTGCCCCTTGGTGATCAGCTCCAGGATCCGACGCTCCTGCGGGGTCAGGGAGCGCAGCTCGGCGGGCTCGCTGGGCCCTCCGTTGCGCACCCGGTCCAGGACGCGCTGGGTGACCGACGCGTCGAGCAGCGACTGCCCGGCCGCCACCTTGCGGATCGTCTCGACGAGGTCGAGACCGACGATCTCCTTGAGGATGTAGCCCGACGCGCCGGCCATGATCGAGGCGAAGAGCGCCTCGTCGTCGTCGTACGACGTCAGGATGACCGCCTTGATCGCCGGGTCGACGGATCGGATGCTGCGACAGACCTCCACGCCGCTGCCGTCGGGGAGCCGGCCGTCGAGGAGCGCCACGTCCGGGCGCAGGGCCGGGATCATGGACTCGGCCTCCTTGGCGCTGCCGGACTCGCCGATGACCTCGATGTCGTCGTAGCTCTCGAACATCCGCCGGAGTCCGCGGCGCACCATCTCGTGGTCGTCGAGGAGGAAGATACGGATCTGTCCGTCGGGTCCAGGCATCGGAGCGCTCCGTCCAAGGGTGGTGGCGGGGCTCACTGTGAGCCGGGCCGACCTGCGGGTCCCGGACCCGCTGGCCTGCTGCGTCAGTGCCCTGTCAGGCAATCCGACCCGGCACTGTCGACTCTACGCGGCTTTACCTTCCGATATGTCCGGAGGTGCCCTTCTGACACAGGTCTAGGCCTCCTCAGATCCGCAGGCGCTGCCCTCGCCGGACAGGACTAGCGTCGGAGCGCTCCCTCGACGGCTGGAAGAGACGCGATGGGCCGCGTCCTCGCCGAAGGTGCGAGAGGAGGCCCGACCATGTCGGAAGCCTTGATCCTGGAGTTCAGCGGGGTGACCCCCGAGCAGTACCGCGAGGTCAACGAGATCCTCGGCCTCGATCCGCAGACGGGTGACGGTGACTGGCCCGCTGCGATGACCTGCCACACCGGTGCGTCGGGTGAGGGCACCTTCGTGGTCGTCGAGGTGTGGGACTCCAAGCAGGCGCAGGACGACTTCATGCACTCGCGCCTGGGACCAGCCCTCGCGAAGGCGGGGGTTCCCGAGCCGACGCGGGCCGAGTGGTTCGCCGTCGAGGGTCATCACGTCGGCTGACGTGGCGAGGTGGCCGAGATGACCGACGCGACGGACCAGTTCCGGGGGACGACCCTCGAACCGGGGGACGAGGGGTACGACGAGGCTCGGCTCGTCTTCAACGGCATGGTCGACCGCAAGCCCGACCGCATCCTGCGGTGCTCGAGCACGGCGGACGTGCGCGCCGCCGTGCTCGGCGCCCGCGCGGCAGGGCTGCCGATCTCGGTGTACGGCGGCGGGCACGGTGTCACGGGAGCAGCCATCGCGGACGGCGGCGCCGTGGTCGACCTGCGGGGGCTGCGCCACGTCGTCGTGGACGCCGACGCGCACACGTTGCGGGTCGGGGGCGGTGCGACGTGGGGCGAGGTCGACGCCGCGACGCAGGAGCACGGCCTCGCCGTGACCGGCGGCCGGATGTCGACGACGGGGGTCGGCGGCTTCACCCTCGGGTCGGGCAGCGGCTGGCTCGAGCGCCACCTCGGCTTCACCAGCGACTCCCTGCTCGAGGCGGAGGTGGTCACCGCGTCCGGCGACGTGGTGCGCGCCAGCGCCGCCGAGAACGCGGACCTGTTCTGGGGGCTCCACGGCGGGGGCGGCAACTTCGGCGTCGTCACCGAGTTCACCTTCCGACTCGCCGAGGTCGGGCCCGTCCTGCTCGCCGGGATGCTCGTCCATCCCGGCCCGATGGGCCGTGAGGTGCTCGCCTTCTATCGCGACTTCATCGCCTCGGCGCCGGACGAGGTGGGTGGCGGCGTCGCCTTCATCACCGCTCCGCCCGCGGACTTCGTCCCCGAGGAGGCTCGCGGCCACCCGGCGGTCGGCGTCATCCTCACCTACGCCGGGCCGATCGAGGAGGGCGAGCGGGTGCTCGCGCCGATGGTCGAGTTCGGCCCGCCGGCGGTGAACCTCGTCCAGCCGATGCCCTACGTCGCGGTGCAGCAGCTGCTCGACGAGGCCAACCCTCGCGGCCTGCACCAGTACTGGTCGTTCGCCTTCCTCGACGGGCTCCCGGACGAGGCGATCGACGCATGGGTCTCCCACGTGCAACCGCCGTCCTCACCCCTGTCGCAGTACGTCGTGGTGCCCGGCGGCGGCGCGATCACGCGCTTCCCGGAGGACAGCTCCGCCCTGGCCTGCCGGGCGGCGCCGTGGAGCGTCCACGTGCTGACGATGTGGCCGCCCGACCACACGTTGGACGCGGACAACATCGCGTTCACCAGGGCGATCAAGGAGGCGATGGAGCCCTGGACGACCAAGGGCGCCCACGTGAACTTCGTCAGCGACCCGGGCGCAGGCGGTCTGGCCGAGGCCTACGGCACCGGCCGGTTCGAGCGCCTGCGTGAGGTCAAGCGGGCGTGGGACCCGGACAACGTCTTCCACCACAACCAGAACATCCCGCCGGCCTGAACCGCCTGTGGCCGCCGATCGCGATCGGCGGCCACAGGGTCAGCGGTTCGTCAGCGGATGACCCGCACCGTCGTCACGGTCAGGCGCGACCCGACGCGGGTGCCGATGTTCCACAGGTCGTGGCCGAGCATCGACCGGGTGAACGTGACGCCGAGAGCCCAACGCTGCTTGCCGACCCGCTTGAACGGCACCTCGCCGCCATACGGACGGTTCGGCGCCGGTGCTGCGAAGACGTACGACGGACGGTGCGCCGCGGCGACGAGCACGGTGTAGGTCCGGCCGGCGCGGACGACCTGGTGGCCGCCGCGGACGCGAGCGCCGTCGACCCAGACCGACACGCTGCGCGCGACGGCGCGGGCCGAGCTCACGTTGCCGGCACGGTCGGTGGCACGTGCGGTGAAGACGAGCCGAGACCCGCTGCGGGTCCTGGTCACCTTGCAGCCGGCGAGGCCCGAGAGCGCGTCGGAGGCGCGGCAGGTCGCGCGGGGTCCGCCGGCGAGGTACGTCGCCCCGTTGCGCACACCGGCGAGTCGCACGCTGGGCGCGGCTCGGTCGATGTTGATGCCCTTCACGCTGATCGTCCGGATGCCGCCGTCCTGCGCCATCACGGTCCGGGTCACGGACTGCCGCGCCCCGCTGTGCGACAGGGTCACGGGCGCGGGGCACGGTGCGGTCAGCGGGGCGCCGGCCGCGGTGCAGTGGAACGTGACGGTCACCGGCGAGCGGTACCACCCGTTGCGCGGTGCCGTGGCGCTCGAACGCGTCGCCGTGAGCGTCGGGTTGGCGACGACCGTCGTGTCGGAGGAGCGCGCGAAGTGGGCCTGGGCCGGGAAGACGGCCGTGACCCGTCGCAGGTCCGCCTGGGTGGTGGCGCGGTCCAGCGACGCCACGTCGTCCACCACGGGGGCGGAGCCGACCTTCACGCCGCGGACGTAGAAGTCCACGTCCCCGGAGATGAGCGGGTAGCCGTACCGCGCCCGGGTCACCGTCGCCGACAACCGGTCGGCGGTGGCGTCGAGCTCGGTGACGGTCTGGATGCGGCTCACCGTGAAGGTGACGGTGTCCGTCGACGTGGCGTAGGTCGTCTGGTCGGTCGGGGTGAGGACCACCTTCACCGTGTGGGTGCCGTAGTCCGGACTGCCGATCTCGTTGGGCAGGGTCGTGTAGCCGAGCGGCGACTCGACGTGCTGCGGATCGCCGTACGCCTCGCCGTCGACGTAGTACTGCACGAGTCCCGGCACGTCGGTGGACCAGGTCTGGCCGATCACCAGGTCGCCCCACTGCAGGTCGGTCCAGTCGAGCTCGAGCCGGATGGAGGTGGGCGCGAGCGCGACGCTGACCGCCTGGACGGCAGTCGGCGCGGCGAGGTAGGCGCCCGAGCCGGCCTGGTCGGCGGCGATGTCGCAGGGGCCGGTGTGCTGGAAGCTCACCGCGCCCTCGGACGAGACCGTGCACGCCGGGCTGGTCGTGGAGAAGGTCACGGGCGCGCCGGAGCCGCCGCCGGTCGCGGTGACGGTGTAGCTGTCACCGGCCTTCGCAGCGGTCGGAGCCGTCGAGGTGAACGTGATCGCCTGCGGGATCGGCGCCTGGATGACGGAGATCGACTGGCTGCCCACGTTGAGGGCGTAGGCGCGGTGGGTCGCCGGGTCGAACTCGATGGCCGCCGGCGTGGACCCGACCGCCACACTGCGCTCGTGGGTGCGGGTCGCCTGGTCGTACACGGAGACCGAGTCGCCGTTGAGGTCCGTGATCAGCAGGGTGCCGGTCGACGGGTCGAGCGCGACGTCCGAGGGCTGCGAGCCGCCGGGGATGTGGTCGGTGATCTCCGGCTGGTCGTCGCTGAGGTCGACGACGCTCACGCCGTTGCCCGCCACGACGTACGCCTGCTGGGTCGCGGGGTCGACGGTGACGTTGGTCGGGCCCGGGTAGGCGTACTGCGTGCTCAGGACGGACGTGCCCTCGACCGTCGACAGGGTGCCGCCGAACAGCGTCGTGACGTAGGCGCGGTGACGGAGCGGGTCGACGTCGACCGCCCACGGCCGGCTCTCGAGGAGCGCGGTCCTCGAGACGGTGACCGGGTCCGCCGTGGGGTCGATGACGGCGAGGTCCTGGTTGCCGAGGTACTCGGCGGCGTAGAGCAGGTGCGTGCTCGGGTCGACGGCCATCCCGCGCGGAGCCCAGAGCCCTCCGATCGTGCGCACGACCGTGTCGGTCGTGGTGTCGATCTCGGTGATGGTGTCGATCGGGTCGCCGGGGCCCGGCGAGGGCTGCGTCCCGGTGTTGCTGACGTAGGCGCGGTCACGCGCCTCGTCGAGGGCGATGCGGAAGGGCTGGCTGCCGACGGCGATGGTCGCGGTGACGGTGTTGGTGGTCAGGTCGACCACCGACACGGTGCCCTGGCCCGGATGGGTCACGTAGGCCTTGTGGTGCGTCGAGTCGATGGCCAGCCCGTCACTCACAGGGGAGGGCAGGGCGATGGTGGCCGACACGACGTACGACGACGGGGAGGCGCTCGCGGGAGCGGCGAAGCCGAGGGCGAGGACGCCGGTGACGAGGGCTCCGGTGAGGCCGCCGATCGTGGCTCGACGGAGCTGGTGGGGACTTCTGGGCATGCCGGAGCACGGACCCGAGACGGTGGAGGTGATGACAGGCCCTTCTGAGAAGAGGTCAGCGGCGACTGCCGCCTCGATGAGGGTCGCAGTCGTCTAGACCGATGTC
>CAZKZQ010000239.1:0-2621 GCA_964557235.1 uncultured Nocardioidaceae bacterium
AGGTGCGGGCGTTCTCCTTGCCCTGGCCGAGCTGGTCGCCCTCGTAGGTGTACCAAGCGCCTGCCTTGCGGACGAGGCCCGCCTCGACGCCGACGTCGATGAGGCCACCCTCGCGGCTGATGCCCTTGCCGTACATGATGTCGAACTCGGCCTGCTTGAACGGCGGGGCCACCTTGTTCTTCACGACCTTGACGCGGGTGCGGTTGCCGACCATGTCGGTGCCGTCCTTGAGCGTCTCGATGCGGCGCACGTCGAGGCGCACCGAGGAGTAGAACTTCAGCGCGCGACCACCGGTCGTGGTCTCGGGCGAGCCGAACATGACGCCGATCTTCTCGCGCAGCTGGT
Organism: uncultured Nocardioidaceae bacterium; assembly: GCA_964557235.1. Lineage (GTDB taxonomy): Bacteria > Actinomycetota > Actinomycetes > Propionibacteriales > Nocardioidaceae > Marmoricola_A. The sequence goes on from CAZKZQ010000239.1 coordinate 346, forward strand.
TGATGAAGATCGCGGTCGTGCCGGAGTTGTTGAGCGCACCGGTCATCTTGCGCAGGGCCTGGCTCATCAGGCGGGCCTGCAGGCCGACGTGGCTGTCGCCCATCTCGCCCTCGATCTCCGCTCGCGGCACGAGCGCGGCGACCGAGTCGATGACGATCAGGTCGAGCGCGCCGGAGCGGATCAGCATGTCGGCGATCTCGAGCGCCTGCTCACCGGAGTCGGGCTGGGAGACCAGCAGCGCGTCGGTGTCGACCCCGAGGGCCTGGGCGTAGTCGGGGTCGAGCGCGTGCTCGGCGTCGATGAAGGCCACGATGCCGCCGGCGGCCTGGGCGTTGGCCACCGCGTGGAGGGCGACCGTCGTCTTGCCGGAGGACTCCGGACCGTAGATCTCCACCACGCGTCCGCGCGGCAGGCCGCCGAGCCCGAGGGCCACGTCGAGCGCGATCGCACCCGTCGGGATCACCTCCAGAGGTGCACGGGTCTCGTCGCCGAGCCGCATCACCGATCCCTTGCCGAACTGCTTCTCGATGTTGGCCAGTGCCATGTCGAGGGCCTTGTCGCGGTCTCCCACTGCCATCGCTGTCATCCCGTCTGGAGGTCCGCGCGAACGTCGGCGCGGAGCAGGTGTGCTGGTGTCACTGGCGACCCTAGGAAGGTCCGCCGACAGATTCCCGGGAGGCCTCGCGGGCTGGGGAGAAGTCGGGGGTCGGTCCGCCGGTCGGTGATTCCCGGACACCGTAGCCCGAACACGTGTTCGACTGCTGCAGCGCCGGTCGGCGTGTCGGCATCGGGCCCGTCACGCCGGCACGGCCCCCGGTCGGTGCTCCTGGGCGATGTCCTCGAGCCAGGCGCTGCAGGCGTCGACCGCAGGCTCGGGGACCAGGCGGACGGCCTCGCCGAGGTGGACCTTGAGCCGCTCGAGGTTGTCGGCGAACATCGCGAACACCGCCGCCTGGTCGACGCCCTGCCCCGACTCCACGCCGGCGTCGAGGTCGGTCACGAGCGCGATCGTGGCGTAGCAGAGGCCGAGCTCGCGGGCGAGGACGGCCTCGGGGTGGCCGGTCATGTTGACCAGCGACCAGCCCTGGGCGGCGTACCACTGCGACTCGGCGCGGGTGGAGAACCGCGGACCCTCGATCACGACCATCGCGCCGCCGTCGACCGCGTCGGGCACGGCCCGCAGCAGCGCGTCGCGCAGGGTCGGGCAGTAGGGGTCGGCGAACGGCGCGTGGGCGGCCCCGGTCTCGACGAAGGTCTGCACGCGTCCGGAGGTGCGGTCGACCAGCTGGTCGGGCACGACCAGGGCTCCCGGCGGCGTGGACTCCTGCAGGCCTCCGACGGCGCACGGCGCCAGCACCTGGCGCACGCCGAGGGAGGCCAGCGCCCACAGGTTGGCGCGGTAGTTGATCAGGTGGGGCGGGAAGGCGTGCCCGGCCCCGTGCCGCGGGAGGAACGCCACGTCGCGACCGTGCACCGAGCCGACAGCGATCGGCGCGGACGGCTCGCCGTAGGGCGTCTCCACGACGACCTCGCGCGGGTCGTCCAGGAACGAGTAGAAGCCGCTGCCGCCGATCACGGCGAGGGTCGGGTTGCTCATGTCGGGAACCCTAGGCGGCGACCGGTCGGACCCGGAGCCGCACCGCGGCGGCGAGCACCCCGGTCACCAGGACGGCCGCGAAGACGTTGAGCACGGCATAGCTGGTCAGGTCGACCACCACTCCCCCGGCGGCACCGGCCGCCGCGGCGCTGAGGTTCATCACCAGGTCGGCGGAGCCCTGCACCCGGGTCCGGTGGACCACCGGCGTCACGTCGGTCAGCAGCGTCGATGCGGCGACCGTGCAGGCCGACCAGCCCATGCCCAGCAGGAGGAGCCCGACGCCGATGACCACCGACCCGCCCTCGGGCGAGAGGCCCGACAGCAGGCACGCGACGAGGAGCAGGAGGCCGCCGATGCCGAGCAGGGTCGTGCGGCCGGCGTGGTCGGCGATCCAGCCCATCGCCGGGGAGAAGAAGTACATCCCGAGCACGTGGATGCTGATCACCAGGCCGATGAGCTCCAGCTCGGCGCCGCCGTGGTCCATGTGGAGCGGCGTCATCACCATCACCGCGACCATGACGGCGTGCGACGCGCTCATCGCCAGCACCGCCCAGCCGATCGCCGGGGTCTCGCGAGCGAGGTCGAGGAAGCCGGGCGACCCGGGGCGCGCGCGGCCCGGGGCGGGGGCTGGCTCGTCGGCCGCTGCCAGGGCGAGGGCCGTCCGCAGCGGGTCGGGCCG
>CAZKZQ010000239.1:2721-6153 GCA_964557235.1 uncultured Nocardioidaceae bacterium
CCGCCGAGCTCGGCGATCACCTGCTGGCTGGCCCACACCGGCGCGTAGGCCTCGCCGAGTGCGGCGTGCATGCGCGTCCAGAACTCGGTGTGCCTCACGGGCGCATCACCTGGTCCAACCTCCGCGACGCGATCGAGACGCCGATCGCGGCCATCACCAGGAGGTAGGCCACCGAGGCGACGGAGGCCCACCCCGGTGCGCCGATCGAGAGCTCGCGGACCAGCGCGACCGCGCGGTACATCGGCGTCACCTCGACCACCCAGCGCAGCGCGTCGGGATAGGTGCTCACCGGGAAGAAGATCCCGGAGAACAGCATCATCGGCATCATCACGAGCTGGATGTACTCGAAGTCCTGCCAGGACCGCATGAAGGTGGTGAGTGCGAACCCCACCGCACTGGTGGCCAGGCTGATCAGCACCGTGGCCGGGAGGGCGAGCAGGACCCACCACGAGTGGGTCAACCCGAGGACGCCCATGGCCAGCAGGAAGACCGTGGAGTAGATCGCTCCCCGGGCGGTCGCCCAGGCCAGGTCTCCGCGCACGATGTCCCCGGTGGTCAGGGGCGTGGCCAGCATCGCGTCGTAGACGCGGTCGTACTTGAGCTTGAAGAACACGTTGAACGTGGAGTCCATGATCGCGCCGTTGAGGGCGGTGCTCGCGAGCAGCGCAGGGGCGACGAACTCGGCGTAGGTGAGCTCCTGGCCGCCCACGCGGAAGCCGGCGATGAGGGCGCCCACCCCGACGCCGATCGAGGCCAGCCACAGGAACGGCTCGGCCAGCCCGGCGAGGAAGAGCTTCCAGATCCGGCGGAAGACGGTGAGGTTGCGCTCGAAGACCGAGGCGGGTCCGCCCGTGGAGTAGCCCTCGGGGCGCGTGTAGAGCAGGGAGGCGACCATCAGACCACCAGCCTCCGTCGCAGCCCTGCCACAGCCAGGACGTAGCCGACGAGCGCGAGCACCACGAGGACGGCGAGGTGTCCCCACAACGCCGGGTCGGCGAGCGGTCCGGGCTCGAGCGCCAGCCGACGCGCCGCCTGGACGGCGTGCCACAGCGGCGACACCTTGGCCAGCCACTCCAGCGGGTCGGGGAGGTTGGACACCGGGAAGAACGCACCCGAGAAGAGGAACAACGGGAAGATGCCGAGGCGGAACATCAGCCCGAAGTTGCTCTCGGTGTGCACCCGGACGCTGTAGGCGAGGAACAACGAGGTCGAGGTCAGTGCGGTGAGCACTCCCGCGAGCATCGTGCCGAGCACGGCCCCGACGCTGTCGAAGATGCCGAAGGGCACCAGCACGGCGACGAACACCGTCACCGACAGCGCGCTGCGGGCGGTCACGTCGGCGATGGCACCGGCCACTATCTCGCTGACGCTGATCGGGGCCGCGACCATCGAGTGGTAGGTGCGGTCCCACTTGAGTGCGCCCAGCACGGGCCACAGCGACTCGGCGGCCGAGAACTGCATCGCGGTGGCGCACAGCAGGCCCGGGGCGACGTAGTGCAGGTAGGACTCCCCGCCGAGCCGGGCGGCCGCGCCGGCCGAGGCGTCGACGTAGTCGCCGAGCAGGACGCCCATGGCGAGGAGGTAGAGGAACGGCTGGAGGAACGCGGAGACGACCGAGGCGCGCCACGTGCGCTTGTAGCGGACGAGGAAGTAGGCCCGGAGCCGCCAGACCATGCGGGGCGACGGCACGAGCGACTCGCCACGCGGAGTGGGGTCGACAGGGCGGGTGAGGACGGCCATCAGTCGACCAGCGTCCGTCCGGTGAGTCGGAGGAAGACGTCCTCGAGGCTGGAGCGGCGCACGAGGGTCGCGGCCGGCTGGAGGCCCGCCTCGTGGACCCGCGCGAGCGTCTCCTCGCCGTCGTGGGTGTAGAGCAGGAGACGGTCGGGCAGCACCTCGACGCGGTCGGCGAGCCCCGCGACCTGCTCGGCGACCGGCGCGTGGTCGCCCACGCCGAAGCGCAGCTCGGCCACCTCGCGGGTGCTGTGCTCGCGGATCAGGGCGAGCGGTGCGCCCTCGGCCACGATGAGGCCGCCGTCCATCACGACGAGGCGGTCGCAGAGCTGCTCGGCCTCGTCCATGTAGTGCGTGGTGAGGACGAGCGTCACGCCCTGCTCCTTGAGCCGGAACAGCCGCTCCCACACGACGTGGCGCGCCTGCGGGTCGAGGCCCGTCGTCGGCTCGTCGAGGATGAGGAGGTCGGGCTTGTTGACCAGCGAGCGGGCGATGGAGAGCCGGCGCTTCATGCCGCCGGACAGGTTGTCGACCTTGGCGTCGCGGCGGTCGGCGAGCTGGACGAAGTCGAGCAGCTCACGCGCACGCTCGGCGCAGGTGCGGCGGGACAGGCCGAAGTAGCGGCCGTAGACGGTGAGGTTCTCCCAGACCGTCAGCTCGTTGTCGAGAGCGTCCTCCTGCGGGCACACACCGAGCCGCTCGCGCACGGCCGGCCCATGGGTGGTCGGGTCCAGGCCCAGCACCCGCAGGGAGCCGCCCGAGGGGTCCGAGACCGCGCAGACCATGCGCATCGTGGAGGACTTGCCCGCACCGTTGGGGCCCAGGAAGCCGAAGGCCTCGCCACGCTCGATGCGCACGTCGATGCCGCGGACCGCCTCGAAGCCGTCGGGTCCGCCGAAGCGCTTGCGGAGACCCACCGCCTCGACCATCGCGGTGGAGGTGGACGGCTGGGCTGCGTCGGACGCCTCGTGGGCGGCCTGCGGCAGGGCTGCGGACGGGTGGTCGGGCATGGGGTCGAACATAGCCGCGGCCGCCGACAGTCCTCACCCGGTTTCCGGTGCCGCGGGCGGCCGGGGAGCACGCCGGACGGGTACTGTCGGTGGGCTCGGGCAGGATGGAACCCGTGCCACCCGCCGCGCCCACGGCGCCCGCCCGCCCCGACGCCTCGGTCCTGTCCGAGGCCGGCTTCAGCGACGCCACGCGCGCGTGGTTCGACACGTCGTTCGCCGCCCCCACGCCCGCGCAGGAGGGCGCCTGGCGGGCGATCTCCGCCGGCCGCAACGCCCTCGTGGTCGCGCCGACCGGGTCTGGCAAGACGCTCAGCGCGTTCCTCTGGTCGATCGACCGCCTCGCCTCCGCCCCGCCGCCCGAGGACAAGCGGCTGCGCTGCCGGGTCCTCTACATCTCGCCGCTCAAGGCGCTCGCGGTCGACGTCGAGCGCAACCTGCGCGCACCCCTGACCGGCATCCGCCACGCGTCCGCACGCCTCGGCCTGCCCGAGCCCGACCTCACCGTGGGCGTCCGGTCCGGTGACACCAGCGCCGCGGACCGACGCCGCCTGTCGACGACGCCGCCCGACATCCTCATCACCACCCCCGAGTCGCTGTTCCTCATGCTCACCTCGCAGGCGCGTGAGGTGCTCCGCGGCGTCGACACGGTGATCCTCGACGAGGTCCACGCCGTCGCCGGCACCAAGCG
>CAZKZQ010000240.1:0-6152 GCA_964557235.1 uncultured Nocardioidaceae bacterium
GGGGCCTTCTTCTCGGGGGCCTTCTTCTCGGCCTCGGCCGGGGCGGAGGACGTGCCGTTGGCGGACCCGTTGGCGGATCCGTTGGACGACCCGGACTTCTGCTCGAAGTACTCCACCCACGCCTCGTCGACGCTCGTCGGGTCCTTCTTGTACTGCTCGAACATCTCCTCGACCAACCACTCGTTGGCGCCGAAGTCCGAGGATGGGGGGGTGGTCGGGTTGTCCTGAGCAGACTCTGCCACGACTGAGCTCGCCTCTTCCGATGCGGTACGGGTCGGTTTCCCGGTGAATGTCACCGTCCAGGCTAGTCCCTCACCAAGGCGCATGGGGGCCCTCGGACCATCACACGGGGTGCTAGCCGCATCACACTCGCCGGACGTGCCACGACGGGGTGGTGAGCAGGGCCGTCACCGGCCCGTCACCACCCCGTCGTCACGTCGTGAGCGTCAGTACCTCTTGATCGCGGCGCGCGCGAAGCCGAGGTCCTGGTTGCTCGTGCCGGTCAGCTCGGTGAGCGTCAGCTTCACCGCGGTGACGTTGCCGCCGCGGGCCCACTTGTCGCGCACGAAGAAGCGGATCTTGGACACCCCGGGGATCGACCCGAGGTTGACCCGCGAGGCGTTGGCAGGCGTCACGTCGGTCGCCTTGACCTTGCCGTCGACGAGGATCCGGTCGATCTTGCTGCCGGCGAAGGAGGTGACGATGCCGCCGCCCGCCTTCTGCTGCACGTTGACGCGTCCGACGACGCCCTCGAGCACGAGGTCGGTGCCGTTGAGGGCGAACTTCGCGACCCGTCCCCGGGTGAAGGCGAAGGCCTTGCCGCGTCGCTGCTGCACGCCGTACGACGAGCCGGACATGCCGGTCGCGGTGGCCTGGTTGAGGTCACCGAAGTCGGCCGAGGCGACCTTGCGGGTGCGGACGTCGCCGCGGGTGCCCTCGCAGGGGAGCTGCATCCAGGCGAGGTCGCCGGAGTTGCCCAGACCGCCGCGGTTGGTCTCGCGACCGCCGACGCCGACACCGGCCATGACACCGGAGCGGACGCCCTTGGTGATGCGGGCCCACGAGCGGCCGATGTTGAGCTCGATGTTGTCCTCGAGCGTGTCGGGGTCCTGGTCCATGCCGTAGAGGTTGACCCGGATGAGGAAGGACGACGCCTGCGCGGTGACCTTGCCGACCGAGGTCTTGTTGAAGCCCTTGAGCAGGGAGATCGTGCCGAGGCCCGGGATCTCGATGCCGCCGAGGTTGTCGCCGAGGACGTCGATCACCTGGCCGAGGCCCTCGTCGATCGCGCCGAGCAGGTCGTCCAGCGGGGTGCCGGTCTCGGGCGGGGTCGGCAGGGTCAGGTCGAGGTCGAGCGCCTTGACGGTGTTCTTGGCGTGCAGCTTGCCGTCGGTCGTCGCCCACGCGGTCGAGGTGGTCTTGAGGCCGTCGAAGCTCAGCTCGGGGCCGCCCTCGATGCCGCCGAGGACCAGCGAGCCGATCGTGCTGGTGCCCTGAGAGGCGCCGGCGATGCCGTTCTTGAGGTCCTTGTAGGAGCGGGTCACGCTCTTGACCGCGTTGACCTTGACCAGCGGCTGCGCGTCGTTGAGCGGCAGGCCGATCTCGTCCTCGAGCGAGTTCTGGGTCGTCTTGCCGGCCAGGCGCGTGCAGTAGATGTAGGAGAAGGCCACGCGCGGCAGCGTCAGGTCGGCCTGCTGCGCCAGCGCCCGGGCGCCGTACGCCGTCGCCTGGAAACCGAAGTTCGTCTCCGTGAGCGCGGCCTGGGCCGGGCTGCTCAGCACGACCCCGCCGGCGAGGGCGAGGCTCAGGGTCGCGGCGATCGCTGCCGCGCGCGCGCGCAACGTCTTGCTGTGTCTCATGTGTGCTCCCACCGAGGTCAGGGTCGGGGGCTCAGGCTGCGCCCCGGACGGTGTGGGTCCCTCGTCGCCCGACGGGGTCGGCGCCACCCAGACAGCAGCGCCTCCCGGGACCCAGGTCCCAGGGTAGAGAGAAATCGGTCCCGTCGCGGGCAAAGCAAAGATGTTGGTCAGGCCATGCATGACGGGCGCAGCCGACGCGCGCCGAGGGGCGGTGACCGCCGTGGTCACCGCCCCTCGGGCTCTGCTGTCGTGCTGTGGTCAGGTCAGAACCGCTTGATCGCCGCCCGGCTGAAGCCGAGGTGGACCGTCACCGGGCTGACCGCCTCGGCCAGCACGATCTTGACCGCGCTGATGTGGCCGCCGCGGGTCCACTTGCCCCGCGGGAACAGCCTGATGCTGACCACCCCGGGGATCTCGGGCAGCTTGATCGACCGCGCCGTGCGCGGGGTGATGTCGCGGCCGAGGACCTTGCCGTTGACCAGGATCCGGCCGATGCGGCTGCCGGCGAAGTCGGTCTCGACCTTGCCCGAGGCGAGCTGGTGGACGTTGGTGCGCCCGACCACCCCTTCGAGGACGAGGTCGTTGCCGTTCACGGCGAACCTGCCGACCGTGCCGCGGGTGAAGGCCTCCGCCTTGCCGCGCCGCAGCTGCGCGCCGTACGACGAGCCACGGGCGTTGCTGAGGACGGTCGGGACCGACAGCCCGAGGTTGGCCGTGGAGACGCCGCGGGAGAGCACCTTCTCGTGCGTGCCCTCGCAGGGCAGCTGGCGCCAGGCGAGGTCGCCGATGTCACCGAGGACCGAGCCTGAGTTGATCCGGCTGCCGACGCCGACGCCCGACATCACGCCGGAGCGGACGCCCTTGGTGATGCGCGCCCACGATCGGCCGACACCGAGGGTGATGTTGTCCTCCTCGGTGTCAGGGTCGCCGTCGAGGCCGTAGAGGTTCAGGCGGAAGAGGAACGACGAGGCGTACGCCGTCGTCCTGCCCGCGCCGTGGCGGTCGAAGCTGGCCAGCGAGATCGTGCCGAGGCCCGGGATCTCGATGCCGCCGAGGTTGTCGCGCAGGACGTCGATCACCTGGTCGAGCACGTCGCCGGTGGTGTCGGTGATCGCGCCGAGCAGGTCGTCGAGCGGGGTGCCGGTCTCGGGCGGGGTCGGCAGGGTCAGGTCGAGGTCGAGCGCCGAGACCTTGTTGTTGGCGTGCAGCTTGCCGGCGTTGTCGGCCCACGCCGTCGAGGTGGTCTTGAGGCCGTCGAAGCTCAGCTCGGGTCCACCCTCGACGCCGCCGAGGACCAGCGAGCCGATCGTGGTGGTGCCCTGCGAGGCGCCGGCGATGCCGTTGGCGACGTCCTTGAACGAGCGGGTCTTGGTCGCGACCGCGTTGATCTTGACCAGCGGCTGCGCCTCGTTGAGCGGCAGGCCCAGCTCCTCCTCGAGCGAGTTCGAGGTGGTCTTCCCGGCCAGGCGGGTGCAGTAGATGTAGGAGAAGGCCGTGCGCGGCAGGCCCACCTGGGCCACGGGCGCCTGCACGCGGGTGCCGTAGGCCGTGGCCTGGAAGCCGTAGTTGGTCTCGGACAGTGCGGCCTGGGCCGGGGTGCTCAGCACCACCGCTCCGGCCAGGGCGAGGCCCGCAGTGGCCGCGAGGGCGGCCGCGCGCGAGCGCAGGGAAGTGCTCATTCTCATGTGTTGTGCTCCCACCGTTGGATTGCCGGGGGCGGGGGGTGCCACCCGTGCCGCGGGCTCCCAGGGCCCGCGGGCCCAGGGTAGGGAGCGTCCGCGGTCCGCGGACGGGAAAAGATGAAGAGCGGCCCGGATCGGTCGGGTCGGTGTGGCGCCCCCGGAAGGATTCGAACCTTCGCTCCCGCCTCCGGAGGGCGGTGCTCTATCCCCTGAGCTACGGGGGCTTTGGGGCCGGGCCAGCGTACACGGGCTCCGGCGCGGACTCAGGAGGGGGAGAGGGCCGTTGTCTTTGTAGGCTTGGCCGGTGACCCCCCACGAGCTCTCCGTCCTTGTCGTCGCCGCCCTCGGGTCCCTCCGTGACCGCGGCGAGCTCGACCTGCCCGAGCTGCCCGAGAGCGTCGTGGTGGAGCGTCCCAAGCAGCGCGGCCACGGCGACTACGCCACCAACGTCGCGCTCCAGCTGGGCAAGCGCGCGGGGATCGCCCCGCGGACCCTGGCCGAGCTGCTCGCCGCCGAGCTGGTCGCGGACCCCGCGGTCGCCGGGGCCGAGGTCGCGGGACCGGGGTTCCTCAACATCACCCTCGAGGCGGGGGCCCAGGGTGCGGTCGCCGCTCAGGTGGTGACCGCCGGAGCGGCCTACGGCCGCGGCACCGCGCTCGCGGGCAAGCGGGTCAACGTCGAGTTCGTGTCGGCCAACCCCACCGGACCTCTGCACCTGGGCCACACCCGGTGGGCGGCGGTGGGCGACGCCCTGGCCAGGGTGATGGCCGCGGCGGGCGCCGAGGTGGCGCGGGAGTTCTACGTCAACGACCGCGGCAGCCAGATGGACAAGTTCGGGGCCTCGCTCGAGGCGTCGGCCCGCGGGCAGGCGGTGCCGGAGGACGGCTACCACGGCGACTACGTCCACGACCTGGCCCGGCAGATCGTCGCCGAGGAGCCCGGCATCCTCGAGCTGCCCGAGGACGAGAGGCTGGTGGCGTTCCGCGAGGCGGGCTACCGCCTCCAGCTGGCCGACCAGCAGGCCGACCTCGAGCGGCTCAGGACCCGCTTCGACGTGTGGTTCTCCGAGCGCACGCTCTTCGACGACGGCAAGGTGCAGCACGGCCTCGACGTGCTCGAGAAGGCGGGGCACCTGTTCGAGAGCGAGGGTGCGCTGTGGATGCGCACCACCGACTTCGGGGACGACAAGGACCGCGTGCTGAGGCGCAGCGACGGCGAGCTCACCTACTTCGCCAGCGACACGGCGTACTACGTCGACAAGCGCGAGCGCGGCTTCGACGTCTGCGTCTACCTCCTCGGCGCCGACCACCACGGCTACGTCGGCCGGCTCAAGGCGATGGCGGCCTGTGCCGGCGACGACCCCGAGAGCAACATCGAGGTGCTCATCGGCCAGCTGGTCAAGATCCTGCGCAACGGCGAGGAGGTCCGGCTGAGCAAGCGGGCCGGGTCGATCGTGTCGATGGCCGAGCTGGTCGAGCTCATCGGCGTGGACGCCCTGCGCTACACCCTCGCGCGCTATCCCAACGACTCGCCGCTGACCATCGACGTGGAGCAGGTGACCCGGCAGAGCTCGGACAACCCGGTGTTCTACGTGCAGTACGCCCACGCACGGCTCAGCGCGATCCTGCGCAACGCCGCCGAGCTCGGCATCGAGGTCGACCCGGCGGTCGACCCCGCCCTGCTCGACCACGAGCGCGAGGGCCTGCTGCTGCGCGCGCTCGCGGAGTTCCCGCGCGTGGTCGCGGCCGCGGGGAGCCTGCGCGAGCCCCACCGGGTCGCGCGCTACCTCGAGGAGACCGCGGCGACCTTCCACCGCTTCTACGACGTCTGCCGCGTCCTTCCGATGGGCGACGAGGAGGTCGCCGACCTCCACCGGGCACGGCTGCTGCTCGTGGCGGCGACGCGCACCGTCCTGGCCAACGGCCTGGACCTGCTCGGTGTGAGCGCACCGGAGCGGATGTGAGGGCGCACGAGGCGGGAGCGCTCCACGCCGACATCAACCACCGCGGCCCGGCCTGGCTGCGCGCCCCGCGCGAGGTCAACGACCTGGTGCCGCTGCTGTGGTCCTCGACCGCGCGCAAGAACGACGAGGGGGCGCTCGAGGTCGGGGGGGTCGACCTGCGCGACCTGGCGCGCGAGCACGGCACCCCGGCCTACGTCCTGGACGAGGCGGACTTCCGGTCGCGCGCCCGCGCCTTCCGCGACGCGTTCGACGGCGTCGACGTCTACTACGCCGGCAAGGCCTTCCTCTGCACGGCGGTCGCCCGCTGGGTCGCGGAGGAGGGGCTGAGCCTGGACGTCTGCTCGGCGGGCGAGCTGACCGTCGCGCTGCGTGCGGGCACCGACCCGGCCCGCATCGGCTTCCACGGCAACAACAAGACGACGGCCGAGCTGCGCCGTGCGGTCGAGGTCGGGGTGGGGCGGGTCATCGTCGACTCGTTCCACGAGATCGAGCGGCTCGGAGCCGTGCTCGCCGAGGTCGGCCCCGCGCACGAGGTGGGCGTGCTGGTGCGCGTCACCGCGGGCGTCGAGGCGCACACCCACGAGTACATCGCCACCGCCCACGAGGACCAGAAGTTCGGCTTCTCCATCTCCGCCGGCGACGCGGCCG